>JACOYE010000009.1 GCA_016182045.1 Candidatus Microgenomates bacterium
GAAGATTTTTGACTCACCTTTTTATCATATGTCTGATACTGTTTTAAATGAATATCAAAGTAAAGGTATAACTTTGGAAAATATTATCATCAGTAAAGAGTCCCGGGATAAAAACCCATGTAACTTTGGCCAAGAAAATGATCAAGATTATCAGGTATCCCTAAAATAATCCCACCTCCAAAAACTCTAATATTTAAAGTAAATCAAATGGTTCGTTAGGTAATTGTTTGTTTCCAAAAAGCTTTTCTAATAAATCATTTATTTCGTCATTTAATCTGCTTCCTAAATCCATGCATAAAATCTCTATTCTAGGAAACATATCCAAAGCAATCTTTTTGGTAGAAACTATGAGAGCAATATCTTCATTTGTGGGAATTCCCGGAATATTTGATATCCCCTTAGGAATTATTTGAACTTTCCGATATAGTGTATCACTATGCGCAACAAGTGTATCTCTAGTTTCGATTATTAATTCATGAAGTCTTTCTATACCACTATCAAATTTCTCCCACCTTTTATCCAGTGAACCATAGGGTCTATTTCTTTTAAATGGTCGGGCATAAGCAATCACTATGGCATCTTGTAGTGGTTGAAAGTTGGGATCCCGTATACTTTTAACAGTCTCTAGAAATAATCTCGTTGTAAATAATGCTTCTGTTATATCATTCCGAGCAATAGCAAGTTTGTATAGATTAATTCTATCTTCTCTGGAAATATTTAAGTCAGTCATATTTTAAGCAAAATTAGGAACTTTTTTTAAATTTCAATTGTCTGGATTGCGATTTATCTGAGGTTCTTGATAAATCCACAGCCTTTGTTTCTAATGAACTAGAAATAACAACTACTCCCTTACTATCTTCCCCGCTGGCTATCTCAATTTTTTTATCTCCACCAAATTTTATTAGTGTTAAATGGAAATTTTTAATAAAGTTAAATTCAGACATTTATTTTTTATCCTCTCCAGCTATCCGTCCAAGAATTTTAACTAGAGATTTTGGATCTTCTTTTTTCGCCTGAATAAAATCAGGATCTGTAAGTTCCCAATTGAACTGGCGTCCCTCTCTACCAAAAGGCTGTATAGTTCCGCTTCTCTCCAGGGCGGAGACTGTTCCTCCTAATGCATTTCCCGTAAGCCCCGTGGCTGTAGAAATATATGTCCCTGAAACTACCGACCCAACAGGATAGGAAACGATTACCTTAAGAGCTTTTGCCTGATTTGGCGTTAATCTCCTAACTTTTGACTCTGCATCTTTGTTCATCAACTTATATTATATCAGACTTTGTCAACTACTTCAACCTCTACTTCAAGTACGACTACTTCTAGAACAAAATTTTTACCATTTTTTAATTAAGGATTACAGTGGTGAGCGAAGTCGAACCACTTTTTTGTGGGTAATTTCCAGGTTGTGTACCATAAGTCTGAATATTATAATAATTGAATAATGCTAAATGGGAAAAATAAAAAATACCTGCATATATCATTGATAATAGGAGTGGCGATTGTACTATTTGGATATTTACAATATAAAGCAAAAGTTGAGGAAACTTATTCCCAAGAAAGAATTTATAATAATAAAGTTGAAAATTTACAAAAATGTCTTAATAATGCTGACAACAGACATGACAAACAAGGAATAGATTTATGTGAAAGTGTAGGAATGAATTCAACAAATTGTAGCTTACCGAACGATCAGATTCAACAATTAAGACAGGAGAGACAAAAGGAGCGAGAAAACTGCTATAAGACATTTAAAGATTAAAACAACAATTTGCCATCTGTCATATCACCTAGGAGGTAGAGTAGGCTTGACACCTGCGGATTTTTTACCATTTTTGAGGCTAAGAAGCTATGGGTGATGTGGCCAAGCTAGGCTTGATAGATTGCATAAAGATCTAATCTCGTGTTAGAATAGACTTAACATGAAACAAGCAAAAATTCCCACAAATATCTTTAATAAATATCCTGGCAAAAGGGTGGCTATTGTCGAAGGAAAAGTGATCGCCGCATCTTTTGATGCTACTGTTGCTTATGAATCTGCCAAAAAGAAATATCCCAATAAAAAAATTAGCATTTTTGCAGTTCCCCGAAAAGAAGACAAGTACCTCCTGGTATGATTTTCCCCTATATTGATAACGAGCCTATTGTTCCGCTTGAAATTCAAACAGAGAATAGAGAATGGATTGAATTCCATGCTTATATAGATTCTGGTGCAGGCTATAGTGTTTTCCATTCAGACCACGCGGAGTTGTTGGGTTTAAAGCTTGAGAATGGAAGAAGAGTTTACTTTACTGTTGGTGATGGTTCACAAATTCCCGCTTATGTTCACAAAGTCAGTGTAAAGTTTGCAGGGAAAAAGTTTGAGGCACAAATAGCTTTCTCCTCCAGTCTGGGAGTAGGTACTAATCTCTTGGGTCTTGTTTCATTTTTTGACGAATTTTCATTCTGTTTTCATCACTTCAAGAAGTACGTTGAAATTAAGCAAAGATAATAAGCGGCAAGTTTTAGGACTTTCACTGGTGGTGAGTCAATCCTTCGACAAACTCAGTGTAAACTTTGTCTAATCCAATCGAACCATGAGAAATATTGTCCAAATTAAAATTTGGAATAACTTTTAATCAAGCTCACTGTTAGTTCATCGTCTGATAAGGCACGTTTAAGAATACTCTTTAATTTAGTGTTATTTCTCTTATATCTTTTAGTTGGTTTACAAAGACCGCAAGTAGATTTAGAAACTATCATGTTAATTGAATTTTTAATTTTAGGTTTAGAGCTGAAGCTACTTTTTGTATAAGCCCAATTGACGGGTTAGCACTCATACTCTCCAGCCTGGAAATAACCGCCTGGGTGGTATTTGCCCTTTTAGCCAGATCTCTTTGTGAGATCTTTTTATGCAGCCTGGCTGCAATAAGTGCTCTGCTGATTTGATACTCAGCCTCTGACTCTTCCCAAGCCTTTTTAAACTCGGGATCTTTTAAACTTTCTTTAAGATGCTGTCTGAATGTGTATATTTTCATATTTTGATGATATCCTAAAAGATATCACTTTGTCAAGCTGTCAACTTCTTTTAACCGCACCAAAGCCACATTAATTTCTTTTGTAGGAGTTTTATTAGTCTTTTTAACAAAAGCGTGGAGCAATAAAACTTGTTTTTCCTGGCGGGTTACATATAAAATCCTTACACTATCTTCTCCTAAAATTCTGATCTCCCAGAGTGGAGTTCCAGTTAACTTTTTAATATGTGGGGTAACAGAAGTTAATCCATACTCTTCTATATTAGAAAAAATTCTTAAAGCTTTAACTTTAGCTTTCAAATTAACATCTAGAAACTCTTTTACAGGACTGTTACCAGAAAGTAAAATATAGTAATTAACTTTCCATTTATCCATTGAGACTATTTCTTTTCTTTTTTTAAGTCTCTTGTACTTATTAAGACTACTAATGGTTTTCCAGACCGGGTTATAAGAATCTTTTTTCTACCAAAATGAACTTCATTTAAAACCTCTGCAAAATTTTGTCTGGCATATTTTGCTGTAACAGTTTTCATTAATAATATTCTATTAACTAAGAGTCTAAAATGCAAATTGTGTACATTTGATACACTTTGTATATATTGACAAGTAGATTTAAATACAGTTATTATTAAAAAGATATGCTAGACATCAATGTTACATACGGGAATAGCAAATTGAGTAATTGTAAAATGAGTAATTTTCATTTCCTCAAAGAATAATTCCCAATAAAATAATTTAATTGGTTAGTTAAATTAGGCCTAATTAACTCCCGGAAAGCGGTGAGTTAATATGTCAACAATAAGCGGTGGTAGAAAAGGTCGAAAGATTGGACGTAACAAAGCAAAGTGCGAAAGATACAGGCTTTCCCACCGCCGAGAGAAAAATAAAATTAGAAAAATTCTGAAGCATCTTAAAAAGCATCCAAATAATACGGCTGCATTAAGGAGGATTGAAGAATTAAAAAGAATAATTTAATAACAGGTGGAGGGATAAGCTGACCCCCTCATAATTCCGCAAGGATAAGTAGAGTTCTGCAAGGTTGCGCGGCATCTAGGCGGGAAACTCCCGACGTAGGTCTAGTAACAACCAGCCTGTTTTGAAATTATTTTAATGGGTAGTGGCTGAATAATCCGCTATGCAGGGATAAAGCGGCTTCTGCTCCGATGAAAATCGGAGAGCCAACGGCAAGTGCTGAGGCTAAACAGGAGTGCTGGGAGCCAAAATTGGTTTGACCTGAACCCAAACCGGTCTAACTACTGCAGAGGCTCCAAAACTTGGAAGAGTAGGTTAAGAAGAGGAGAGAAGTCTCTGAATCAAGACAATTCTTCCCTACCCACTTATTTTTAAGCAAATTTTAGGATTTTTGGGAAATATTGTCTAGCATGGTAAGATTATTTTGTGAAGACTGTTTTTGTTATCATTGCAGTGTTTGCTGTTTTGGTAGCTAGTATCATTTATCTAAACAGATCGAAAATCCCCCAACCTGCTACTCAAATTTCAACCCCTACACCTGTATTAGAAGAAAAAGTAAATATTAAAGCCACTTTCACCATCATTACCGGCAATATTACAAGAAGTTTTAGGGCTGAAAAATATCATAATCAATCACCTAATGTTTATATCCAAAATCCCGATCCTTCAGTTGTCTATGTCACCAAAAAAGGAATTAGATGGAGTGATTTTTTTAATACACTGCCAATGAAACTAACCAAAGAATGCTTAACAACAGGCGATGGTGAGACTTTTTGTGATGGCAAAGATGGATCCTTAAAATTTTACCTAAATGATATTGAAACTCCAAATCTTTTAGAAGAGCAAATTAAAGAAGTTGATAAAGCTCTAATTAAATTTAACTAACTGGAAATGCTAAAATACAAGTATGTCACACCACATACATGAGGATTATTTAAGATCTGCTCTTTTTGGGATACAGGATGGGCTGGTTTCCACCACTGGCGTGGTGGTGGGGATCTCCACCGGAGTTGAGGATAAAGCCATCATCATTTTGGCCTCTTTAGTGGCAGTCACAGTTGAGGCCTCGTCCATGGCAGCCGGACAATATTCTTCCGAAAAAGCAGTCCATCAGATGGATAAAACCGGAAAGCATACAGACAGCTTAATAGTAGGAGCTTTGATAATGTTTTTTGGATATTTATTGGGAGGAGTAGTCCCCATCATCCCCACTATTCTTTTTAACCAACCACAAGCCAGGATCATTGCCATCATCGCAGCTTTTGTGGGACTTTTTCTTTTGGGGTATGCTAAAGGACAAATCGTAGAACACAAACCCTTAAGATCAGCTGCCGAGCTTTTTATCATCGGAGCTCTTGCTACCACCATTGGTCTGGTAGTAGGATATTTATTCAGGGTTTAATCATATTTAGCAGATAAAAACTGACATTCCGGGAAAGAAATACAGCCGTATTTAATTACCTTGCTCATGGCAGCAAGTCTTTTGCCTAAAATTCTGGCAATTTTTTTATCTCCGTCCGAAAGTTGCTGATTACCCTTGTGTCCTGAAACATAAACTGCCCCGTAAGGAGAACCTGCATCAAAATCAGATCCCTCTCCCTGAACCGGATAAGGCACCCCTATGGGGATCATGCCCAAATTTAAAAGAGGGATCATGGTGGAAATAAGCGCCGCTTCCTCTCCGCCATGCATGGAGCCGGCAGAACAAAAAAAGGCAGCCGGTTTCCCGACCATGGTACCCTTGATAAATACGGGAGAAAGTTGATCTATAAATTGTTTAAGCTGGGAAGCAAAAGATCCAAAATGAACCGGTGTTCCAAAAGCCACCCCATCAGCAGATGTTAAATCCTCCAAGTTGGCCACAGGAACATCGGCAAAGACTTCCTTGGTTTTTTTTAGTTCCAGCTTGCTCTCAAAAAAACTATCCGGCAAAAGCTCTGGGACTTGTTTTATTTCCACTTGTGCTCCTTCAATTTCTTCTGCCCCCTCAGCAATATATTTGGCAAGCTCAGCTGTATGTCCTGTAAATGAGTAAAACAAAACTAGAATTTTAAATTTTGTTTCCACCAATTCATGGTATCATGAAATCAATGGTCAAACAATCTCAATTTAATAGAATAGTTGAATTCGGAATCCCGATATTACTGTTGTGGATGTTTTTTCAGTTTTATAACTTTGGAAAAGTTACCCCCTCAGAAATGATTAAAACCACCGGACTTTTGGCTATTAGTCTTTTAGGGATTACCCTTCTGATCGGACCTCTTAGCAGAATACTACCCGGTCTGAATTTTCTGAAAGCCTTTCGGAAAACATGGGGCATCTTAAGTTTTGTAGCGGCTTTTATGCATACTCTTTTAGTTTATACCTACTTTTTCAAATTTAATTTTTTGCGTTTTATAGATACGTCAAACCCAAAATATGGCGGGATTTTATCTGGGCTTTTAGCTTTAATAATCCTTCTTTTAGTCACCTTAACCTCCAACCAGAAAGCCATCGATAAACTGTCTCCCAGGATATGGAAGATTATTCAAACCACCAGCTATTTAGCTTTAATTTTGGCTGTTTTGCACTTTTATCTGATGGAGCAGGCAGACGGAGCCTTGGTTATCAGAAGACTATTGGGGCAAATCACTTATGTGGCTGCTATTTTGGTAATCATACTGAGATTATTAATCCTGTTTTTGCCCTCTAAAAAAGAAGCTTCTCACTAGATCAGCCATAAAGTTGCCCAACGCCACCATACCTGCCAAAAGGACTGTAATGGTTTGTTCACAAACTCCACAAACCCATCCCAATTATTTTCCTTTCATTTTTAAAACATGAGTTACGCCCTTAATAATAGCTTCTTTGGTTAAACCGAATTTTTCCAAAAGTTCATTTGGCTCGCCGGATTCACCAAATCTATCTTCAACTCCAATAATTTTTATAGGTACCGGATAATTTTGAGAAACTACCTCCGAAACAGCTGAACCTAATCCTCCATGGATTTGATGTTCTTCCACAGTTACAATTGCCCCACATTCTTCTGCAGCTTTTAGTATGGTATCTTTATCTAAAGGCTTAATAGTGTGGGAATTTATTACTCGAACACTAATTTTGTGCGATTCCAGCTCTTTCGCAGCTATTAAAGCTCTATACACCATTTGACCGCAGGCGATCACAGCTACATCCTTACCATCTAGATAAATCTCTGCTTTACCAATCACAAATGGGGTTTGCTCTGTCGTGATAACAGGCACTTTTTCCCTGGATAACCTTATATAACAGGGTTGGGGATGATGAGCTATAGCTAAGGTAGCTTTTCTGGCTTCAATGGCATCTGTTGGACAAATCACCACCATATTTGGTAAGGCTCTGGTGATGGCCATATCCTCCAAAGCCTGATGTGTAGCACCATCAGGGCCAACAGAAATACCAGCATGGGAACCAATAATTTTGACAGGTCTATCGTTATAACAAATGGTGGTTCTGATTTGTTCCCAATTCCTGCCTGGGGAAAACATGGCATAAGAGGTGATAAAGGGAATCTTTCCCACCGCTGCCATGCCGGAGGCAACAGTTGCTAAATTTTGTTCAGCCACTCCCATCTCCACAAACCTGTCTGGAAATTTATCTTTAAAAGCTTGAGTCCTGGTTGACTCTGTCAAATCAGCACACAAAGCCACCACATTTTTATTCTCTTCACCAGCTAAAACTAAACCCTCTCCATATCCATTTCTGGAAGGCACTTGCTCAATATCTTCATCAAACAGCTTTGTATTTAGATGTGGATCACTCATGTTCGCTCCTAATCTTTCCTTGTAAGGTTCTTAGTTCTTTTAAGGCCACTTCTGCCTGATGGCCTTTTGGTGGAGCTCCTTTGACATCTCCCGCATCTGGTGGAATACCATGCCATTTGAAATCTTTCTCCATAAAATCTACCCCTTTCCCAGGAATAGTGTGAGCTATAATTACCACTGGTTTTTCATATATGGCCTTTGCTTCATTGCAGGCATCTATAATCTGTTCAAAATTATGCCCGTCAATTTCAAGTGCGTGCCAGCCAAAAGCTTCATACTTTTCCTTTAAAGGTTCCAAAGGCATGATATTTTCTGTAAAACCATCAATTTGAATATTATTTCTATCCATAATGGCAGTGATATTATTCAGTTTATTTTTGCCGGCAAACATAACTGCCTCCCAGGTATTACCAGCATCTTGCTCTCCATCAGACATTAAACAATAAACCCATCTTTTGGAATTATCCATCTTCAAAGCCAGAGCCATCCCACAAGCTTGAGATAAGCCGGAACCTAAGGGACCGGAAGTTGTTTCAACACCAGGAAGAGCACCTCTGTGTGGATGACCCTGAAGTCTGGTACCCAACTTTCTTAAAGTTTTTAACTCTGAAACAGGAAAATATCCAGCATGTGCTAAAGTAGCATACCAAACAGGACAGATATGACCATTTGATAAAACTAACATATCCCTTTCATCCCAGTTCGGATTTTTGGGATCATGTTTTAAAATATGAAAATACAAAGCAGTAAAAATATCTGCCATACCCAAAGGACCTGCAGAGTGACCTGATCCAGCTTCAAGCAACATCTTGATGATATCCTGACGGACCAAATTGGCCTTTTCTTCTAATTTATGGAAATCATCTATCTTTTTTGACATACGATAACTGTACCAGCAAATTCTTAAAGGGTAAAGGCTTGTTCCTCATCATTGTCAACTCTTAAATGAATATGTTTGCCCTCTTTTATTTCCCTGCCAAATTCTGTGATGGCCACCAATACTTCATGAGGTGAGTTGACAATTTTAAAAACAGACAAATCACCTTCCCGAAGATGCATATTTTTTTTAAAAGCTTCAATAATCTCATGCCAAAAATTACCGTAAAGAATCAATGGCTTGTGGTGACCAAAGTAAAGCCGAGCCAGACCCCAAGCCATACCAAATTCAGAGATAGTCCCTGTCCCGCCATTTAAAACCACATAAACTTGTCCACGTTCCAAAAGCCTCAAAGTTCTTTCCACATAATTTTGGGTGATAACTTCCTCATCTACCTGATTTTGCGGATCTTTGCCTTCATACCTGATTATCTCTTTGGGGTAGAATGTCACCCCTGTCACTTTACCGCCTACTGCATGAGCACCTTCGGTGGCTGCTCTCATCACCCCTGGCCCTCCGCCATTAACCACCAAATAACCAGTTTGAGCCAATATTTTGGCCACATTAAAGGCATCTTTGTAAAGGTTACTATTCACTGGCGCATCGGCAAATCCAAAAATGGCCACCCGGTCAATATTTCCCGCCTTCTCGTGATCTTTTGGATTTTCGCAGTTAAGGTTATCCATGTATTGCTTCCCACAATCTTTCTAAATTTTCATCAATATCTCCCTTAAAAAGAAACGATCCCACCGCCAAATTATCTACTCCAGCTTCCACCAAACTTTTTACTGTTTGCGGATTTATTCCCCCATCTTCTCCAATCAAAAAATCATATTTTAATTTCAACTGTGCCAGTTTCTTGATTTTATCCAAAGTCTCCGGTATCAATTTTTGTCCTTGAAATCCCGGACGTACTCCCATTACTAACACTAGATCTATTCTATCAAGAAACTCTAGTAATTTATCTACCTCAGTTTCAGGGTTTATTGATAATCCAACTTGGATGTGATAATTTTTCACCTGCGTTATCAATTCAGCAGTATTTCCCACTTCAATAGGAAAAATGATCCTTTTAAATCCTAATTCAACCAACTCATCAATCCAATCTTGTGGGTCAGCCACCATGAGTTGAGCTTCTTTTTGGGAATTAATGGGATATTTGGCAACCACCTCCAAGCCAATACTCAAATTTGGAACAAATTTATTGTCCATGAGGTCAATTTGTACCCAACCATCTTTGAAGGCACCGCTAGATTGAATCTGTTCTATCTGTTTTTTATAACCTTCTTCAGTTGTGGCAAATACTGTGGGTAAAATTTGTACCATAAAGCTCTTCCCTTGTCAAAAATGATCATTTAGATCATTTTTGCAAGCGATCTCCTTCGTGAAGAAAAGTTTGAGATCAATTTTAACTTTTCTTCACTTCAGTCCGATTTCTATTTTTTTAATCTTTTCAATTCTCCTTATGTGCCTTTCTTCATTGGTAAATGGGGTCTCCAGCCAAAGTTTAACGGCGTCGATAGCATCTTCCTCTTTTAAAAACCTTGCCCCCAAAGATAAAACATTGGCATCGTTATGCTGCCTGCCAAGTTTCACTATATCCAAGCTACCACCATAAAATACAGTAGTTCTAATATTGGGAAACTTATTGGCCACAATTGCCTCACCCTGACCTGATCCACCTAAAATTATGGCCTTACTGCTTGGATCTTTTGAAACTGCTTGGGCTGCTTTGGAAATAAAGTCAGGATAATCATCTTCCGCATCCATTTGATATGCCCCGAAATCTTCCACCTCATACCCTCCATCTTGCAGAAATTTTTTAATCTTTTCTTTTAACTCAAACCCAGCATGATCCGTTGCAAGATAAATTACCATACTTATATTGTAAATTGTAAATTGTAAATTGTAAATTGACTTGATATATTTTGTTATACTTGACTGGAAAATTTTCTTCTGCTATAAATGCTAATGCTTGTATAATAGCAAGTTCTCAAGAAAACTCGCCATGCGCGAGTTTTTTTGTGGGTTGACAACAAATATTAATAATAGTAATTTGATATAGGATATGCTTATCCGAATTGCAGTATTTTTACTAACCTTTGTTTTTTTATTAACCCCTATTCAAACCGCATTCGCAGACACTGTTACATTTAGCACTCCAGTCAATATCTCTAATACCCCTGGTCCATCAGAATTTCCAGCTCTCGCCGTCGATAAAAATGGCACAGCTCATGTTTTCTGGGTAGAAAGACATCAAGGATCGGTTTGGGACTACTCGCAAGCAAAAATTTTTTATGCGACAAAAACCGAGGATGATCCTTGGAGTGAACCTATTGCAATGTCTGGAGTCACGGTAGCTCAATATCTGCCTGTACCGGCTGTTGACGAAAACGGTACTATCCATGTGGTTTGGAGGGCGCTAGATACCCAACTCCTCCAATCTGGTATGTTTTACGCAAAAAAGCCTAGGGGCGGCAGTTGGAGTGAACCAACAATAATTCCAGGCACCGTTGAAATTCCTAACTCCATTACAGACCCGGGTGGCCTTGCAGTTGATGAGAGTGGTACTTTACACTTGGTGTGGCACGGCGGGGATGGAGTTGATAATGGCTGGTATGCTACCAAGGCGCCTGCTGAAAACTGGACTGAACCCACCAAATTCTTAGAGGCTGCTTATTTGCCCGATATTGTCGTGGGCCCAGACAGAACCCTTCACGTAGTCACTCACGCATTTGGCCGCATACGCTACACTACTAAACCATTAGCAGGTTCCTGGACCGACTTGGTAGAGATTCCAACTCCAATTTATCCTCAGATGCCAACTTTGGCCATCGACGCAAGTGGCAATGTACATCTTACATGGAATGATCAAGGACAAATTTCTTATATGTTCAAACCAATAGATGGTAATTGGAGTACTCCTATACAAGTATCCCTGCCACCACGCGACAACTTGGGATACCCATCGTTGCTGATGGCAGGCGAAACGCTGCATGTTGTTTGGCAGGGGTCTGTTAACATGGCTCAAATATTTTACGCCTCCAAATCCCTTCAGGGCGAATGGACTGCTCCAATCACTATTTCAACTAACCCCACGAATAAGGGTGCTGTTCAGCCGAGAATCGCCGTTGGAGGAGGCAGAGCTCACATTGTTTGGCTCGATGATTCAAGTATGTTGGGGACGCAAGACGGGCGGGAAATATTTTGGTCCACAGCTAATGTTGATACTACTTCTCCAGTCATAACTTACGCTATTACAGGAACACTAGGTAATAATGGTTGGTATACATCTGATGTTAGTGTTTCATGGAATGTGAGTGATCCGGAATCTACAATTACCTCAACTAGTGGTTGTGATCCAAGTGCGGTCACTGCGGATACAGCAGGCATAACCTTCACCTGTAATGCTACTTCTGCCGGTGGAACAGCTTCCCAATCCGTTACAATCAAACGGGATTCGACCGCCCCCACTGTCACTGTCACCTCACCTGATAATTTTGCAGTAGTGCCAATGGGTACAACTTTAAATTTTAATGCCGATGATAATCTAAGCGCTCTTGTAAATGTTACAGGAAGCCTATCTGACGGAACAACCATAATAAATGTCACAAATGGCTACACAATAACCCAGCCAGGTGTTTATACTCTGATAGTAGAGGCAACAGATAGTGCAGGAAATACTGCAACTGAGACCCGCTATTTCGTTGTTTATAATCCTTCCTCTGGTTTTGCATCAGGCAGTGGGGTATTTACTCCTGGTGGCCAAAGTAGTGATTTAGGTGACAATCTTCCGGGTTTGGATAACAAAAGTCCAGCTAGGTTTGGTTTTGTTGTCAAATATAATCCGGGAGCTACAACTCCAGATGGCCAACTGGAATTCCAATACCGTCAGGGGAACTTTAACCTTAACTCAACCGGGGTTGATTGGTTGGTTATTGTCAACAATAATTGGGCCAAGTTTCAGGGAAACGCAACAATTAAAGGTTTAACTGGCGAATATCCTTTCAGGGTTGATGCAAGGGATGGCGATTTTGGTGGGGGGAATCAATCAGATCGTTTCATCATTAAAATTTGGTCTCCTGGTGCCAATCCTGATCTGGCAGACCCCATTTATAAAGCTTCTGGTGACCTAATGGGAGGAAACATAGTAATTCATACTCAGTAGAAAGCTCACGTCGCGAGTTTTTTTGTGGGAGCATAGTCGAATGTATTTTCTTGTGCTATAATCTAACTATTCTTTCGGGGTTTTGTGTAAGTCAAAATCGGTGGTAAAACTCCACGATCCCGCACCGTCTGGTGCAGGAACGAACTGGTGAAAATCCAGTAGCGACCGTACAGTCGGAATGAAAGAAAGACGTCGTCCCCGCGAAAGCGGGGAACCATAAAATAATTATATGGATCCCAGACTTGATCTGGAATGACTGATGAATTTAGCCCCGAAAGGGGCTTTTTTGATTCCTTCAGTCTCGAGCTTAACAATTTCTGAACGTGGTAAAATTCCAAAAGCGGTTTCTTTGAAGCTAGTTGCTGATTTAAGTTTAGTAGATTTTCTCACAGCTCAATTCTAACACAACAGTAGCTGTTACCTAAAAAGAGCTCGAGCTTGTTTGCGAGAGATTTTTTCCCCTTCCAGACGCATAGTATGGTAGACATCTTCAGGAAGAAGATTTTTTACATCAGGTTTTTTACCCATATTTAAATAGCGTTTCTTAAAGGTTCTAAACGCTTGGATAAGGCTTTTGTTTTTATTCACTAATTGAATGCTGGTCATACACCTATTATAGCACTTTTTACTATTTCTAATCTGGCCTAGTGGTATAATCGAGCCTAACATATGGACGAACTCTGTCTCCAAACTTTTTTCTTAAAACGCTTGATTTTGCTGAGCACTCCGGTCAGGACCCATCCTATCGTTATAACTAAGTAATTAGTGACTCAAACTTTGGCACCAAGCTCTCAACTTCATTAATCATAGATTGAATTGTTTCAATTAGTATTTCTCCCTCAATAATGCCAGGCTCATTTAGAACAATATTAAATCTAAATTGCATATTTGGAATTGGTTTTGCATCTGGACCATCAATAAAAAGCTCATCTCCAACCTTAAGTGGAAATAGTATATCTGCAGGCTTGATAAATAAAGGTATGGCAGGTACTTTCAAGTCAGGAAAAGCTTTGGTCGTTGATACTTGTAGATGTTTACCAATATCCATACTTCCAAATGAGGATCCTACCGTAACAAGTAATCGATGTTTATCAATATTATTCAGCTGAGAAATTCTCCATAGATTAATGTTGCCTTCTTTGTATGGCTTAACTGAATCAATTATGTCTTTAGCTTGTTGTGAAATTCCTTCAGTTTTTTTAATTTTCTCTCGTTGATAATGATCAAAATCTTGGGATATCGGAAAATAGATATGACGGCCTATGTTACCATTTCCAGAACCAATGGTGAAAAGCTGATAAGCTAAATAGTCCAAAGCACTTCTTAAATTCTGGATGATATCTCCTGTTATAAAAGCAATCTTTTCCGGAACCTGCTCTGCTTTAACAAGATAATAAATTAAACGCTTTGATTGTGGATCGGATTTAGTATCAATTTTGTAAGGTTGTGAATCAAAAAAAGATTTTACCTCTTTTTGCAATTCCTCTTTTAACTGCTTAGCGCGTTCAATTTTACTTGTCCACATAAATGTGATGGCTTACGATCACTTTAGGTGCCCATCTTAACTGGCACAAGTCGACTATGTGGGAACTTTTTATTCCTATCTATAACTTCCATTCTTTAGTTAATTTTTTTACTAAATCCTCTATATATTGTTCTAGGGTTGTGAAATCTTTCCTTGGATTGACAATTAAGGAATATGTCTTGTCCGTATTTTCCAGATCAATTATCTTAAATCTTACCTCCCCATTTGATGACAGACTACTTCGCTTATGAGCAATAATTTCCTTTCCGTACTTTTCATCTGGATGTGCTGAAAGTCTATGCCTTTTTTCTTTTATTTCAATTATCCACTCATCAAAGACCGAAGACTTAGATAATTTTTTACCAAAATTTATACATGAAGCTATATAGGCATACGTTGCTATTGCAGAGCTGAAAATTTTGTACTGCATATCACTATATTTAGGATGATCAGATGTAGCTAGTTCATTAAGTTGTGGAACATTATTTTCCTCAAAAACTCTTACTTGGGCTTCGGCGTAGGTTAAATAAAGATATAGAGCTGATAACAGAAATCCTCTTTTATACCATAAAAGATCTGTTTGCATTAATTTATTAACAGATAAATAAAGAGAATTAAGATTATCGTATGTATAAGGAATATCTGGCATTTAAATTGAAGTATATCAGAAGCTAAAATTCTTTACACTTGGAACTTAATTTAAGTTGTTACAATAGTCTAAAGTGTTAAAAAAAGCTGATCGTCCAAGTTTGCTGAGCGTACCGGTCTAGGACCATTTAGTCCTATAACTATTATATCTTCTTAAGTCTTTTTATGATAGATTCGCAGATGTCTGAAAAAGTATTAGCCCAATGTTCGTTTATTTCCTCACCCTCAGATAATTCTTCATGCAAGTGGACAAAGTTTCTTAAATCTTTTATTAAATGTATTTTGTAAAATTCTTTCTCAGAAATTAGATTGTTACTTAAAGCCGCATCAAGTGCGATATCAAATTTTTCTTTTCCGGTATATTCTCTTAGCACAGCTTCGATCAGCGAACCATACAAGATAATTGTTGGTTTCCATAACCTATTTTTTAGACATACTTTTGCAGATTTGTAATCTCGTTGAAGAAGAAGTCTCAATCTATTGTTGTTTATAAAATCAAAAGTCCTACTACCAGCAATCTTACGATAATCAATATCAGTTCTTTCATATTGTTTCTTCATTCGATTTCTTTGAAATTCTCTGAAATTGTCTGAAACAATTTTTGCACCTGGATATTTACGTAAATAGTCAGCCTTACTCAAATCATGTTTTTTTAACAGATGAGTGGTCATATTCGTAAATTCATTTTGGCACTCCAAACATTTAATCTTCATAGACATATTTGACAAGATCTTTCTCAAAAACTCTTAGCTTGGCTGCTGGGCTTGGATTTGAACCAAGATAGATAGCTCCAGAGGCTATCGTCCTACCGTTAGACGACCCAGCAATATTTGGCAAAATTATAAGGACCTACTTCGCACTTCGGTGTGAAATATTTTACCTCGTGCTCGCAGAACCTGTTAATTCTCTCCGAGAATTATATCAATTTTTAAACTGGAAACTAATGGGGGAATTTGCGGAGACCCCAGCCTGCTATTATGGCTGAGGCAGAAATTATTCCCAATAAAAAGGTGGGGAAGGCTGTTTTGGGTAATGTTTCAACACCACCCTTTGTTCGCTCAGCTATTCTGCTGTAGGCGGAAGCTGGTGTAGGTGAGGGAGCCATGAAAGTATCCTGACCTAAAACTGAGGAAGGACTCGGAGACGATGTTGGGCTACCTTCTATTTGAGCTACCTCAACCTGAGAGTTACTAACCTTTCGGGCTGAAAATCCACCACTAATTAAAAAATATCCCACTGCCAAGGCTGCTAATACAAGTCCAATAGTTATTAATCTAAGCCAACGAGGATCATCCATGTTGGGCATTCTATCACAAAGCTATGAGTCTTATCAACTTGATGATTTCTCCAGATATGCTAAAGCTTCATTTGCTCTTTTTAAAGTCTCTTCTTCCCCCAATATTTTAACACTCTCAAAAAGCGGCGGGCTAACCAATTGGCCCGAGATAGCCACTCTGATCAACTGGAAAGTTTGGGTCGCTGAAAGTCCATGGCTTTCACCAAATTGTCTGAATGTTTTTTCAAACATATCAGCCTTCCATGGTTTCTCCATCTTTTCCATCACCTCTAACATCTCTTTCAATAACTTCACTATGTCCAACCTTTTCTTAACCACTTTTTCAAATACCTCTTGTTCGTACTCCGGTTTTTCCCAGAGAAAATCTGTCAGCGGTATGAAATCCGATAACTTCTTAATCCTCTCTTTAACAAGCGGTATAACTTTATCTAGCTCCTCATCTGCTGGATGTTCTAGTTTTCCTTGAGAGATATCCTTCAAATATTCTAAGATTTGAGTTTTGAGTTTTGAGTTTTGAGTTTTCCTAATATATTCTCCATTCATCCATTCCAGTTTCCGGACATCAAAAATGGCAGGGGCAGTATTTAAATCTTTCAAATCAAATTCTTCTATCATCTCCGACAGAGTTAAAATTTCTTTTCCAGAGGGAGGGGTCCATCCCAAAAGCACCAGGAAATTGATCAACGCCTCTGGTAAAAATCCATCTCTTTTATAATCTAAAACACCTATGCTTCCATGTCTTTTGGAAAGTTTACTTCTATCAGTTGCTAAAATATTGGGAGAGTGGGCAAACTGCGGAATATCCCATCCAAATGATTCATACAACATGATGTGTTTTGGTGTTGATGAAATCCAGTCTTCACCACGAGTCACATGAGAAATGTTCATCAGATGATCGTCAACCACGGAGGCCAAATGATAGGTGGGATATTCATCGGATTTTAAAATTACAAAATCTTCCACCTGCCTATTCTCAAACTTAATGCTCTTATTACCCACTAAATCAATCCAGGAAGTTGAACCCTCTTTTTTTGTCTTAAAGAAAATTGCTTCTTCCTGTTGGTAAGCTTTATCAGAATTCAATAATTGAAGTGCATGTTCTTTATAAATATCCAATCGTTCTGACTGAAGGATTACTTTCTCGTCCCAACTCAGACCAAGCCACTTTAAGCTATCATAAATGGCACTATAACTTTCCTCAACTTCCCTTTTTTTGTCGGTATCCTCAATTCTTAAAAGAAATTTACCCCTGTTGTGTTTTGCAAAAAGATAGGTAAAAAGTGCAGTTCTCATATTACCCACATGAGGATTACCGGTAGGTGATGGTGCATATCTTACTCTAACTTCCTCAGCCATAGTGCTTAGATTATACTACCAATGTATAATAAATATGTCCAAAAATATTATGACCTTAACTCAAACTGCCATTATCACCAAAAATATTATCACCATAAGCGTATTGGCAACAGTTTTAAGTATCTTAAGCTTTATTGGTTACAAACTTTGGTATGCCTATTACTTGTCCGCCATTCCCCCAGTTGAGGAAAAACCGGACTATAAATTTGGCAGTTTACCACCGATAGATTTCCCCGAGGCTACTGTTTCTTCCTCCAATTTTTCCTACAGTATCGATACCACCACCGGTAACCTCCCCAAAGTGGGGATAGATCCCGGCTTTGAAAAGATCATAAAAGTTTATTTTGTGATAAAACCCGTAGCTACCCTTTTATCTTCGGAGAAAAGTTTGGATTTGGCTGAAAAATTCGCCATTTTCGCTCCTTTAGAAATCCTCTCTGAAACCTCTTATCAATTTCAGGAAAACGACAAAAATCTGAGGGTGGATATAGATAGTGGAAATTTTATCTACACCAAGGAGTCTAGTCCATCTGCCAGAGAAAATCTTGATGATGAAGATAAGTTAGCTCAAGATTTTCAAAATATGCTCTCCTTTTTGGGAATCTCAAAGGATGAACTTAAAAATGGCCGGTCAAAAGTTATTATTTTAAATGATGAAGAGGGATTAGCTCAAATCTCCTTATGGCCAAAATTTTTTGATAAAAGAGAAGTCTTTACACCTCAGTTTAATAAATCTTTAGTAAACGCGGTGGTGAGAAGATCAGCAGATAATTTGGAGAATTATCTTGCCCTAAATTTTACATTCTGGAATGTTGATACTACCACCTTTGCAACTTACCCCACAAAATCTGCTGAGGCGGCTTTTGAGGACCTCAAATCTGGTAAGGGAGTGATTACGATTGAACCATCCAAGCCACAGGTGTCCATCACCTCCATCTCTTTGGGGTATTATTTAGCAGATAACTATACTCTTTATCTTCAGCCAATTTATATATTTGAAGGACCTCAATTTGCATCCTATGTGTCGGCCGTCAATCAGTAAAATCAGACCAGCTAAAGTTTGAGTAGGTCCAATCAATCAGTTTAGTGGTTTCTGCAAATCTATTATCACTGCCTAAAAGTACAATTAAAACCCGGTGTCCGTCCCTTTCGATTAAGGTGATTAAATTTTCCTTAGCTGCTTCTGTTTTACCGGTTTTAACACCCAAAACACCGACCACTTCCGATAGCAGTCTATTAAGGTTAGCTAACCTATGATTGTATCTTTTATCCAAAGAGACAATATTTGTTTGCTTAGTGGCAAAAATCCGGCTCAGTTGATAATCTTTCAAAGCCTCCTGGGTAATTTTGGCCATATCGGAGGCCGAGGAAAAATGTCTGGATGAATCGAATCCTGCCGGGTTATCAAAATGTGTATTTTTAAGATTCAGGTGTGAGGCTTTCTTATTCATGGCCGAAACAAAACCTATTATCCCTCCTGGGTAATTTTCTGCAATAGTATATGCCGCATCATTACCTGATGATAAAAGCATACCGTATAGTAGGGATCTGAAAGATAAATCCTCATCTCTAAAAAGTCCTACTTTGGTACCGGGAATACCAGCGCTATCAGAAACTTTCAAAACAGAATTCTGCTTAAAATACTCTACTCCCACCAAAGCCGTCATAATCTTGGTGGTTGAGGCAATGGGTAAGGGTAGGTTGATATCTTGTTGATATAAAATTGTATCTGTTTCCAAATCTTTAATTAAAATGGCCCGGGCGGAAATTTGAGGAAATGGTAAATTTTTCGAAACAGGTGGAATGTTATATTTTTGCACTCCTGCCACTTGGGCATTATTCTTAGGAATCTGTAAGCTTAATAATGCATCCCCTGTTATACTAACAACAAAAGGTAGAATACTAATAACAGCAACAGCAACAAATATTAGTCCAGTAGAATATAAATAATACTTCATGCAATAATTTAAAAATTAAAGTGTAAAATGAAAAATGACAGATTAAAATGTAAAATGTTCGATTAAATTTTTAATTTTACATTGTCATTTTTATTTTTTATTTTTAATATTTACATTTAGTCTTATATCAACTCTCTCCATATCTCTTGGGAAAAGGGCGGCCTCTCTGATATTTGCAAGACCTAAGATTTGCATGATCATTCTCTCCAGTCCAAAAGAAAATCCTCCCTCAGGCGGCATACCGTATTTGAAGGCCATTAAATACATCTCAAAATCTTTTGGATCCATGCCGTGAGACTTTATTGACTCGACCAATTGTTGATAGTCATTTATTCTTTGACTTCCAGACAGTATTTCAATCCCTTTAAATAGTAAATCATAACTTAGGCTGTATTCTGAATTTTTTGGATCCGGCATGGTGTAAAAAGGCTTGGCAGCAGTTGGGAAATGAGTGACAGTTATAAAATCAGAATTGTGTTTCTTTTTTGCCCATTTGCATAGATCCTGCTCATCTTGGGGTGTTAAATCTTTTTCTTTCTTATTGTCTCTACCATATTCTTTAAGAATAACTTCCTGAGCTTCTCTTAAAGTTAATCGGGGAATTTTATTATAGACAATCTCCTCTGCACCATATTCTTTAAGATATAGCTTGGATGAATTTTGAACATGCTCCACCATGCTTATGGCAATACTTTCATAAATATCCATTAATTCATCAAAGGAGGTAAATCCAAATTCACAATCCATTTGAGTAACTTCCGCAAGATGCCTGGTAGTGACTGAAGGTTCTGCCCTATATGCTTTGGTAATTGTAAAAACCCTCTCAAAAACAGGAACTAACATCTGCTTATAAAGCTGGGGGCTTTGGGTCAAAAATGCTTTATGTTCAAAATATTCTATCCTAAATACCTCCGCACCACCTTCTGTGGATGAGGCAGCAATGGTTGGAACAACAACTTCAGTACAACCTAATTTTTGACAAACTTGTCTAAATGAAGAAAGCAAAGCTTCTTGGACTTTAAAAATGGCCTTGATTTTTGGGTGTCTTAAGCTGAGAGTACGCCAGTCTAAAAGAGTTGGCAGTTCCAAATTAAGAGTTGGACCTCCCATGTCAAATGGCAACTCCGAAGCTTTTGATAAAATCTCTATACTTTCTGCTGAAATTTCAATTTCTCCAGTGGGAATATTTTTATTGACCAGATTGGTAGGCCTTTTGTTTACCTTACCTATAATGCAAACCACATCTTGCGGGCTTATCTCACCTCCGAGGTGAGCTGAAGATGTAACCTTGCTCACACCTCGGAGGTGTGTGTCTTGGGATACAACTACTTGTATTAACCCAGTTCTATCCAAAACATCCAAAAATAAAATCTTCCCGTGATCGCGCCTGGTCTGAATCCAACCGTAAATGGTCACTATTTCGCCAACTTTATCATTACAATCTAAAATTAAAGTTCTTTCCATCTGTCTTGCATCATATCAGTTGACGGGAACAGTTGACAAGATCAAAAATAATTGCTATATTGCAAGATATGCAAAAACCACAAGGAAGAAATTTTGGTTTCTTCTTTACCTTCGCTTAAGCGGAGGTTGGCCTGCCTGTCGGCAGACAGGTTTTTGCAAAGCTAACTAAATTAGACTAACCTCCGAGATTATTGCGGAGGTTTTTTAGTGGGTTAAAAAGAAAGGAGGAGATAAAAATGCCAGCAGAATTTGAACAAGGTAAATTTGACAGATTTCATATAAAGCTGACTCAACCAGGTAACGAGGAGGTTCATATATTCACCTATTTATTAACTGAGAGTAGCTGTTTAGGCTATCATATTATTCGTGATGGTAATGGCAAACTACCAGAAGATCTACTAAGAAGTATCGTAGAGGAAACACCTCCACATAGACAAGCTATCAGTAATCTCCGAAATTCTCTGCGGCTTTTAGGAAAAAAAAGGTTGATCAATGAATTACCAGAAGATAATCAACCACTAGTTATTTATCAAAGTGTTAAACGGGCAGTTGACAAAAGTAAATAGGTATTATAGTATGGTTTTATTGTATGTCAAAAACAATTGCTATAGATTTAAAAAGAGTTGAAATTTTGTTTGGCCTCCTTATCTTGGCACTCCTTGGGGGTGCTATTTTGGGAGGTCTTTTTAGGTAAAATTTAACCTAGAAAAGAAAGGAAATTAGACCTCCCGAAGGGGAGGTTTTTTAATGGGGAAATATGGAAAGAATGGAAGGAGAAGAACGCAATTACCCTATTGGATCATTAAATGAGACTATACCCTTAAAGGGTGCTCCACCTCATTCAGACTATCAATCATTAGCAGGTAAACTAGCATTAAGAAAAGGTCAGGGTCTTGAATATCTTAAAAGGATAACTGACCCGCTTGTTTATGGAAAGAAATATGGTGACCCTGAAGAAAGAAAAAGAAGAATAGATGATATAAATGCATAAATTATAAAAGGAGGTGGATAAAATGGCAAGATCAGAAGGAGAACCCGGTATGGAAGTAGCTATTCATCAAGATCCCGAGGAAAATATTGACCGTCTATATGCATCAATGGCTGCAATAGCTAAAATAGGACCAGAGCATGCTACTAGCGTCATATTGAAGACAAGACATTGGATTATTAATTTCATACAGGGTGAAAGAGAGAAAATTGGAGATACTGTAAATAAAATCCCTCCTCAGTTAACAGAAGGTGATATGTTTAAAGAAGAAAATGCAATAATGTATGCGGGTATATTAACAACGCATCTGAGAGAAATGATTGGTAGAGGGGGGACACCTTTACCTGACAAAGCATTGGAAGTCGTTGGAGTCTTCAGTAAATGGGTTCGTGAGAAATATAATAATGGTGAAGAAAATCGATAATTATCTAATTTATTTTTACATCTTTCACTTTTAATTGCAGTTTTTCATCCCCATTAAAGTCATTTAACTCTGGGATATATGCCAAATCAATTTGTTGACCATTTTGTAACATGCTTTGTAGATCCCCCATTCCAAAAGCAATGGCATCAAATCCGTCGACCTTAAACTTCAGATGTTTGCCTTCACCTACTGTTCTTATATCTGAAACTTGCATCTTTCTTGTTGCAAAAATGGGTCTGGGATTTCCCAAACCAAATGGCTCAAATTTATTCAATTGGTCAACCAATCCTTTGGTCAGTTGTTTTCCATCTACTTCCGCCTCAATTTGCAAAACCCGTTCCACCTCGTCCGGCAAAGCAATCACAATCTCCTCCAGTCTTTTTTTAAATAAAGTAATATTTTTGGTGGCAATGGAAAATCCGGCAGCTTTAGGATGACCCCCTACATCAACCAATAAATCGGCATGTTTTCTAATCAGCTCCACAATGTTTACTCCATCAACGGATCTGGCTGATCCTTTAGAAACAGTCTCACCTAAAGATATAGCTATGCTGGGACGCAGGTACTCATCAGTAATCCTGCCAGCAATAAGACCAATTATTCCCGGCGACCACTTGTGAGATGTCAAAATATGAATTTTTTTACTTCGATCAATCAAAAGCTTGGCCTGCTCTATTGCGTCTGTTGTAAGCTGTTGACGGGTGGTATTGGTTTCAGATAAAAGTTTAGCCAGTTTTTTAGCTTTTTGCGGATCTTTTGTGCAAAGTAATCTTAAAGAATCTATGGCATGTTCAAGTCTTCCCATGGCATTAAGACGAGGCCCTAAAATATGGCCAACCTCATAAGATGAGATTTCTCCCAACATTAGTGATGATTCATTTATTAAAGATAAAAGTCCCAAGTTTGTTGTTCTATTTAGAATTTTAAATCCCTCGAAAACAAACGATCTACCTAAACCAACAAGTGGCATTAAATCACAAACCGTGGCAAGGGATACAAATTGCAACAACTCTTCCCTTAATTCCCTTTTCACTATTCCCTCTATTAAACACCAAGCTACCGCCGCTCCGCACATCTTGGTGGAATGAACTATCTCATATGCGACAGGTTTTTTATCTAAAGGTAGATGATGATCAGTAATAATCAAATCCAAACCAATTTCTCTGGCATATTCTGCTTGTTCCAAGGCAACAATGCCATTATCAACCGTAACAACCAATGATGCGCCTTGATTCTTGGCAAAATCTAAACCCACTTTTGACAACCCGTATCCTTCTCTTTCTCTGTGCGGGATATATGGTAAAACCTTAGCACCCATCGATGTCAGCCCTTTGTATAGAATGGCTGATCCACAGATCCCATCAACATCATAATCCCCATATACTATTATCGGTTCTCCATTCTTAATGGCCTGCAAAATTCTTTTTTGAGCTTTTTCAGTTCCTGGAATCTTCAAATCTTTTTCAAAATCAGAAATCTTAGGATGAAAAAACTGATGCTTTTCTTCTTGAGTTATAAGTCCTCTATTAATTAATAGCTGCTTAATAAGATTATCTGATTTTTTCGGGGCTATTCTCCACTTCATATTATTCCACCTCCGAGGTGTAATTGCTCGCCTCGCTGCGAAGCGGGCATTTCTTCACCTCGGAGGTGTATTGATAGAGCAAATTGTATCACACACCCCAGGAGTGTAAAATGACTACATGGATTATAAATTACCTAATGAGGTAAAAATTATTTTAAATAAATTTCAAAAAGCTAATTTCCAAATTTATATTGTGGGAGGGGCTGTCCGTGACCTTTTAATGGGCAAGGTTGTAAGAGATTGGGATTTTACCACAGATGCTAAACCTGAGGAAATTTTGAAAATAATCCCTGGGGGTTTTTATGACAATAAATTTGGTACGGTAGGTTTGGCAGTTGAGGATGGAGTATTTGAGATTACAACGATGAGGAAGGAGGGCGTCTACAAAGATTTCCGTCATCCTGACTCGGTTTCCTGGACCAATAAAATTGAGGAGGATTTAGGCAGACGAGATTTTACTGTCAATGCTATGGCATTAGTTCCTAAAAGCGTCATTGCGAGCGAAGCGAAGCAATCTTCCACGGAAGATCGCCACGTCGCTAGCGCTCCTCGCGATGATAAATGGATGTTAGCAGATCCATTTCATGGACAACAGGACATCAAGGATAAACTGACTAGAGCAGTTGGAGATCCTAATACCCGTTTCCAAGAAGATGCTCTACGTCTAATAAGAGCTATCAGATTTGCCACAGAATTAGATTTTGACATAGATCCTAAAACTTTTGAGGCAATCCAAAAAAATGCTCCTCTTTTAAATGAGATTGCCAATGAAAGAGTTCGTGATGAGCTGTTTAAAATACTTGCCTCAGATAATGCTTATGAAGGAATCATCAAGTTAAGAGAGGCAAAATTACTACAAATTATTTTGCCGGAGCTGGAAAAATGCTTTGGTATTGTGCAGCAAGGACCAAAGCATGATAGAACTTATGATATTGGTGAACACTCTTTACTCACCCTTAAATACACCCCCTCTGGTGATTCATTAGTAAGATTGGCTTCTCTACTTCATGATATTGGTAAAACAGATACGGTAAAAGCTTCTCCCGATGGCAATGTCACTTTTTATCAGCATGATGTGGTTGGCGGTGAGATTGTCAAAAAAATTGCCAAAAGATTTAATCTGTCTAAAAAACAAGCTGAAAAATTATCTCGATTAGTCAGATGGCACATGTTTACAGTTTCAGAACACCAAACCGATTCTGCCATCAGAAGATTCATTAAAAATGTAGGTCTAGACAATATTAATGACATGATGGCACTACGAATCGGTGATAGATTAGGTGGTGGTACACAAACAGAAACCTCTTGGAGGATGGAAAAATTTCAACAAAGAATTAAACAGGTCCTCAAAAAACCATTTTCCATAACTGATCTTAAGGTTAATGGCAATGATGTGATGGAAGTACTTAACATAAAACCGGGCCCCAAAGTCGGCGAAATACTGCAGAAACTTTTTGAAGAAATCTTAGAAGATTCTAATAAAAATAATCGTGATTATCTTTTAAATAGAATAAAGAATATAGAATAAAGAGTTGAATCGTCATTGCGAGGAGTAAAACGACGAAGCAATCTTGATAGAATTAAATTAAATAATCATTAAAAGATTGCTTCGCTTCGCTCGCAATGACGTAAAATTTAATGGCCTAATTTTTCTTCCCAAAATAATTGAACAGTAATTTATTATTCCATTGATTTAAATCATTAAAACAGATAGAATTAAAGCATGGGACAAATATCTAAATATCCTATCTCTAAAGACGTGGCTGATAGAATTTTTGATGTATTTATTAAGTCTTTCATTAAAGTTAAAAATGACAAGGATGCTCAAATTTTGGCCAATGATTTATTCACACCTACTGAAAGAATCATGTTGGCAAAAAGACTTGCTATTGCCTTTTGTTTAATGCAAGGATATGAATATAGAGAAATTTCCAAACTCTTAAGAGTAAGCGTAACTACTGTTGCGTCTGTAAATATGACATTAAAATACGGTAGCAATGGTTATAGAACCATACTTGAGCGGATTAATAAAGAAGAAAAGCTTGAGGATCTATTCAAAAATATCGCCGAGAAAGTTTTAGCAATGGGTTCTTATGGCAAAGGTAGTGGGACTTGGAGATACTTACGAGCAGAAGTTCAAAAGTCTAGGGATAAAAAATTAAAAAAGCCATTTTGATCCATTGATTTAAATCATTAAAACAAATATATGGGAGTTATAAAGCCGCCATGGATTTCCAAAAGATGGTTTAATAAAGTTCCTTTTAATTACTGTGATCATTTTGGTGATAAGAAGCAACTGGCCACTATCTGTAAAATTTGTGATGAAGAAATTAAAACAATAGAAAAATATAGAAGAGAAGGTAAGGATCCTTATGTTTGGGAAAACGTTTTTAAAGAGGTAGCTAATGATTTGGCGGAATCAATAAGACTCCTTTACCAGGGAGCTAAGAAATGGGGAATAGATTTGGATGGCTTACCGGATGTGGAAGAACCTGAACTACCAAGGTCAGATACTTATCCAATTTATCGCTTAGTTACAAAATATAGTGATGGAGTAAGACAAATAATCAAAGAGCTTGAAGCTGTACCAATTGAGACCGATACTGAATTATTAGAAAAA
Organism: Candidatus Microgenomates bacterium; assembly: GCA_016182045.1. Taxonomy (GTDB): domain Bacteria; phylum Patescibacteriota; class Microgenomatia; order Daviesbacterales; family UBA10151; genus JACOYE01. The sequence goes on from JACOYE010000009.1 coordinate 26,674, forward strand.
TCTGTTGACGTCTTAGCCCATTCTGAACACTACATTGTTGCTAAAATAGGCAGAGCCTTAAGTAGCAGATGGAGATGGAAAAATGACCCAATTTTGGATGATACCCATGATGATAAGACGTCAGCATTCCTGGCATTTGTTGCAATAGAGAGAAATTCAAGAGCTCTTCTTGCACTCTCTAAACACAAACCCCTAGGGCACTTAAGAACAAAAAATCTTAAACTGGCAAAGTTGAGTTTAGAGCTTTGCAGTGTGATCAAAGAAGAATTTTTCCCTGAATATAAATTAAATTATGAAGAATTTGGAGTCGAAGAATTAGATGTTTACCTGAAACGCCTTGGATCCATTGATTTAAATCATTAGAACATTTATAGACAATCCTTATCTTACTTATTCTTAAAAGAATACTATTAATGACCCAGTTTCTCTTCCCACCAAACTAAAAGAGCTGTGGCATTAAAGATGGAGGAATAAGTTCCGGAGATGATCCCTATCAATAAGGCCACCACAAACCACCTAATGGTTTCCCCACCAAAAAGTAAAAGAGCTACCAAAACAAATACCACTGTCAGTGATGTGTTTAGGGACCTACCAAGTGTTTGAACAACAGATATATTGACAACATCAATAAATTTCTTGCCAATATTTTTTATTAAATTTTCTCTAATTCTATCAAACACCACAATGGTATCGTGAACCGAAAAGCCAATGATAGTTAAAAGCGCTGTTACAAAAAGAGTATCCACTTCAACACCTAAAAATTTTCCCAAAATGGCGAATGCTCCTACTACTATTAAAACATCATGCAATAATGCCGCAATGGCGGCAATTCCAAATCTTAGGGAAGAAGTAGGTTTGGGAACTTTTCTAAAGGAAAATGAAATGTATAAAACAATGGCAATACTAGTTAAAATTAAAGCATAAATTGCCTTCTGACGAAGTTCAGATCCGATCACCGGCCCCACATTCTCCACCCTTCTTTCCTCTATCTCACCATAATTTTTTGCCAAGCTGGTCTTGATAGCATCAAGTTGATCCTGCTCTAAAGGTTTTGTTCGAACAATATAGATATTCTTGCCTGCACTTGTTATTTGCCCGATTCCCACTCCCTTCTCTTCCACCACCTTTTTTAAATCTTCTACTTTAACTTCCTTTTCGATCTTGTATTCCAAGAGTGCCCCACCGGTAAAATCGATCCCCAATTTTAAACCCCCACTCATAAGAAAATAAAGACCTGGCAAAATCATCAGAAAGGAAAATATGAAGTACCAAATTTTATATCTCATCAAGTTCATTTTTTTTCTTTTTGACCTTTTTGTATATCTTCATGAAGCTCATTAATCAACCCATCTGCTGCTTTTTTAATTTTTTCCTCAATATTGTCCACTTTCTCATTCAAAAATTGCCATATCTTATCATGATCATCTTCATGAACATGTTTTAAAAATAATCTTTTATCTTCCTCTGCAAGTTGCGATAAAATTGCATCCAATATGGTGTGATGCAAGCTGGAGTCTATTAAATGAGCAAGATGTATTCTCTCCTCATCAGTTAAATCAAGCTTATCTAACTCGGCGGTGATAGTTTCTATTTTAACAATATGACTATAAAACTGTTTCATGCTTCAGACTCCACTTTAATAGGACCTAAAGGGATCTTATCTTGCGGATCATCAATAAAAAAGTACAATACAGGACCTTTCCTCATACCATGTGACAACCCTAAAAAATGCATCACCTCAGGAGAACCCCCCAAATGCTTACCAGTCCACTCTGCTGGTCCGGCATCACCCACAACTGCCACCACAGACTGACCTGTTTTGGGATTTACCACCAGCATTTTTCTAAATTTAAAAAAATCTCTGTATTTGGGGAAATTTTCTGCAAAACCTGGAGCCAAAAAAGTTTGAATTGCCAAATAGAACCTTTCTCTTTCTTTGTCTGCTTGGGAAAATTCCTGTTTGGAAGGAGCAAAATATCCCCAGGCTCCCAGTCCCGGAGCCATACCGGATGAGCCAAACATGGCCCAATCGGATGTGTTTTCGGCATGAGCATATAAATTATCCCCAGGATAGCGATAAAGATGTTGCTCTCCTCCTATTAAGCCGTAATTTCTATTTAACTTGATACCTTCTAACTGGGCTGTTACTTTCATACCAAAACTTTTAGACAATAAATCTGTAATTGCTTCCTCATCCTTGGGATCGAACGGCCGAACTTCTTTAGGTACTATCTCATTAAGTTGAGCGGCCAACAATAAATTTTGATCAAAACCTTTTAAGATATCATCCCTACTAACAGCCAGATTAGCTGCCGGTAAGCTATGTTGTGGAGGAGCAGTTAAAAGCAGTAATCCACCCAAAGAGCCAAGAGCCAATTTTTGAGGGGAGATATTTTTTGACAGCCAATTCAAAGACTGGTGATGTTTTTCCCACAGCTTTTGTTGGATGTTGCGGTGTTTAGCCACCCATTTTTTACGCAATCTCTCATAGTGTGGCCTTTTAGATATAAATGATTTTGCCATATTTTTATTTAATAATTAACCTTAGAAAGGTTCTTGTTACTACAATTGCTGTAAACATAGACACTAATACCCCAATTGCCAAAGTAACGGCAAAACCTCTAATGATGGATGTCCCAAACAAATACAAGATGATGGCCGTAATTATAGAGGAAACATTTGATGCCCAAATTGAGGACCAAGCCCTTTTAAATCCCAAATCCAAGGCTAAACTCTTACTTTTACCCCACCTTATTTCCTCTTTCATCCTCTCAAATATTAAAATATTGGCATCAACTGCCATGCCTATTGATAAAATAAATCCGGCAATTCCTGCCAAAGTTAAGGTAATGGGAGGTAGAATAAAAAGCCCTGTTTTAAAAATTGCCAAAACCAAACCAGTATAAATCAGCAATGCCATATCAGCAACTATCCCCAAAAATCCATAAAAAATGGCCATATAGATTATCACAATACCAAGCCCGATAATACCAGCCACCAAACTTTTGTTGACTGACTCCTGACCCAAAGTTGGCCCGATCAGTCTTTGCTCTAAAATTCTAATCGGTACAGGTAAGGCCCCCGCATTTAGCTGAATTACCAATTCTTTAGCTTCTTGACTGGTAAATTGTCCTGTAATCACGGCTGAGCCTCCCACAATTTCCTGCCTCACAGTAGGTGCAGAAATTGGTTGACCATCCAGAAAAATCGGTAGGGCATTGCCAATGTTTCTTCTGGTAATTTCGGTAAATTTTTCGGCACCATCAGCAGTAAATTCAATGGCAACTTGCGGGCCGGATCCTCCCCCTTCAACTGTTCCAAAAGTGACTTGAGCTTTTTTTAAATCCGCCCCAGTCAAACCAGTTTCCCTACTTAAAAATATTAAAGGAATTCCAGATTTAGTAGCTTCTGTTTCTTGAGCAGATAAAGTAGCTGGTAATTCTCTAAATTCCAGCTGTGCTGTTTTACCCACTAAATTTGCAGCAGCTGAGGCATCTTTGATACCGGGCAGTTCCACCAAAATTCTTCTTTCGTCCCTAACTTTAGAACTTTGAACTACCGCTTCTGACACTCCGAATAAATTTACTCTTCTTTCAATCACTTTTCTGGCAGATTCTAACGCATCATCTCTGTTTTGAGAATCAATCTTGTCCATCTGGGTACCTAAAATCAGTTGCGTACCACCTTGTAAATCCAGACCCAATTTTAGAGGAAAACTTAACTCAAACTGTTTATCTAAAATCCGGATAGTGGGTAATTTTGGAAGATTTATGATTAAAGACAATAGGGTTATACCAACGATAACCCACGGCAAAATCTTATACTTCATTTCTTAAGCAATCACCCCTTCTAATAACTCGTCTTCATCCCCCAAAAGCATCACCTTTGGTTGAACCAACACCCTTAAGATAAACGGATCTCTTCTTTTGACTCTAAATTTGAATTCAGCTTCATCCATAAAAGAATAGTTAATCTCTGATTCTTTCTTGGCCTGTTCATCGGCAATGATGGCTTGCAGCTCGGGCAAGACAATGCTACCTACCACCAGAAGATCAACGTCCTCGGCAGAAGATTCCCCACCTTTTAAAAACCTGGTCGATATAAATGCGAACTTTATTTTGCCCAGTTTGGCTTTACTCTTGACAAGATTACCACCTAACCCAGAAGTTTTTGCCACCATCCCCAAAAGCTCTCGGTAAAAAATATAATCCTTGCGAAATCGATATAATCTTCTATTGGCTCTCCATTCGGAGGAGACCACTCCATATTTCTCCATCCTTCCTAGCTCTCGTCGTACTGCATTAATCTCCTCTGAAACCCGGCGAACTATCTCACGCACATGAAATAACTGTTGGGGAGAAGTTAAAAAAAGCTGCAGTATTTTTACCCGGACTCTTGAGATAAATAATTCTTCTAACATTTTCACCACCTTTCTAGGCAGCGTTTAATAATTAACCTTGGATCCCTCCGGGACAGTTTGAATCCAAATTTGCCCTCTGTTAAATTCAATCTCTTTACCATCCTCATCCACATACTTAGTTCTGGCGGTTCTGGAATTTTTAATCCATCTGCCTTCTATCACATTTCCATCCTGAAAAATTAAAACCCGACCTTGTCCAGTTGTTTTATAAAGCAGATGCACATTACCGGGATAACCGTCATTGGCATTGGACTCCCGCATAAATTGCACCACAATATTTTTGGCAGTTAATTGTTGTTTATTATTCAGATCTATATGATCCTCACCATTCTTCCTTTTATATGAATTGGTGGCTGCATCATAATTCCACTCCACCTGATAATTTGGTTGGCTTTCCCAGAAATTAACCGTGATTTTGGAAGTTGTACCACCACCCTTATCTTCCTTAAATTTCCAAGGAGCAAAATTCTTGTCCCATCTAATATTTGCAGAATCTGTGGCTACCCAACCTCTTTTGGCTCCCACCTCCCAAAGTTTAGCTGTTGTGGAATACATGGTATGTTCTGTGGCAACTGGATGACCCAATCTTTGATAATCGCGCCAAAATACAGGAAATCCTATACTAAATTGGTTTAGGTCTTTAATCCCATATCTTATTATTTGTCCCAGAGCATCAGCGGGACCTGGAGTGTTGGCTCCCCCAACATGGGCATACAGAGCATCATATTCAGACAGCCAATCAAGATAATAAGTCCTTGCTGATCTAACAGGGCCGACCTGAACATCTGACAGATTACAATAAAATAGTGCCATAAAGCGGGTAATACCACCTTCTGCTACAGCCTCATAAATAATATCAGCAGCTGTCAGGCCAGATTGTGGCCGTGCCTCGGTGTGATTTTCAATCATCACCGCCAAAGGACGTCTCTTTTCCCAAAACTCCTTGGCCTTTTTGGTATGTAACTCTCCATCCAAGGGACAGCCTTCCGTTCTGGGTTCATTTGGATCTTCTTCAAAAGCAGCAGTAGGTCCAGGTAAGACAGCTTTAAAATCTGCACCACCGTTTCTAACAGAAGGTGCCAGTTTATTAAAGATGGAATAGGATAAAGAGGTGGAGGTACTGAAGGCCACCACTGCCAGGATGATTAAGACTAAAATCTTTTGTAAATTTGTTAACTCCCCAAAGGTTTCGGAAAAATTATTTATGACATTATTCATCTTTTTGCCTCATCGCCTCATCAATCACCTGTTGTTCCTCTTTGGAAAACTGATATTTTTCAGCCTTTCCTTTAATAACCGGCTTGGCAAATACTCTGGTACTAGATCTGGCATGCAAACTGGTCACAATAATTCCTGTCCCTCCGTTATCTAATAAGGCAACTGAAAAACTCTGATCCCCTCCTGTATCTTCATAAGGGTTATAGCGTAAAAGCTCTACCTTTTGTATATGTATCAAGCTTTGTTTATCAAGCTGAAATAATTTACCTTCCAGTTCACCCAACTGATCCTTAAAATTTGTAACTGCCTTAGTTATCTCTTCAAATTTTTTCCTGATATCTCTTTCGCCTGATTTTGGAAAAAGAGATTTCAAAAAACCTCTTAATTGCCAGATTAAAAAACTCAAAACCAAAAGCCAAACAAAAACTGCCAAAAGCAGCAACCAAACCCAATCCGAATACATAAGTTACTCTTTTAATATACTGGATGAATACAAACTTTGTCAACCACAACTATGTAAACTAGTTGTGGTCAATGAAGGATTTTTAAAAGCAAAATGGAGGCTGTACTAAACAAATCCTGCGTAAATCTTCCGATCCGGGATCGGAATAGATATAACGAAACGGTATTCTTAAAGTAATTTAACAAATTTAAATTTGGTTTGTTTGATAAACTGTTCATCTGCTGTTATCAGTATTGTCCCATTAGCTTTGGCCACAACTGCATATAACATATCATAAACAGAAGTTTTATATTTTTTAGCCAGTCTTGCTGCTTCTTTTACATCATCCTCTGTAGGGTGGTATATTTCAATTTGTGTTTTATAAATTATGGTTATAGACCTTGTAACTGCTCGTTGAGGAATAGTTGCTTTCGTAGCCAAAGTATTTGCCACTTCATATAAAAGAAGGTCTAAAGAGATGATTCGCTCAAGTCCATCTGAATGATTTTGAAATATTTCTTTTACCTTTATATGACCTTCTTCGTAGGGTAAAACTAGCTTATTAGCTACTGATGCATCAATTACAATCATTCTTGATATCTTATTTCTCTTAAGGCTTTAACTGAATCGAAGCCCTTAGTGTATTTTGCATTTTCCTTTGCCACCTCTTCGATTTCTTTCATCAACTGTTGAGTCCTTTCTTCCCCTCCTTGAGCGGTTTTAGACTCAACTACTTTTTCACCAGCTTCACGCAAAACTTTCGCCAAGCTTTTCTTTTCCTTAGCAGCTTTAATCTTTAGCTTGGTATGCAGCTCTTCAGGTAATCTAATATGAGTAGCAATCCAATTCATAATAGTGGTACTATTGTACCATAGCAATATATTTTGTCAACCCAACGATTAGTTTTATCTCATAGTTTTAGGTTCAATTGGTGCTTGACAAGCGTGCATCGTGCGTGGTAGGCTCAAGTGTGCGTACTGGAATCTAACATGGCTATCCAGCAAACCAAGAAACAATCTGATTTGGAGAAAAGATTAAGGCTTCTTCGTCAACAAGTCTATGGGAAAGTTTCAGAACACTCTGAAAACTCAGTAAACCAGAGGGTCAGAAAGCCGGATAATCTGACTCTCAGATATTCTGATACACTAATTTCATCTGGTACTCCGAGTCATTCTGAACCATTCCGATCTGACATCACCTATCTTCGCCATGACCTTATCAAGATTGGTACGCTGGCCACTTTAGCTTTCGGTATCCAAGCAATCCTTTATTATTTTTTACAAAATCATATAGTGAATTTAAATTTCTTTTGAGAGGAGGTGATATTACTTTATGCAAATGTATTGCGTCAAATGCCGCACCAAAAGAGATGCTGAAAACGTTCAACAAGTTACCATGAAAAATGGCAAGAAAGCCTCAAAAGGTACTTGTCCGGTTTGTGGCACCTCAATGTTTAGAATTGGCGGCTAATTTAAGTGGTGAATGCATTCATCATTTCGATAGTCCCGCACCAGATGGTGCGGGATTTTCGTGGCTTTAGGATTCATCTCTGGCCCGATACTGTAGTGCCTCAGCTATATGTTCGGTTAGAATATTTTCTGAAGAAGCCAAATCAGCAATTGTTCTTGCCAGTTTCAAAACTCTATGATAACCTCTGGCAGATAGATTCAAAGAAGAGATGGCCATTTTTAAAAGCTCTAATCCATCTTGGGTAATGGAACAATACTCCTTTATATCCTGATTGCTCATTTCCGAATTAGTTAAAATCCTACCTTTAAATCTATCTTGTTGAATTTTTCTTGCACCCCTCACCTTATCTCTGATTGTTTTAGAATCTTCTGCCACCAATTCGGCAGATAATTTATCCACCTCCACTGCAGGTACTTCTAAATAGATATCAATCCGATCCAAGAGAGGTCCAGAAATCCTACGTTTATATTTGGCAATCTGTCCTGGCATACAGCTACAAGAGCGTTTTCTATCTCCCAAGAAACCACAAGGGCAGGGATTTTGAGCGGCCATCAGGATAAATTGGGCGGGAAAAGTCAAAGATCCTGAGGCACGAGAAATGGTGATTTTATGATCCTCTAGAGGTTGGCGTAAGCTTTCCAAGACCTGCCGCGGGAACTCCGGCAACTCATCCATAAATAAAACTCCTCTGTGAGCCAAAGATATCTCTCCAGGTCTTGGGGAATTTCCACCACCAATTAAACCTATATGAGAAGCGCTATGATGAGGTGATCTGAAGGGACGAGTAGTAATAAGTGATAAGCCATTTGGCAAAAGTCCTGCAATAGAATAAATTTTGGTAGCTTCAATTGCCTCGGAAAAAGTTAAGGGAGGTAAAATGGAAGGAAAAGCTCTGGCAAGCATAGTTTTACCGGCACCTGGCGGACCTTTTAGTAAAATATTGTGTCCGCCGGCCGCCGCAATCTCTAAGGCCCTTTTGGCCTGTTCTTGTCCTTTGATCTGAGAAAAATCATATTCATAATTTAAATCATCATCTAAATTGAGTGGCGGTTTAGGAATTGGTTTTATGAATTCCTGTCCCAAAAGTATCTTGATCACCTGCTGTAAAGAATTGGGGGCAAAAACTTTAATTCCTTCAATGATGGCTGCCTCTCCTCCATTTTCTTTGGGAACTAAAATATTTTTGAAACCGATCTCTTTTGCCAGAATTGCCAATGGTAAAATGCCATGTGTTTTTCTCAATGTCCCATCTAAAGATACTTCACCAACCACCAAAGTTTCATTAAGATTCAAAGAAGAATTTTGATGAATAATTTGACCTGACGATAAAAGTAAACCCAAAGCTATTGGCAAATCAAAGTAGGGTCCTTCTTTTGGTAAATCTGCAGGAGCTAAATTAACAGTGATCTTTTTAGCTGGGAACTCTATGTCACAATTTCTGATGGCAGATCTGACTCTTTCTTTAGACTCCTCGACTGCTCGATCAGCTAAACCGACTATGGTAAATGAAGGTAAACCTTTAGAGGCTATATCAACTTCAACAGTGACTGTTATGGCATCTAGTCCAACGTTAGCGCCAGAAAAAATTTTGGCAAACATTTATCTTAGTATATAATAAACTGAAATTTTGGAGAATAATTGAAGTAAAAATAGTGCCTAGGAAGAGAGTAAGCCAGATTCTGTTTTCTCGCTTCGCGAAGCGAGTAGATGATCATTTATCTAATGCTCCTCATTTCGACTAGTTGGCGAGCAGCCTAAGTCGGTTCTAGGATTGCAGCGGGGAGGATTGCCCTTCGACTCGTCCCGATTACATCGGGACTCGCTCAGGGCTATAGCCCTTTGCTTATCGAATACCCTGTGGCTTGATCGTTTCACTCGGCGCCACCCGAATCGTCACTGTTGCTCTATACTCGCGGTCACCCGGTCTCGCCTTGCGGCGGACACCCTACTCTTTGCTGTCTGGACTTTCCTGTCCCGATTTAATCGGGACCGATCATCCTTCTTCCTAGGCTTATATATTATACACCTAAACTTTATTTGCTTCAATTATTTCTGTAGCCACTATCTGTAAAACTACTGCAATTGGAACTGCCAAAAGCGCCCCGGCAAATCCCAGAAGTCTAGATCCTATGGCGATGGCTAAAATTACCACCAAAGGATTAAGCCCAACTGCCCGTCTCATCACCTGAGGAACTATCAGATGATTCTCCAGTTGCTGAATAACAAAGTACATTGCAGCAACTCCCAAAGCTAGGATCGGCGAAATAGTCAAAGCAATAATGATACCTGGTATTGATGAAATAATTGGTCCTATCACCGGTATAACTTCCAATACGCCTGCTACCACAGCCAGCGGTATGGCAAAGGGGATATCTAAAATAATCAAACCCAAATAAGTAAGCACTCCCACGATCAAGCTAAGCAGTATCTGACCGCGAAGCCAAGCGCCTAATTTTTCCTCTATTTGAACAATCAGTTTTTTGACTCTTTCTTCTCTGCCTATAAAAACAGAAGCCGCTTTAGTTTCCAAATTATCTCTTTCAACTAAAAGATAAAAGGTTAACACCAAAAGAAAAATAATAGCCAAAAGATTATCAAATATACCCAAGGTGATGGAAAAGACATTCTTTGATAAGGCAGCCAGCTCTGATTGAACAACAGACCTGTCGATATTTAAAATACTAAAAACTTGTGCCAGTATGGGAGGCAGTGAACTAACCAAATGTGTTGTTTGCTCAATCAGTGGCGGCAAGATACTAAATAGTAATCCCCCAATCAAGGATATAATAATAATGTAGGTAATACCAATACTTAAGGCTTTCGGCATCTTAGCTTTGGTAAATAAATTAACCAAAGGATTAAGTGCAGACATTAAAATTATTCCTATAAAAATAATAACTAGAAGATCACGGATTAAATAAAGCGCCCAAAGACCCAAGATAAAAGCTGCAATAAAAATTATTGTTTTATGTGAGATATCAATTTTTTGTATCATCAGCTTGATGATACCATCCTGCAACCATTTTTGCCACATTATCTGGAAAATTCTTACGTTTTTCGTCAGAAAAAGGAAAGCTCTGCTTATCAAGAATATCAAACCAATAGACATTTTTTTCTTTTTTAAACCAGGTTAATTGCCTTCTGATATAGCCGTGAATTTTGTTTTGCATGATTTCAATTAAACCCTGATCTCCCTCGATCACCCTTATTTTCCCATCTAAATAATCAGCCAATACTCCATATTCCAATCCCAACTGCCTCATTCTTTTTAAACTGAGTCCCCCTTTATACAATCTTTTTGCTTCCTCAACCATTCCCTGGTTTAGCCTTTTAACTACACGTTCATCTGATCCTTGATAAAGAATCCTCCTTGATGCGGTCAGTCCAATCTTTAAAGTATTAAGACCACCTCGGATGGTGGCCCGTAGGGACTCCTCCGAGATGAATTCAGCTGATGCAAGCTCTATAGCCCTAACCAGTCTTCTTGGATTTTGTCTATCAGAATCATTCATTTTCTTCCATCTTTGGGGGGAAAGTTTTTGTAATCTTGCCTGCAATTGAGACAGAGGTAACTTCTCCAGCTCTTTTCTTAACTTTAAATTTGGTGGAATTGCCAAAGCAGGTAATCCTTCAAGCAGGGCCTTCAGGTATAACCCCGTCCCACCAACTACAATAGGTAGCTTGCCTCTTTCCCTTATTTCCCCAATTACCCTATTTGCATCCTTGACATAATCAAAAACTGTATATTGCTTTTTAGGACTAATCACATCATGCATCCACACCCTAATCCCCCCAATCTCCCAAAACCCCTGTCCCTTCTTCCAGTTTCCATCTTCCAGTTTCCATCTTCCGCTGGGTAGTTTACCCGTCCCTATATCAAGTCCCACATAAACTTGTCTAGAATCACAAGAAACCAATTCCCCATCAAATTTTTTGGCCAAAATTAATGCCAAATCAGTTTTGCCTGTGGATGTTGGACCCAAGATAACTAAAAGTTTTTTCATTTCTCAAGATTATACTGTAACTGCTTAGAACTTTGGTACAATTATTCAATGAAGATTGCCATATTGGGTGCTGGTTTTACCGGACTTTCTGCTGCCTTTAGACTTTTACAAAAAGGTTATCAGGTGACTATTTTTGAGAAGGAAGAAAGTTCAGGCGGATTGGCCGTGGGGTTTAAATTAGCCAACTGGCAGTGGAGTTTAGAAAAAGGTTATCATCACTGGTTTACCAATGATGATTCCATTTTGCATTTGGCCAAAGAGATAAATCACCAGGTAATCATTGAACGTCCTAGTACAGATGTTTTTACTCATGGTAAGCGTTTACCTTTTGATAGTGCGACCACCCTGATAAATTTTAGATACCTACCAATTATTGACAGAGTCCGGGTAGCTTTAATCTTGGCATTTTTAAAAATACTACCAAGCCATCATTTACTTGATGGTAAAAAAGCTTTACCTTGGATCAGAAAATTTATGGGGGAAAAATCCACCAAACTTATCTGGAACCCCCTTTTTACTTCTAAATTTGGCAAGTTTAGTGAACAGATTGCTCTCACCTGGTTTTGGGCCAGAATTAAAAAAAGAACCCCTTCTTTGGCTTATCCCCAAGAAGGATTTCAAGCTTTTGCCGATCATCTAGGTAAAGAGATTAAAAAAATGGGTGGGGAAATCTTGCTAAATACTCAAGTTGTCGAATTGGTAAGTAGAAATAACGATGTTGTTGTTAAAACTACCAACTACCCGCTTCGCGACTTTCGTCGACGCAGGCGCGAGGCGAGCCAACTACCAACTACCAACTACTATTTCGACAAAGTAATAGTTACTTTACCCTCTCCTATCTTTACAAAAATTGCCCATGGACTGCCCAAGCAATACACGGATAGAATAACCTCAATTCCTCATCTGCATGCTCAGGTATTAATCCTGATTTTAAACAAACCTTTTATGGATAAAACCTATTGGTTAAATATTACAGAAAAGGATTTCCCTTTCTTGATCTTGGCAGAACATACCAACTTTATGGATTCCAAATACTATGGCGGACAACATATCTTATATATAGGCAATTATCTGCCGCCTGATCATCCGTATCTTAAGATGACTGTGAAAGAATTATTAAAAGTTTTTGACCCTTTTCTTAAAAAGATAAATCCAAACTACCAACTACATACTACAAACTACCAACTATTCATTGGTCCTTTTGCCCAGCCCATTGTCACAGTTGACTACCCAAACTTGATTCCATCATTTACAACTCCACTAAAAGGAGTTTATCTTGCCAACTTAGACATGGTCTATCCTTGGGATAGGGGAACAAATTATGCTGTTGAGCTGGGAGAGAAAATTGCTGATATGATAGATAAAGATCATGCCAAAGTTAAATAAGCAATTTCTTCTATTAGCATTAATCATCATAATTGGGTCATTTTTACGCTTCTACAAACTGGACTGGGGTGAGGGATTATTTACTCACCCGGATGAATATCATATAGCTAGCTCTGTTAGGCAATTATCTTTTCCTTCTCAGATGAATCCACATTTTTTCAATTATGGAACAGTCATTATTTACCTAAATTTTCTTACTAAAGAGATTTTGCAAAACTTTAATCTGGATCCATTTTTGATTGGACGTTTTTATTCAAGCTTATTCTCAACACTAACTATCTTCGTAATATACAAAATCAGTAGATTTATTCTGGATAAAAAATGGGCTCTTGTGTCAGCATTGTTAGTTGCCATCACTCCAGGACTAATTCAGCAAGCTCATTTTTCAACACCCGAATCCACCCTCACATTCTTTATTACTTCAGCGCTGCTATTTCTTCTTCACTTTATTAGAGATGGCAGGCTAAATTATCTACTTCTTTCATCCGTTTTTTTAGGATTAGGTATGGGGACTAAAGTTGTGGCAATTCTTTTTTTGCCATTATTCATATTAGGAATAATTATCAAATCTTTAAAAAAGCCCTCAAATTTACTGCTGCTTGTGGCTGCTGCCACCATTACCACCATCACCATATTTGCCATATCTTCACCATTCGTTTTTCTAGACTTCTCAAGTTGGCGTTCCTCATTCAATTATGAGCAATCACTGGCAATGGGAAAAATACCGATTTTCTACACCAGACAATTTATTAATACTTATCCCATTCTTTTTCAGCTAGAAAAAATCTTGCCGTTTACTTTGGGGATACCACAGTCAATTTTCGCTGTCTTTGGTTTTATCTTTATTCCCTTCTTGTTAATCAGAAAATTTAAGCCAGATTTGTTCATTATTTTATTAGTATTCTTAATTTTTTTTCTTACCAACGCACTTCTTTTTACCAAATGGACTCGCTTTGTTACCCCCACTTTTCCTTTTTTTGCAATTTTTACCTCCCTTTTCCTGCAAGAAATATCAAAGAAAGCTCGCTCTTTAGGATTGATATTAACTACTGTCACAGCTATCCTAACAATAATCTGGTCATGGGCATTCTTTTCAATTTACTTAAATCATGATGTCCGTATTGAAGCTGATAAGTGGCTAAAGTCGCAACTGCCAAAAGAGTCTGTTTTTTTGGTGGAAGGAGGAAACATCGTTGATTTACCATTGACTGGCTCTGAAAGAATATCTCTAGATTTTTACCATCTGGAGGATGATCCAGCTGTCAGGCAAAAAATAATCGAGACCCTAGCCAGATCTGATTATTTTCTTATTCAATCTCGTCGAGTTTTTTTAAATCATCAAAGACTCTCCACTCTTTATCCTAAAACAGCTCGCTTCTATGATGCTCTTTTTAGTGGCCAACTGGGATTTGAGCAAATTAAGCAGTTTCATTCCTATCCCCGCCTATCTTTGGGAGCTTTCATTTGGGAGTTTCCTGATGAACAAGCAGAAGAAACCTGGTCTGTTTTTGATCATCCAATCATTCGAATTTTCCAGAAAAAAGTAAAATTAACTAAGGAGGATTATGAAAAAATTATTGAGCAATAATCAGTATTTTTATTTAGTGATCATCCTAATTATTGCAGCAACTTTGAGATTCTATGGCCTTAACTGGGATCAAAACCAACATCTTCACCCAGATGAGAGGATGATAACGATGGTGAGTTTGAATATCCGTTTACCTCAAGATAAATATGAATGGCAGAATATTATGACGCCACAAAGTGTTCTTAATCCAAAATTTTTTGCTTATGGCAATTTTCCTATTTATCTTTTAAAAATTAGCGGATCTTTATTGGGACAAATTGATCACAAATTATCCACTTACGATGGGATAAACTTATTGGGAAGAATCTGGTCTGTGATTTTTGATATTGGTATTATAATCATACTTTTCCTTTTAGGTAAAAAATTATTCAGTGAAATAATAGGAATATTTTCAGCCTTTTTCTATACTATCTCGGTTTTAGCAATTCAACTGGCTCATTTTTATGCTGTTGATACACCCTTAACTTTTTTCATATTATTGACACTTTATCAAAGTATCAGATTTTATGAGAGGCCAACCAAACTAAGAGCAGTTTTTGTGGGGTTTTTATTTGGTCTCTCCCTGTCCATCAAAACAAGTGCATTACTTTTGGTCTCATCAATTGGCATTGCCTTAGCTGTCCCTCACATTTGGTTCCCTCATTTGCCATTATTTATGAAAAAACTTCTTATGAATGGACTGATTATTATTGCCATCAGCATAATAACTTTTGTAATATTTGAACCTTTCGCTTTGATCGACTTTTCTAGCTTTTGGAGTCAAACTCAAGAACAACGAAGAATGACCTATGATCCATTTACCTTTCCCTATACCTTACAATATGTGGGAAAAATCCCCTATATTTATGAAATAAAAAATATCTTTCTTTGGGGAGAGGGCCCAATTCTTGCCACACTATCATTTATCAGCATTTTCTATTTCACATATCTAGCACTTAAAAAATACAGGCAACCAGTTTGGGCAAAGGAATTAATCCTTGTGATATTTTTTTGGGTGTATTTTTTTGTGGTGGGAAATTTTTCCATCGGTTTTATGCGCTATATGCTTCCTATTTATCCTATATTTTGTCTGGCAGCAGCAGTTTTATTTTATGCTGTTTTCAAAAGATTACCCATTATTCTTTATTCTTTATTCATAATTCTATCACTGATCTGGCCTTTATCATTTATTAATATTTATTCACAACCAAACACCAGAGTCTTAGCAACAGATTGGATCAATAAAAATATTCCATTGGGTTCAACTATAGCTACCGAGCATTGGGATGATGGTTTGCCTCTTGGTACTCAAGACAATTACAAAGTTTTAGAATTACCAATGTATGAACCGGATGCGCCCGCTAAATGGGATAAGATTAATCAAATATTACAAGAAACAGAATATATAATTATTGCATCAAACAGACTTTATACCCCATTACAAAAACTTACCAACTGCTCAAAACTTCCTCCTGGCCGTTGTTATACTCAAACAGCCCAGTATTATAAAAAATTATTTGACGGTTCTTTGGGTTTTAAAAAAATTGCCGAATTTTCAATTTACCCAAAAATTCCATTTCTAAATATTGAAATTGAAGATCAAAATGCCGATGAATCATTCACTGTCTATGATCATCCAAAAGTTTTGATTTTTAAAAAATCATAATTGTGAATAAGAAAAATATTTTAATATCTGTACTTTTTTGTATGCTTCTGATTATCTTCTGGCTATCTATAGGCAGGAAAGTGGAACTGGAAATTCATACTGGAAGTGTAAGCACTGTCTGGCAAAATAATAAACTTCTCGTCCAAAGGCAATCTAATCTTGAAAACATTAACTCTGCTTCTTTATTTATTCAAAATGATGCTGATGCTATATGGGTTACCCCATTTAGAAACCAAGAGGTGAGGATTTTCTATACCAATGGTCAATCTGAATCTTTGTATTTTAAAAAACCAACCGCCTCTGACTTGATCGAACAACTTAAGCTACAACTTTCACCTTCACATCCTCCCTTTGCTGCAAAAGTACTCTACCGAGATCAAAGTTTTACAACTCAACTAACAATTCCTATAAAAAATGGTGAGCGAATAGAAAAAATTGTTCTTACGCTTTGGAATCCTACAGAAATAAAAATAGAGATAGGAACAGATTCTGAAAAAAGTCTATCCCTTTGGGCTCGACCAAAAATTCATCATGATGGGACAATAACAACTCCTCTCGGTACTACACCATTCATGCTATCTGTTAACAAATCCTCGTCATATTATCTTCAAATTATTCTTAGTTTATTAACAAGAAGTATTTTTGGCACTTTCATATTACTTGGGATATTTTTACCTTTTACCAAGCTGAAATTTACAGTACCTAAATTTCATCTAGGAAAATTTTCGCAGCAAATATTAGTTTACTCTTTACCTATTATTGTTTTCCTTATTACTTCTTATATAGCGGTTAATTATTTTGAAAAAATCCCGCACTCTCAAGATGAAGTTGCATATCTTTTTCAGGCAAAAATTTTTTCTCGCGGAGAACTGTTTGCCTACTCTTTACCCAACGATCTAAGAAGATTTTTTGATCATGAATTTATTATCAATGACGGACAGTGGTTTGGTAAATATCCTCCGGGAACTTCTCTTTTGCTGACAGTTGGCGAACTCTTTAGGATCCCATACCTTATCAACCCTCTTATTTCAGCTGTAAATATTTTTATATTAATAAAGCTTGCAAAAAAAATTGTACCAGTTCATATGGCGCTATTGACTGCTATCTTACTTGGATTATCTCCTTTCTTTCTACTTATCTCCAGTAGTTATTTAAGTCACCCCAGTGCTCTTCTTTTTATCCTACTGTCTCTTTTAGGATTTGTTAACATTCAAAATAATCCTAATAATAAACAAGAGTGGGTGCTTTTGGGATTTGGCATTGGATTTCTCTCTTTAATAAGACCGATTAATGCAGTTCTGATAGGAGTAGTATTTGCGATACCTCTAGTAAAATCTTTTTTTCAATATTTTAGGAATGCTAGTTTAGCACTTTTTGTTGTCCTAATTTTTTTAGCAATAAATATGTTTTATAATTTTAACCTTACAGGAAATCCCTTTTTATCTCCTTACCAGCTTTATAGTAAATACGATATGTTAGGTTTTGGGATACGAGGGACGGATTTCGGCAGTGAATTTGCCTTGAGCGATGCTTTTAGAAATTTCAGCTTCAACATCCACTCACTTCTTGATATGCTATTTCGATGGCCTAGCTTCCTAACATTAGCATTTATTCCTTTTGCTTTTATGGGTAGATTTCGCAAAAAGGCTTTCTTTTTAACACTCCTTTTTATATCTCAGGTTGGTCTATACTTTTTTCACTTCCATGAAGGAACATTCTACGGACCAAGATTTTGGTTTGAGGTTATATGGATCATTCCGCTTTTAACAGTCATGGGTCTTGCTACATTACCAAGAATATTTCCGTCTGTACGAAATATCTTACTAGTTTCTCACACTATATTAATTACACTATTAATTTTTACTATAATAAATTTTGCCTATATCCTGCCTCAATTCAAAGGATTCAATGGGATGCAACCAATAAGCACCCTTCCTGTAAAGACACCCGCTCTCATTTTTATTTCAGATGTTGATGACAACTGGGTAAATTATAGTCGATATTTTATCGAGCAAAATCCGTTCTTAGATACCCCTGTTATTTTTGCTCGAGATCAAGCTCTACATAATATCTCTAATAGTTTACCTCCATTATCTAATACATCTTTAATGCGTTTTTTTTCTGACAGATACTTCTATATCCTCCGAGGAAATTCCTTATCGGAAATATGAACAATACTCACTCATTAGTTACATAAGGTACTTAAATAGTCTAAGAATTCCCTGTTTCCAGCCAGCTGTATGGGTTATACCGGAAGTATGAGTTTTTATCTCCTTATAATTTTTTAGATACCAATCATATGCTTTAATAAGTGCTTGTGCATTCGAATATTTTGGTTTCCAATTGAGTGTTTCCTTAAGTTTTTCTATAGAAACAAACGAATCTTTATCTGCAGTATCATAAACCCATTGATATAAAGGAGACAATTTTAGCTTATCAAAAAGCCACAATAATTTTTTGATTAACCACGCAGGTGTTGGAAAAACTTTAGACCCGGATTTTGCAAATTTGAAAAGCTCCCCTAAATCCTTTTTTACTGTCCCAAACTTCTCGGCACCAATATTAAATACCCCATTGTAAGATCCTTTATTCCCCCGGCAAAACAGATAAATTACCTCAACCAAATCATCCACATCTAATAGTTGATATCTGTTACCTCCGTTTCCTATCACAGGAATTTTCTTACCGTCATGAATCCAGTCGAATAGAATCTCAAAAACTCCCAACCTGCCTGTTCCCACAAAAGTTTTTGGTCTTATTACTGTAATTGGCATTCCTTCTTCTATTGCTTGAAAGCATAAATCCTCGGCAATTATTTTTGACTCCCCATATGGCCCAACCCCAATTCTGGGATCCTCCTCTTCTATCGGATGTTTTTTGGGAATACCGTAAACTGCGGTAGAAGAAATAAAAATCACTCTTCTTACTTTGTGTTTTTTGGTAAGTTCCAAAACATTTTTTGTACCATTAATATTGGTCGTATAGATATCCTCTTTCCCCCAAAGTGGCAGAGCTGCGGCAGCATGAATAACAATATCTGCGCCTTTTATAAGTGGGTCTAATTTTTTCTTATTACGAACATCACAATGGGCAAGTTTGTAGTTTCCCCTATATTCCTTTGTATTAAATTGTTGAATATCCAAAAGTGTTAATGCGTATCCTTTCTTATTAAGATAGGTGGTAAGGTGTAATCCTAAAAATCCGGCTCCTCCGGTAATTACAACTTTCATAAAATGATAGAATATAGTATATAATATTTTTAGACTCACAATGAATATTGGTTTTGACCTGGATAAAATTTTTATAGATTATCCACCTTTTATTCCTGGTGCCCTAATTGACTATTTGTATAAAGACAAATCCAATGGTATCTTGCGGTATCGCCTTCCATCAAAAGGCGAACAGTTAATCAGGCTTTTAACCCACATTTCCTTTCTTCGACCTCCCATTATGACAAACATGGCAATGATCCAAAGAGAGGAGTCTAAGAATGGTAATAAATTCTACCTTATTTCAAGCAGATTCAGTTTTTTAAAACAACAAACCGAAAAAATTATAGAAAAATATGGCTTTGATAAAATTTTTGATGATATGTTTTTTAATTTTGCAGATCAACAGCCTCATCTTTTTAAAAGTGAAGTTGTCAGACAATTAAAACTTGATCGTTACATTGACGATGATTTACCTCTACTTCTGTTTCTCTCAAAACAAAATAAAAAGGTCGTCTTTTATTGGCTTAATAACAAAGAGAAAAAGAAAATTAAGGACAACCTCTTTGCCATAACGCAACTTTCTGATATCCTATCATAAGTTAATCCTTTTATGTTTATTTCTGATATACCTTCCATCCTTAGCTTTTGGTTTACTTTTTTCCTGATGGGAATTATTTTTCTGCCTCTGACACTACTTATCTTTTCTTCTTATTTGGACCGTGGATATATTTTTTCAAAAATTTTGGCAATACTTTTATTAAGCTACACCATTTGGCTGCTTGCAAGTTTAAAAATTTTATCATTTACTTCTTTAAATATAATTTTGTTGCTAGGGCTATTTTTAATGATTAATCTTTATTCGGCCCGTAAATTCAAATTTATCAGCATTTTTAAATCTCATTGGAAAATATTCCTTTTTGAAGAATTTTTATTTTTGGCAGGACTCATATTTTGGAGCTTTATCAGAGCGTATGAACCATCCATTCATGGGTTGGAAAAATTTATGGACTTTGGATTTATCAATTCCATTTTACGTTCTGAATATTTTCCTCCCAAAGATTTATGGCTGACTCCCGAAACAATCAACTATTATTATTTTGGTCACTTAACCGTCGCTGTTTTAACCAAATTATCTTTTCTTAATCCTACTGTAACATATAATTTGATGCTTGCAGCAATTTTTGGATTAACATTATCTACCTCATTTTCCATCGGCACCAGCTTGTATAGTTTTTTTTCAAAAAATACTTCTGCCATTTTTTTAGCAGGGGTGTTAAGTACATTTTTGGTTACTCTGGCTGGAAATCTTCAAACGATTTACGCCTTTTTTAAAAATTACCCTAATCCTGATTTACCTGTTCCTTTTTGGCAGCTTGAGCCAATGTTAAATTTTTCGGGCTATTGGTACCCAAATGCGACTCGTTTTATCCCCAATACCATACATGAATTCCCCATTTATTCTTTTGTCGTCTCCGACCTTCATGGTCATGTTTTAAACATCCCTTTTGTCTTCCTGATGATCGGTTTTTTAATCAAATTATATTATCAAACTAAAATTCATTTTAGGGATTATCTTTTGATTAGTGGATTGCTTGGTGTTTTTTTAATGACTAATGTTTTGGATGGCCCCATCTACCTTATACTGATTGTACTTCTGCTTTTTTTCAAACAGGCAAAATTCAGCTTAAATTCAATAATTTCCGCATCCAAACAAATCTTTTTAATTATTATATTTATGCTGTTTTTTTCCCTTCCCTTTTGGCTGGCCTTTAAACCGTTTTCCTCAGGAATAGGAGTCTTGTGTTCCCCTAATTTTTTAACACAGATTGGCAGATTTGGTCCATTAATATTTGAGGCAGATCACTGTGCCAGATCGCCTTTTTGGATGCTTCTTATTCTTTACGGCTTCTTTTATTTTATTTTTTTAACCTATCTTTTTAAGGTATTAAAATTAAGGATACCTAACATGTTAAAGAAAATACCTATGCTCTCACCTACTGATAGACTCATACTCATCTTTACCCTTTTTGCAACGGTAGCAATTATTATTCCGGAAATAGTCTACGTTAAGGATATATATCCAGGCCATTATCGTGCCAATACGGTTTTTAAATTTGGCTATCAGGCATTTATCATCTTGGCTATAGTAAGCGGCTATGCTATAACTCGTCTCATTAGGATAAAGCCTCCCATTCTTTACCGACTTTTATCTGTATTCCTTTTTTGTCTGATAGCTATATATCCCTATTTTGCCATTAATTCTTATTATAATGGTTTAAAAAATTATCAGGGCCTTGATGGACTATCCTATCTGGAGACACTATATCCGTCTGATTATCGAGCCATTCTTTGGTTAAAAGAAAATATTCAAGGTCAGCCGGTTATCCTGGAAGCCCAAGGAGATTCATATACTGATTATGCCAGGGTTTCATCAAACACAGGACTGCCCACAGTAATAGGTTGGCCGGTACATGAATGGTTATGGAGAGGAAGTCCTGAGGATGGTAGCAAAAGAAGTGATGAAGTCACCTTACTTTATGAAGATCAAGATCTAGAACAAACTAAAGAATTGATTAAAAAATATAATATATCTTTGATCTTTATTGGATCCTTAGAGAGACAAAAGTATATAAATTTAAATGAAGATAAGTTTATCAGCTTGGGTAAAGTCATATTTAGAGATAATCAAACTGTTGTCTACCAGCTAAATTGAAAGGTGTCAGTATTTAACTTGAGGCAGATGAGTATTGTTTTAATGAATAATTCCATATTTTTAATGAAAAAAATAATAAAAATAAAGCAAATACTATAGAGTAAATAATCAGTGCGGGTGAAAGTAATCCCAGAAAAGCTTTAGCGGGAAAACTCATCATTAACCCCACCGGTATGATAAATGTTAGAAATCCTCGTAAAGGTTCCCGATAAATATCAATTGGGAAACGACCCATCCCCACAATATCCCGATACATCATAATGGCATGATCTACTTCTGTGGTTAAAACTGCCAGTGCTAACACCAGAATATGAAATGATAAAGCAATGGTAAAACCTACACCAATTAACCCAAGGTACAAGACAGTGCTAGGAAGGCTAATCATTTGTAAACGACTCATATAAAAAACAATTGCTCCAAATAGTGGGATCAAGGTAATAAAATCAATTAAATCCGGACCACCCATTAAGCTTCTGTATAAAGAATTTATAGGTTTAACTAGATAAAAATCAAAAGTGCCTAACACGACGGCCTGCCTAAAACGATACACCTCACGAAATAGCAGTTGCGAAATAATATCTATCAAGTTAAATGATAAAAAGAAAAATATAGTCTGATCCAAACTATATCCTGCCAAAGCCTTAGTCTTACTGACTAAAATAACAATAAACAAAGTAAATATGGCAAATCTTAAGATTTTGCCTATTAAAAAAATTGTTAAGGCAAAACGATTGTTAAGTTGTGTTTGAAAACCATTGATGGCAAATCTTAGCCAAACTTTAAAATATTTGTTAAAACTAGTTACCATAAGCAGTATATCTTTTTAAACCAGCATCCAATATTTTAAGTATTAAAAGCAAACTTACTAATATCCAAAAAGATAAAATGATAAATCCTTTAATGATTTCAGCTGGAGGTAATGTTCCTAAATAAATTCTTGAGGGAAAATAGATTAAATAAGGAAAAGGTGTCAGAAGTAGTGTATCAGTCAGAATCCTTGGCAAAATATCTATAGGGAAAAGTCCTCCCCCGAAACCTTCCAAAATTATGGTCACCAAAAATAAAGGTCCCCAAGCACTTTCCACCCAAAAGGCCAACATTCCTATTATAAAAGCAATAGCAAAATAGAGTAGTAATCCTAAACTAGCAGACATTACAAATAAAAGTAATATTAATGGATCTTGTTGATAAATTATTGGAGGTTTTAGAATGGTGATCAGTAAAATTATCTCCACTAGGACAAAAGAGATATTAAGTAGTTTATCTGCCAAATCTCTTGAAAAATAATACCTAACAAACCCTAAAGGTTTGACCAAAAAATTAACCACCGACCCTTCATTGATATGTCCTGCTATATCTATCGCCCGCGATGATAAAATGACGGCCCTTATTAAAGCTGCCACCATAATATAAGTCAAAATTGAGGATTGGGTATAACCAAAAACTTGAGTTTGAGATTGAAAGACAGTCCACCAGATGAAGTAGACGAGTAATAGTTGCAAAACAGATCGTACACGCCAAAGTGTAAAATTTAATCTGTACACTAAACCTTGTTCCCAGCTAATCTTAAAAACTGCCCAGTATTTGCTAATCATTGGATTTCCCAAAAATCCAGGGTGTAGAGGATTTGATTTTAAATCTCGGTGTCTTCTTCTTAAAACCTTTGATTTCTGTTAATCTGATTACTCTGACAACAGTATCTGTACCAACCTTAAGCTCCTTTGCGATACTTCTTATTGACAATCTATCTTCCAATAAATTCACAATCTGGAAGCGATTCTTTATCATTCTCATTTCTGAGGGAGTTAATAATTTGGGCAAAATTTCAGTTGGTATTTGAATGTTTTTATCTATCTTTGGCTTACTCATGTATCCATACAATCATACACCACTACTAAAGACTTGTCTAATGATATCTTCGATCTGTGGATCCTCAATTGTTAGATCGGCTACATGAAACTTATTTAATAGCCGACCTGATCTTTTTGCTGTTTCATTGTACGGCACATCAATCACAGCATGTAATCTAGTGAACTCCTTAACTTGACCAATTGATTCTAACTGCTTTTTTTCAACTTCTGATTCAAAATCGACCTTGATTACCTTATGAGATGAAAATTTTTCAACTATATTTTTAAGCAAGCCATCATAAATAATTTTCCCTTGATCGATAATAATTACTCTTTTGGTAAGCTGTTGCACATCTCCCATATAATGGGAAGTCAAAATGATGGTGGCATTAAACATTTTGTTATATTCTCTTATAAAATCGCGCATGTTTTTCTGTGCTACCACATCTAATCCAATTGTTGGTTCATCTAAAAATAATACTCTTGGGGAGTGGAGTAAGGCTGCCACCAGTTCACACTTCATCCTCTGACCTAAAGATAATTTTCTGACCTGGATTTTTAATATATCTTCAATCTCTAACATTTCAGATAACTGCTTTATTACCTTTTTAAATTGACCATCATCTATCTCATAGATCTCTTTATTTAAAATAAAACTTTCCCAGGCAGGTAAATCCCACCAGAGTTGATTTTTTTGACCCATGATAAGTGTGAATTGTTTTTGAAATGCAGTTTGTCTTTTAAAAGGCTCAAATCCCAAAACTGACACTTGACCAGAAGTTGAATATAAAAGCCCTGATAAAACTTTCAAGGTGGTAGTTTTACCTGCTCCATTTGGTCCAATAAATCCCACCAACTCCCCTTCATCTATCTCAAAAGAAATATTATCTACAGCTTTTACTTCGTAATACTTTCGATAAAATAATGATTTAACTGATCCCCAAAACCCAGGTTCCTTTTGATTAACCTGGTAGTATTTTTTTAAATTTTTTACGAGAATTACAGGGGGCACAAAATCTACTTTATCAATCTTTTAAGAGTTTTACCAGCTGTAAAACCTGGAATTTTTTTATTGGGAATCTGAATTGGTTCTCCGGTTTGAGGATTTCTACCCCTTCTGGCCGCTCTGGATCTAATTAGAAAGGTGCCAAACCCCGTCACGACCACCTTTTCTCCTCTTGTTAAAGCATCACGGATCAAATTAAAGGTACTATCTAAAGCATCAGCAGCTGCTCTTTTTGTTAAATTGGCCTTTTTGGCAACCTTCTCAACCAACTCTTTTTTAGTCATATGAAAAATAACTTACCAGAAGTTTATCCTTTTGTAAAGCCCCAAATAATCTTGCTGTATAATCTATATATGCTAGTTAAAAAACATTTGGGTATTTTATTAGTATTCATCTTTTTCTTTTCAATTTTTACCTATCATACTTTATATAGACATTGGACTTATAATTCCCATGCTTTTGATTTAGGTATCTATACTCAAGTTATTTACCTTTATAGTCAAGGGCTAACCCCTCTAAGTACTTTAAAACACATGAATATCTTAGGCGATCATTTTGGAGTAATTCTATTTTTATTATCACCAATTTATAAATTATTTCCCTTTCCAGAAGCCTTACTTGTTATCCAAGCTTTATTTGTCTCACTTAGTGGAATATTCATCTATCTTATCGCTTTGGATAAACTTAAAGATAAACTAAAGACTATTTTAATAACTGGGGTTTATCTTTCTTTTTCTGGAATTTTAACTGCTGTAAATTTCGATTTTCACCTGGCAACTCTCTCGGTTTTACCTTTATCAATAATGCTTTACAGTTGGTATTTTAAAAAGTGGAAACTCTATTTTATAAGCTTATTTTTAGGCCTACTTTTTAAAGAAGATGTACCTCTTTTTATAGTAGGATTAGGGTTATTCGCAATTTTAAAAAAGCAAAGGCGTTTGGGAGTTTTAACTGTAATATTTGGATTACTAAGTTATCACATTATTAAATACCAAATCATGGGTAGAATTTCTCCGGGTGCAGAAAATGCCTATATCAATACTGTATCTTTTTCTTCAATTTCTTCAATGTTTGACTCTCCAACTAAAATTCATACCTTGAAAAGTTTGTATGGGCAGTTTCTTTTCCTACCATTTCTGTCTCTCTTAAGCTGGCTAACTATAATTCCATACCTATTTATCAGATTCTCATCCACACAACCTCACTACTGGGGCTTAAATTTTCACTATAATGCCAATTTGGCACCATTTTTGGCAACCAGTGCAATTTTTGTTTTATCAAAAATTCAAATCCCCAGATATCAAATGATTGCTTATTTAATCGTAGCTTTAACTACGGAGAATTTATTTTTTAACAAATTTGTTTCTAATACCCTACAGTTTAATATCCAAGCTACCCAACGTTTTAATTACATAAATAATGCTTTACAAACCTTTCCAACCGAAGCAGCTATCTCTGCTCAATCTCCTATAGTCCCTCATTTATCTAACAGAAACAAGGTATACCTTTATCCAGAAGTTTTAGATGCAGATTATATTATTGTGGATGAAAAATTAAACCACTATCCAATGAAGGTTAATGAATTTGAAGATAGAATTGCTTCCATTAAAACCTCATCAGAATGGATTTTAGAAAAACAAGTTAATAGTCTACTTATATTTAGGAGGGTAAGGTCATAGTGGTATCTGAAAATCTTGTTTCTCTGATGGCAGTCACTTTCACAGCACCCGGCACCATCACTTCTTTGGAAATTCTATCTAAAATATCATGAGTTAATTTTGGCAGTTCATCATCCGAGACTTTATCTGGAAAAACTACCACCCTGACCTCTCTTCCAGCTTGCAATGCAAAAGCCTTATCCACTCCCTCAAATGATGTGGCAATTTTTTCAATATCTGAAAGTCTTTTAATATAATCTTCTACATTTTCATGTCTGGCCCCTGGCCTTCCACCAGAAATAGCATCAGCAATATAAACTAGGATTGATTCTACCGAAGAAAAAGGTTGATCTTCATGATGCTCTGCAATACAATTAACCACTTCCTGAGGCATTCCAAATTTTTTGGCAACCTGCACTCCTTTCTCAACATGAGTCCCTTCATCTCCTTCTGTAACTACCTTACCCACATCATGAAGTAAACACCCAAGTCTAACCACATTAGCATCTGCCCCGATCTCTTTGGCCAGAGCTACCCCAATTCTGGTTTCCTCCAGAGTATGTTGAATTAAATTCTGTCCGAAAGAAAATCTATACTTGAATCGTCCCAATATTTTTACTAAATCAACAGGCAGATTATAAACTCCGGCATCTTGACAGAGTTTTTCACCTGTCTCCAGCATGATTTTTTCAAAATCTTGTTCAGTTCTTTTGACAATCTCCTCAATTCTTTGGGGTTGAATTCTACCATCTGCAATTAATCTTTCCAAAGAAACTTTGGCAATCTCTCTTCTGACAGAATCAAAAGAAGATAAAATTAAACTGTCGGGAATCTCATCATCCATGATTACATCCACTCCTGTGGCTTGCTCAAAAGTCCTGACATTTCTGCCCTCTTTGCCAATAATCCTTCCCTTAATCTCCTCATCAGGCAATTTAACTCTTGAAGTGGTAAACTCAGAGATATAGTCTGTAAAACCATGTACCATCGTATCAGCTAAAATTTCTTTGGCCTTTTCATCGGCTGTGAGTTTGATCTCTTCCTCCACCTCTTTTATTTTCTTGGAAATTTCAACCGCTAAATCTTTTTCAATTTGTTCTAAAAGAATTTTCTTTGCTTCATCCGACTGCATAGAAGATGCTTTCTCCAGTTTAAAGACAAGATCTTTTCGGATCTTTTCTAATTGTTCCAATCTCTCATCAATTAATTTTTGCTTTTCCCCGATTTGCCTCTCTCGTTCTTCTAAAATACCTTCTCTTTTGGCAAGCTCTGCTTCACGATGTGAAAAGTCTCCACCAGACAAAGTAGTAGAAGGACTAATATTTTTAGGACCAAATGTACGTTGCATAAATTTTGAAGAATCAAAAAGATACTTCGATTACTCGAAGTTTTGAGGAGTTAAAATTTTAAAGAATACTTTCTTCATATTTTTGCTCACTCTTAATCTGATCCTCTAAATACTATTTTACTTCTTTTTATTCAGATTTTCAACCACTTCTTTAACCACCTCATATTCAAAACCTCTTCTCATCAAAAACTCATATGCTTTTTTGCGAAATTCCATGGAGTCCAGATTTTTCCATTTACTGGCCTTCCGCTCCAAAGCACTTTCTGCCAACTCAGTTTGATTACCATCTCCTTTCAATGCCTCTATGATTATGTTCCGATCGACACCTTTTTGTAGAAGCTCTGCGGTGATTGCTCGATTACCTTTATATTTTGATATCCGCTTTGATCTAACCCATTCTTTAGCAAATTTCTCATCATCCACCATTCCTTTCTGTCGCAGTTTCTGAATTAATAGTTCCACAACAACTTCTGAAATCTCCTCTTTATCTTTAACTTTTCTTTTAAAAGATAGACTTCTTAAATAGTTTCTGACTTCTTTTTCAGAACGGGGTCTAATATTCCATAACCTGTACATTCGTTCCATCAGCTTCCCAACTTCCGCCTCAAACAACAGCTTTTCCACATCTGATTCCTCAAGTAACTTCCCAGGGACTAAACGGTATTCCACTACCAAATCCTCATCTGCCCCAAAAGCAAAAGCACCATCTAGATAAATATTAAAACGTCGTGGATTTTTCTTTTGAGACTCTACTGAAGTAATTTTGGACATTAAGCAGCAACTTCTTCAATTATACCCGCTTCGCCCGCGAAGCGAGGCGAGCCAGTTTCTTCCTCTTTTCCAACAACCATTTCTTTCCCTTCCTTTTGTTTACCCCAGGCTTCCCTTATTTCTTTTTCCAAATTTAGGGCCTCTTTCTTATTGGCTTTTAAGTAATCTATTGCAGCTTGTCTGCCCTGACCCAACATGATTTCATTCCATTTTATAAAGGCTCCTGACTTTTGTAGAATTCCAAGCTCCAATCCCACATCCAAAAGTTCTCCTTCGTGAGAAATTCCATTTTCATCCATATCAAATTCGGCAATTCTAAATGGGGGAGCCACTTTATTTTTGACAACCTTAACTCTGTGTCTTGAACCAACCACTGTGTCTCCCACTTTGATATTTTCAATTTTTCTAATATCTAGTCTAACTGATGTATAGAATTTTAAAGCTAATCCACCTGGAGTAGTCTCCGGGTTCCCAAACATCACTCCAATTTTTTGTCTTAACTGGTTAGTAAAAATAATAATCGTATTTGTATTTGATACTGCTCCGGTTAATTTTCTTAAAGCCTGAGACATCAGTCTTGCCTGCATACCCATCACAGCATCTCCCATCTCCCCTTCAAGCTCTGCCCTAGGCACCAAAGCTGCAACTGAGTCTATTACCAATACATCAATTCCGCCAGATCTGATCAAAGCCTCTGCAATTTCTAAAGCCTGCTCGCCAGTATCTGGTTGGGAAATTAAAAGATCATCTAAATTAACACCTATCTTTTGTGCTCTTTGGGGATCCAAAGCATGCTCTGCATCAATAAATGCTGCCACTCCACCTCTTTTTTGTGCCTCAGCTATAACATGAAGACAGACTGTGGTTTTTCCGCCTGCCTCTGGGCCAAAAACTTCAATAATCCTGCCTCTTGGCAAACCTCCAACTCCTAAAGCAAGATCTAAAGCGATAGAACCTGTGGGGATAACTTGGGTAGTCAGTTTCTCTGCTCTTTCACCCAACCGCATAATAGAACCAGTACCATATTGCTTTTGGATCTGTTGCATGGCCGCGGCAATTGCAGCTTTACGGGCCTCATCATTGGGTTGTGCCATAATCCTATTATACAAAATTTAAATCCTACCACAATACCCCAAAATCTACATGTATTGTTGTATGGATACATCAATCATTGTGTCGTAGGGTAGAGCAGAATATAAAAACCTGGTAAAATAGAAAGCTGTGACGGAGACTAGTTCATCGGTAGAACGCTCGCATGGGGTGCGAGAAGTACGGGGTTCAATTCCCCGGTCTCCGACTTTTATATGAAACTAATCTCATTAAATACCTGGGGTGGAAAAGTTTACAAACCACTTATAAAATTTATCCAAGATTACTCAAAAGATACGGATATCTTTTGTTTTCAGGAAGTTTTCTACACTAACTCCAATATTAAAGAGGATTTTGGTTTTAGAACCAATTTACTTAATGAAATAAAGAAAATTCTAAAAGATCATATCTGCTTTTTTGCCCCCACCATAGACAATTATCTGGTGGGAAGCTTTAAAAAAGAGTTTACAAATTATCATCTATCTTCGGGGTTAGCAATCTTTATTAATAAAAATCTTCAGGTAAAATCAGCTGGAGATTTTTTTGTTTTTAGACAAAAAAATGATTATGAGTTAGGAAATTACAATACCATGCCCAGAAATATTCAATTTATCAATTTTACTAAAAGCAATAAAAAATTCACTATTTGTAATGTGCATGGAATTTGGGTAGATAAAGATAAGGGCGATACTCCTTCCAGAATAAAACAATCAGAAATGATACAGAAATTTTTAGATAACGAGGCGGGAGAGAAAATAGTGTTAGGAGATTTTAATTTAACATTAAATACTGAAAGTATAAGGATTTTAGAAGAAAATTTAAGGAATTTAATCAAGGAATATAAAATTTTATCTACCAGAAGTAAGTTCTTCCCCGGAGATGAAAGGTATGCTGATTTTACTCTAGTCTCATCAGGGATCAAAGTGATCTATTTTCAAGTTCCTAATATTGAAGTATCTGATCATCTTCCAATGATACTGGAATTTTTATGAATGATTGTTCCAATGTTGATGAAATCCATCTGTTTAGGATAGAATCTACCAATGGAGTGATATGAAACAGTCCTTGCGAATAATCGATATTTCTTTACCCATCGGCGAGAAAATGGTAATTTTCCCCAACAACCCTCCTGTTAAATTCAAACCTCTGAGAACACCTACTACCTACATTTCTGAGATCACATTTGGATCTCACACAGGAACTCATATCGATGTTCCCAGGCATATTTCTAAAAAGGGAATCGGTGTAGACAAAATTAATTTAGATCAACTTATTGGACCCTGTAGGGTTTTAGACATGACCCATTGTAAAGTATCTATCACTACTGATGATTTTAGAAAAGAAGATATCCAAAAGCAAGAACGAATTTTAGTTAAAACTAATAATTCTCTAAAGGGTTTTAAAAAGTTTTATCCAGATTATATTTATCTTGATGGAGATGCGGCAGAATTTTTGGCTTCTAAAAAAATTGTCCTTTTTGGCATTGATTCTTTATCAGTCAAAAAGCAAGGTTCACCTGATACAAGACCACATACAGAGCTTTTAAAAAACAATATTGTCATTATAGAAGGCCTAGATTTATCAGAAGTTACTCCGGGCCAATATGATATTTTCTGTCTACCTTTAAAACTAGTCGGATTTGATGGGGCTCCTGCTAGAACAATTCTTATAAATTCAACATGAAGCTTATTTCTTTAAACACCTATGGTGGTAAATATTTTAAACCACTGATCAATTTCATTAGACAGTTTGAAAGTGATATTGACATATTTTGTTTTCAAGAAGTTTTCAGTACAACTTCCAACTTCAAACAATTTCCAGAATATAGAGCCAATTTACTGGAAGAAATATCGAAAATCTTACCAGAGTTTAATTACTTTTTTAATCCAGTAATGGAAGAATTGGATACCTATGCAAACCCGGTAGATTTCGATTTAAAGCATGGCCTGGCAATATTTGTAAAAAAGGATATTTTATTAAAAAATTATCAAACCTTCTTTCTTTATAAAGATAGTGTTGTCAAAATAATTAAAAAAGATTTTTCAGATATCCCTGTTAATATCCAATTGCTAAGTTTTATAAAAAAAGATACAGAATTTATAGTTTGTAATTTTCATGGTACCGCTTATCCCGGATCTAAGTTGGATACTTCTCAAAGAATTGAACAATCACAAAAGATTATGGATCTTCTTAAAGAAAAGGTTGGTGCAAAAATAGTTGTGGGAGATTTTAACTTGATGCCCAATACACAAAGTGTCAATATCCTAGAAAAGGATTTGATAAATTTAATCAAGGAATACAATATAGACAAAACCAGATCTAGATTGTCTCCATTTTATGGAAAATCTGATTTTCAAAAATTTGCAGATTATACATTTGTCACAAATGATGTTAATGTTGAAAAATTTGAAGTTCCTGAAGTGGAAATCTCTGACCACCTACCAATGATTCTTGAATTTTCCTGAATAATTAACTATTATTTAACATCTATGGCTGTTGAGTCTACAATGCTCGCTCTGGGAACAAAAGCTCCTAATTTTAATTTAGTGGATGTAGTATCCAATCAACCGATCTCTCTTGAAACATTTAAAGATAAAAAGGCTTTACTTGTCATGTTTATCTGCAGACACTGCCCTTATGTTAAACATGTGCAAAATGAGTTAACCAAGCTAGGAAGGGATTACCTGGATAAAAGTATTGGCATTGTTGCAATATCAGCAAATGATCCAGCCGCATATCCAGAGGATGCGCCAGAATCTTTAAAAGAACAGGCAGAGGAATTAGGATTTACCTTTCCTTATTGTTTTGACGATACCCAGACTACCGCTAAATCTTATACAGCAGCATGCACTCCTGATTTCTTTCTATTTGATGAAGATAGAAAACTTGCATACAGAGGTCAACTTGATGACTCACGACCAAACAGTGGCATCCCGGTCACTGGAAAAGATTTAAGAGATGCCATAGATGCTCTATTAAATAACCAACCTATCAACCCTGATCAAAAACCCAGTATGGGATGCTCTATTAAATGGAGATCTTGAATTGTTCCATTGATTTAAATCATTAGAACATTTTGTTAATAAAATGCTAAAGCATCTAAATATTAGAGTTTACGGTAGAGTACAAGGCGTATTTTTTAGAGTAACTGCAAAGGAAGAAGCAGAAAAACTTGGGATTAAGGGTTTTGCCAAGAATGAACCCGATGGGTCTTTGTATATTGAGGCTGAAGGAGAAGAGAAAGAGTTGAATAAATTCTTAAGATGGTGTCATGATGGTCCGCAAGCTGCCAAGGTAGATAAGATAGAAATCAGCCAAGGACAGCTTAAAAATTTTTCGGAATTTGGCAGAGATTTTATTGATTATTAATATGTTAAACAATTCTTTCCCAAGGAAATTCTTCGCGGCCGAAGTGACCATAAATAGCAGTGGGCAAATAGATTGGTCTTTGCAAATCCAATCCTTCCAAGATACCTTCCACTGATGTATCTAAAATTTTATTCATAAAAGAAATTAAAACTTTATGAGATTTTTTAGCAGTCCCAAAAGTTTCCACCTCTTGCATAGTTGGTCTTTTTGCTCCAATAAAATATGCAAGTCTTACTTCTGCCTTATCTGCCAATTTATTTGCCACCACATTTTTGGCCAAAAACCTGGCAGCATATGCTCCAGATCTATCAACTTTTGTTGGGTCTTTTCCTGAAAAACATCCTCCGCCAACTCTGGCGTATCCACCATATGTATCTACTACAATTTTTCTACCTGTCACCCCACAATCAGATGCCGGCCCTCCCCAATGCCAAACACCAGTACCATTAACTATCAAATCCTTTATATTTATCTTGAAGCCATACTGATCTAAAACTGGAATTACCACTGTATTATAAAGTTCCTTCTTAACCTGATTTAGGTTGATTGATTCCTCATGTGGTACTGCTATCACTACTTGCAAAACCCTTACTGGCTTACCATTTTTATATTCAATGGTAACTTGACTCTTACCATCCGGTCTTAAATAAGGAACCAATTTTTCTTCTCTAACTTGATCCATTCTTTTTGTTAAACCGTGGGCCAAAGTTATCGGCAGTGGCATAAATTGAGGGGTCTCTCTGCAGGCGAACCCGAACATCATTCCTTGATCACCGGCACCTTTATCTTTCTTGACACCTACGGCAATTTCTGGCGATTGTTCATGAACATATACTTCAATAGGGGATTTGTCAGAAAAATTATACAAAGAATCTGTATATCCTAGTCTTCTTATTTGCTCTTTGGCAATTTTTTTGAAATCTACTTTTGCGTTGGCTGTTACCTCTCCGGCAATAACTACCCTGTTAAAACCAACCAATGTCTCGCAAGCGACATGACCATATCTGTCTTGGGCCAAAACTGCATCTAAAATAGCATCAGAAATTTGGTCACAAATTTTATCTGGATGACCGGCACAGACAGATTCAGATGTAAATGTAGTTATACCGTTACTTTTTATCATAAGAACCTCGCTTCGCGAGAACCTTGCGATAGTTCCGACTTCGTCGTAATAACTATCTAAAAAAACCTCTCATTCGAGAGGCTTAAGTTTCCTCATCCGCCATTAGGCGAGACGGGCACATCTTCCTCTCGGATTGGCACCGTTTCTTTTCGGTTGCCGTCATGCACCATACGGTACATGAACTCTTGATGCATTATTAGTAAACCATAAATTGTCTACTATTGCAAGGCGTCAGTATTTACACCTTCTTTAAAATCAATTTCCGGATATTTATGTAAAATTTCAGAAAGTGTCTTTTTCAATTTTATATATTCCTCTACATCTTTAGCCTCATATTTTACTGTTAAGTATGGACCATTTTGAGAAGCACGGATTACTGCCATTAAATCTTCGGTATCAAAACGCACACCATCAATCTCAACATAAGAAGCAGTTGGATAAATTGCTTTAATATCTTTGGCAATTCCCTCAGAGACAAGTTTAAACTTGATGCTATCTGGACAACCAACTTTAATCTCCGGGCTACTGTGGTATTTTGGCAACTCATCAACGACCTGATCTAAGGACTTGCCCACCCGAGTTAAATATGCCAAAAGCCGCAGTGTCGCATATGCCTCATCATCATGTCCGTAAAAATTATCCGCAAAAAACATATGACCTGATAATTCCCCTGCAAAAGGAGCTCTTTCTTCTTTTAATTTGGCCTTAATGAATGAGTGGCCAGTTACCCATATTACCGGCTCTCCACCATGAGCTTCAATCACGTCTCTAGTTTGTTTTGAACAAAGAACATTAAAAACAATTTTTGCACCCGGCATAAAATCTAAAACATCCATGGCAAATATTGCTACCAGTGTATCATTCCAAATGAGTCTTCCGGAAGAATCCACTATCCCCATCCGATCCCCATCAGTATCATAAGAAAATCCAATATCTGCCTTTTCTTTTTTGACTCTTTCAGCCAGTCTTTCTTGAACTTCCCGCTCAGTTGGATCTGCAGTTCCTAGAGGAAAAGTTCCGTCAAGCTCTGTATGCTGCTCAATAACTTCACATCCGGCCTCTTGCAAAATTTTTGGTAAAAACATACCCGCAGTTCCATAAATTGTATCTACCACCACTTTAAATTTACCAATTTTCCCGGCTCTTCTTAAAATATCTTTTTTATATTCCGGAAAAATATCCTTTTTTATTAAAGTGGCTTTTCTATTAAACTTTTTAAACTGTCCATCTTTGGCAATTTCTTTTAATTTCTGAATTTCCGGGCCAGTCATGGTATCGGAAAAACCAACAGCCATCTTAAGACCATTATATTGAGCTGGATTATGAGAAGCCGTAATCATGGCTGCTCCTTTAAAACGAAGCGGATATTGAGCAAAATAAACAATCTGGGCCAAAGATAAACCTATATCAACAACATCAACGCCACTATCTAGAAGTCCTTTAATGAATGCTTTAGTGTATGCTTCAGAAGTAGTTCTATTATCTCTTCCCACAACTACTTCCCAAATTCTTCTTTGGTACAAAAAAGTTGCATAAGCTTTACCTAAAAGCTCCATCACTTCTTCATTTAAATCTGTTCCAGAAACTCCGCGCAGATCATAGCCGCGGAATATGTGATCATTAATTGTTGCTTTAGCCATAAAGGTGTGCTTTTTATACTAACATTTAGAGAAAAAGTGAGCAACTGTTAATTATCCCTTAATCGGAATGGTTTGCTCTAATGATTCGTATCATTTAAATAGGGTTAAGCGGTGGGGTAATTTTTAACTCGCCGTTACCATACCTTCCTAGCTACTTTTGAAACCAATCTCAATTTCTTTTCTTGATCCTTAAATGATAAATTATTTCCTCTAGCAACAGATGCAAACCCGCATTGAGTGCTTATTGCCAGTCGTTCTTTTGGTACGAATCGCGCTGCTTCTTCTATCCTTCTTATAATATCTTTTGGGTTTTCTAATACTGGCGTTTTTGTAGATATGAGACCTAACACCACTATTTTGTCCTCTGGCACATGAGCCAAAGGAGAAAAATCACCAGCTCTATCGCTATCAAATTCTAATAATAATCTGTCTACTTTGGCTTTTTTAAATACTATTTTAGCAATTTTCTCATACCCGCCTCTTGCCATGAAACGATTCTTATCATTGCCCCTGCATATATGAAGACCTTTTATTCCTGAAAAATCTTCTAATACTTTATTTATCATTTCTACACCATCACTAACTAAAGTATCTGGATTTAACCCTTTAGCCTTAAACCATTCTTGTTGAATCGGATCAAGTAGCATCCCAAACTCTGGTGCATCTATTTGTATGTAGGTAACACCAATCCGCTCTAGTTCAGCCACACCCTCTTTTAATATTCGAGTAACTTCTTTTAAATACTCTAAAGGTGAAGGATAAATTTTGTCAGAAATCCCAGGTACAAAATAATAACTCATCATTGTTGGGCTGGGAATAGTGATTTTTTTGGGTTTGTCTGTGATGCTTCTCAAGAATGAGAATTCATCAACAGAGATGTCATGTTTTTTCTGCAATTTTTTTACTACCCCAACTGTTACCGGATCTATAATTTTATTTCCCTGCATATCAAACCAAATAACTGTATTGCCTTTGATATTCCACTTAAATCCATCAACTGCTTTCACAAAATTATGGCAAAATACCGGCCTTCGCATTTCTCCATCGGTCAAAACATCAACCCCTACCTTTTCCTGAATACCAACAGCTTCTTTTACTGCTTTATCTTCAAATCTAACAAATTCTTCATGTGTAATTTTTCCCTCTTTTATTAGAGTTTGAGCTTCTAGTAGAAATTTAGGCCTTAGCATACTCCCAATAACTTCTGCCCTAATAATTTTGGGGTTTATTTTCATAACTCCTCCTTTTGAATAATGACTCTAAGTGAAATAGGACCGTAATCCATTATATGACCCTTAACAAAATCAGCATCAACTCTTTCCCATTTTTTTTGAGTTAATGTTGGAGGTTCAGCATCAGTAACCAAAAATTTTCTTATGCCTGGTATTGAACACACTACGCTCCCAAACTCTCCTTTTGAGAAAGCTGCTGTAAATGAAGGAATCAAGAGAGGAACTATTTCTGGTCTAGTAAATTGTAACCTTTCTTCTGATGCTCTGATAAAATTTGGAGTCGTAGATCTTTGGTAATCAGCAATAACAATATGCCCTAAAGGTACAGTTATACGCAGGAATTCTCTCATAACCATACCTAATCTATCTATACTTGCCATCTGATGAGTAGCATTGTGACATATTACAAGATCAAATGAATTATCTGGAACAGGTATACTTTCTACAGGTGATGTAATAACATTAATAGTTTGTCCATCATTTAAAACTTTTAATGCTTCCTCTTTTGCATGGCTGGTCATTATTTCATCTCCATCATGAAACCAAACGCTTTGTACGCCTAAACCTAAAAACTCTCTTCCTAATCTTCCAGGTCCACACATAGCATCAAGTATCCGTATTCTTCCAATACTATCTTGACCAAACATCCTTTGGACTTCTAAAGCAAGCAACAAATCATCTGCTGACTCTGGGTAATCACACCCCTCTATGTAGGCTCTGGCTTCTCCCTCATCAAATATTTCAGACTTTTCAGGAACTCGGACACTAAAGTCAAAGCCCCTAAGGCCAAAAGGGTCAGAATCAAATTGTCTTACTTTTAATTCTTCTTGCGTCATATTTTCTCCTTTTAGAGCTTTTCATTAAAAAAGCCCTTGCCTAATCACCAAAAATGATGATCAGACAAGGGCCTTCAAAGGCGGTACCACCTTGTTTTCCATTATTGCCATTAAAAAACTCACCGTGTGGTGAGTCTCGAAATTTTAGCAAAAATGCTTATTCTCGAGTGCTCCGATTTCTTACGACACACTCATGCGTTGTTACGGTTCGCACCCGGCAAAGCTTTTGGCTTACAACTCCAGAGGGTAATTCGAATAAATTGCTTGGTAAGCTTTCTCCAACCGCTTACTCTCAAATGACCCCAATTTACTCTACTATTTCTCTATCACAGTCTTTACAATATTTAATTGTTAATATAAGTATACCACAAAAAGTCAAGGTGTCAACTATGGGATAATAAACTCCCACGGTTCTTTTTTATTTTTAGTTTCTTTGGCTTTAACTACAATTTTGCCCTCTTCTTTTAAACCAGGAATTAACTTCTCATTCATCCTATTAAGGATATTGTCGCTTGCTGAAAAAGGCACTATAGAAGCTCCAGAGGGTATGCTTTTGTTTACCTCGGGATGAGTAGTTATAAAATCTGCAAGCTTCGCAGTAAGTCTCATGTTTTTATCAAGCTGTTGTTTGTTACTCATATTATTTACATTATACAACTTTACTTCTTTTCATAAAACCCTTTTTATAATCCTGATGCCTCAACAAGAGATCATGTATTGCCCAAGTGTACCAGACATGGACAGTACCTTTCTTTTTAACTCCTGTAGTATTAATGATTTCTCTAGAATCATCAAGCGAGATTCTAAGATGACGGTGCAAAAATCCATGGGTACTATCATAGCGTACAATAGTCATCCATTCCTCATCAACTTTTGTTTCATAAGAAACATTAACAACTTCTAAAATAGTCCGTTTGCTGTCAACCCTACGTATGTGTGTAATCCTATCTGTCTCAGTTAAAATAATCTCATTGGACTCTATTTTATAAGACTCTATTTTCTTAGGCGTATACTTTTTTGTTAAACGATTTAATTTATTTAATAATCTTCTGGAAATTCTGTAGTGTCTGCGTTTTCTTTTTACCATCAAGTACCTTTTGTAGGTACTTTAACCTTAACATACAGTCAACATGTGTTTGAAGAGGAAATTTTAACGTTTTGGGGATTGTTTTTTGGCTCTTGCTTTTTGAGCATGACCATACTTTCTTCTTTCTTTAACCCTGGCATCACGAGTTAAGAAACCTGCTTTTTTTAAAGTCAACTTTAGGCCTGGTTCTGCTTTAGTAATTGCTCGAGCTATTCCATGGATGACTGCTCCAAGCTGCGAG
The DNA here is from genome assembly GCA_016182045.1 of Candidatus Microgenomates bacterium. Taxonomy (GTDB): domain Bacteria; phylum Patescibacteriota; class Microgenomatia; order Daviesbacterales; family UBA10151; genus JACOYE01. The sequence goes on from JACOYE010000009.1 coordinate 66,022, forward strand.
ACCACTCCACCGCCTTCCACCTTAACAGAAATTGTATACTTACCAGCAAGTTTAGTAATCTCAAACGGTCGATTGTACAACTTTTGGAAAATAGGAGCCGAAAAATATTCTGTTGGGGGTTTTCCATTAATTGTAATTTGTCCCTTACCAGGACTTATTCTGACTCTTGCCACTGCTTCTTTTCTTCTGCCAACTGCTGTTGTGTATGAATCGTGTTTATTCTTAGTCTTATCTTCCATTCTGCTCCTCACCAGCATAAACCTTCAGTTTTTTTATCATTTGTCTTCCCAATTTATTATGTGGCAACATCCCTTTTACTGCATGTTCAATAATATACTCAGGTTTCCTAATTAATAACTTATCGAAAGTTTCAGTCTTTAAACCGCCGGGATAACCTGAGTGTCGGATATAAACTTTTTGAGTTTCCTTTTTACCGGAAACTTTAATTTTGGCGGCATTAGTCACCATTACATAATCTCCGATATCCAGGTAGGGTACATATTGCGGTTTATTTTTACCCATTAAAATTTTAGCCACTTCAGTTGCTAGCCTCCCCAAAATTTTACCTGAGGCATCTACAATATGCTTTTGTCTTTGGATATTTTTGGCTGATAATTTGTTAGTACTCATTTTGTTTTGGACAATCTTTTTTTGGACGATCTTAAATTACCCTTTCTTGTTGATTCAGTAGATCTAGCAGATCGTCCACCACGAACTTTTTTCTCGGAAATAGGTTTCTTTGCTACGTTGTTCTCTTTTTTCTTACTTGTCACTTGTCCCTTGTCACTTGTCATCTTTTCAATTGGTTTCATCTCCCCTACCCCTATCAAACCCATCCTCACCACCATGGTTCTATCTCCCACTCTGGTGCCTAACTTAACTAGAGAAGTATAACCTGAAGTTTTATTACCTAACTTGGGAATAATATCCTTAATTAATCTTTCTTGTAAATCTTTTTTGACAAGGTATGTTTGTAAAAACCTCTTTCTTGTTTTATCTTTTGCCAGATTGATAATTTTGTCAACTAAACCCTTAATTGCTTTAGCTTTTCTTTCGGAGGTTTCAATAGTCCCATGCAAAAAAAGTGAGGAGATTAAACTTTTAAATAATCTATCTCTCTCATCTTTATTCCTCCCGAGTTTGTAGCCATAGACTCTATGCCTCACGCAAGTTCAGCCCCCTCTCCAAAAGCTTCTCTGATATCAAGCTGATAGATTTTGCTCCCAAATTCTTGGCTTTCAGAAGCTGTGGACGCGGTATGTTAATTAGATCCTCAATTGTGGAAACTTCAATTGCTCTTAAAGCGTTGGTTATTCTAACTGGTAAATCAAGTTCTTCAACAGTTAATTTTAATACTTCCTCAGAAATTGCAGGTTTTATATCCTCCACTTCCTCTTTATCCGGCTCATATATTTTATGAAAAGTATCAGATAAAATTTTGGCAGCTTCATTCAAAGCTTCCAGTGGGCTGATTGTACCATCGGTGGTAATATCCAAAATCAATTTATCAAAATCAGTTCTCCTTCCTACCCTGGTGGGTTCAACAGTATAATTTACTGCCACTACCGGACTAAATAAGGCATCAACTACAATAACACCAATTTCACTTCCTTTACGCTCCTCAGCCTGAGAGTAACCCTTACCTTTCTCAGCTGTCATCTCCATGCTTAATTTTGCGGAAGAGCTGGTTAAACTGGCAATATGAGTCTGGGGATTGACAATTTCTCCGTCTCCCTCTATTTCAAAATCTCCCACTGTGATTTTTCTTTTACCTTGAGCCTTTAGTGTTAATTTAACCCCTTTTTCTGTATGCACTTTGATTCTAATTTTTTTTATGTTTAAGATAATTTCAATCACATCTTCGCTGATTCCCTCAATTGTGGAAAACTGATGTGCCACACCATCAATTTTTAGGGAAGTTACTGCCGAACCTTCCAATGAAGTTAGAAGAACCCTCCTTAAACTATTTCCTAAGGTATTACCAAAACCTACCTCTAAAGGCTCAACGGCAATTTTTGCAAAATTATCTTTTTCCAATTCTGTTTTTACCTTAAACATATTTATTCTCCTTTAATATCACCTTGAATAATATTCAACAATTAACTGTTCATCTATTGATTGTTCCATTTCTTCCCTCTGGGGATATCTTAAAACCTTGCCTACGGTAGCCTTTCTCTCAAGCCATCCTGGCAAGGTTTGTGAATCCTCTAAGCTTTTTTTGACCTGAGTATTATCTGATAATCTAGAGAATAATGCAATAGTTTGCCCCTCCCGCACGTTTAAAGATGGTATGGTCACTTTCTTTCCATCCAGTTTAATATGTCCATGACTGACTAGCTGTCTGGCCTCTGCCCTGCTTTTGGAAAAACCTAATCTGTAAACTACATTATCTAATCTGGTCTCTAAAAGTTCTAGAAGAGCAAGACCTGTTGAACCCTTAATTTTTGAGGCTTGTTTGAAATAACGTCCAAATTGTCTCTCTAAAATTCCATAAATTCTTTTCATCTTTTGTTTTTCTCGAAGTTGTAAGCCATATTCAGATAGTCTTCTCCTCATTTTAGCCCCATGTTGACCAGGAGGAACTGCACCTTTTCTCTCCAAAGCCTTAGTGTCTTTGGCAAACAAAGGTATACCTTCTCTTCTACTTAGTCTTCTCTTGGGTCCTGTATATCTAGCCATTTTGTTCCCTTACTCCTTCTGTCATTTGATTTTTAAAGCATAATTCATTATTCATAATTCTATACTCTTCTGCGCTTTTTAGGCCTTGGACCATTATGTGGTATAGGTGTCACATCAGCAATCATGGTGATATTTATTCCAGCACCTCTTAATGCTTTAATGGTGGCATCTCTCCCCGAGCCAGGGCCTTTGATAAAAAGTTCAACCGAAGTCATACCAACCCCCTTTGCTTTTTGGGCAACTGCCTCCATAGCGGAAATAGCAGCAAAAGGGGTGGCTTTTCGAGCACCTTTAAAACCGGAATTTCCTGAAGAACTCCAGGCCAGGGTATTACCAGCACTATCAGTTAAAGTCACCAGGGTATTATTGAATGTGGCAGTTACATAAACTCTCCCGCTGGTTACTTTTCTTTCTGTTACCTTTTTTATTTTAGCTTTAATTTGTTTTTTTGGCATATGTTAACTTTTCCCTTTTCCCTCCTCACTCTTCCCTGTTGGTTCTCCTCCCATTTTTGCCATAACCTCTTTTCTGACTGTTCCAACGGTTTTTCTCTTACCCCGTTTGGTTCTGGCATTACTTCTTGTGCGCTGTCCCCTCACTGGTAATCCTCTCCTGTGTCTTAAACCTCTGAAACTGCCGATCTCTTCCAATCTTTTGATATCTTGTTCAATCTCTCTTCTCAAATCTCCTTCCACTTTGAATTGCTCAACTGCCTTTTGTAATTTATTGACCTCATCCTCAGTTAAATCTTTAATTCTTTTGCTAGAATCTACTTTGGCGCTACTTATGATTTGCAACACATTAGACCTACCTATACCGAAAATGTAAGTTAATCCTATATCCACCCTTTTATTTTCAGGAAGATCAACTCCTGCAATACGAGCCATTATTTATTTCCTCCCATAATTCTTAATTATTGATTCATAATTCTTCATCCTTGTCTTTGTTTGTGTCTTGGGTCACGTGGGCATATCACATACAACACGCCCTCGCGCTTGACTATTTTACAAAACTTGCACCTGGTTTTAATTGATGCCTGAACTTTCATAATTTTCCTAAATTATAGTCCACGTCTATTTTAATCTAAATGTTATCCTCCCTTTATCCAAATCATATTTAGGACTCATCTCGATTCTCACCCTATCTCCTTCCAAAAGCCTGATATAGTGCATTCTCATTTTACCCGAGATATGGCATAAAATTACCCTACCCACCAGCTCAGGCACATCAATACTTTTATCAATTTGCACTCTAAATAAAGTATTCGGCAAGACTTCAACTACCTTACCCTCTACTTCAATAACATCTTTATCCATTTAAAGTCAAAATATTTTACCAGGATTAGCTTCAAAACACAACCCATAGCAATAAGATATGCAACATTAAACTTTCCTCCAGTCTGTCAAAACCTCAGCTTGTTTTTTCCCCACCACCACCGTCATTTCGAAAAGCCCGGCCCACGATCTATCAACTGAGAAAAAAGTCCAGCCATCTTCTCCCAAGCTTACTTCAGATGTTCCCTGTGCATAAATCACCTCGATGGCCAAGCTCATTCCTTCTTTTAAGGCTAGTCCTGTTCCCTTTTTACCATATCCTGGTACCTCTGGTTCTTCATGTAAACTTTTTCCTATTCCATGCCCCACTAAACTCCTAACCACACTATATCCTACTCCCTCAATTTTAGTCTGGATAGCATTTGATATATCCCCAACTTTATTACCTTCCACAGCTTGTACTATGGCCTCCCACATAGCCTGTTCCCCCACTTGTAAAAATTTTTCCTTATTTTCCTGTTCCCTGCTCCCTGTTCCCTGTTTCCTAACTAACACTGTCCATGCACAATCAGTGTGCCAACCCTTAAATTCAACTGCCAAATCTATGCTGACTAAATCCCCCTGCTCTAATTTTCTTTCTGTTGGTATCCCGTGAACAACTTGTTCATTAACAGTAATACATGTGGCATACTTATAACCAGGTACACTCTTATACGAAAGATCGCCACCCAATCGATAAATCTCACGCTCAACTATCTTGTCTATTTCCAGCTCACTCACTCCTACCCTAACAGCTGTTAGTGCTTTTTTTAAAGCTAAAGCTGCTATTTTGCCGCTTTCCCTCATTAACTTCAGCTCATATCTATTCCTGACCACCGATCACCCTTCTTATTCGATCTTGGATTTGTTCAATTATACCTTCCCCATCAATTGTGATAAGTGTTCCCTTCTTTTGATAAAAATCTAAAATAGGATCAGTCTGCTCATGATATATTCTTAATCTTTCAGCTATCAAATCCTCAGTATCATCTTCCCTTCCTCTTTTTAAGAGTCTTTTCAAAGCTTCTTCATCAGATAATTTTAAATAGAAGACCTTATCAAAGCCTGGGTCAAAAAATTTGATTTGTTCTAAAGTTCTTGGGTAACCATCCATAATGAAACCATTTTGAACATCTATGTCCTTAAGTCCTTTTTTAACCAGCTCAGCTGTGATCTGATCATCAACCAATTCTCCAGAATCCAGAATCTGCTTAATTGCCCGTCCTTCCTCGCTATTTTCTTGCCTTAATCTTCTAAAAATATCTCCTGTTGAGATATATGGTAAATGTAAAAATTGGGCTAATAGCCTAGCTTGTGTTGATTTACCTGAACCTTGTGGGCCGACAAATAATATTTTAGTCATCAATTATTTCCTTCCGGCAAATACCTCATAACTTCTTTCTATTAATTTGCTTTCAAACTGTTTGGCAGTATCCATAATGACTGATACAACAATTAAAAGTCCCGTGCCGCCTAAAACCAAAGTGGTAACACCGGTAATTTGCGAGGCAATTGAGGGTAAAATGGCAATGGCTCCTAAAAATAGTGCTCCTGCCAAGGTAATTCTCACCATAATATAATTTAAAAAGGCTGCCGTTTGACTGCCCGGCCGAATGCCCGGTATAAAACCTCCATATTTTTTAATCTCATCTGAAACTTTACTGGGATTAAAAATAACTGCTGTATAAAAGAAAGTAAAACCAACTACCAGTAGGAAATAAACTAAATTATAAGTCAAAGAGGTTGGATTAAAATTGGTCGCCATCCATCTACCTAAGAAGGATAATTGAGGTTGAGATAATCCTGATAAAAAAGAGCCAGCCAGTGAAGGGATTAAAACTAAGGAAACCGCAAAAATAATGGGGATCACTCCTGCCTGATTAACTCTTAAAGGAAGGTATGTCTGAGCACCACTACCGCCTCCTCTTTCTCCAATAAATCTTCGGGCATAATGCACTGTAATTTGTCTCCTACCCTCATTAATAAAAACTACACCTGCAATTACCAAAATCCCCAGCGTGATGAAAAATAAAATATTAAGAAGCTGCGTTTGGTCTATCACAGTGGCAGTTTGCGTTAACACCACCGGCAGTCGGGAAACAATCCCTGCAAATATTAAAAGAGAGATGCCATTACCAATTCCATATTCGGTAATCAATTCCCCCAACCACATTAAAAATATAGTTCCAGCAGTCATACCCACTATTATGGAGACAATCTGAGGAGGGGTAATATTGGTTATTATTCCTTGATTTTTTAAAAGGACAAACATACCAATTGACTGTAATACCGCCAACGGTACTGTCAAGTATCTTGTATACTGGTTAATTACTTGTCTACCATATTCGCCCTCTTTTGACAAAGCCTCCAGTTTTGGCATAATCATTGTTAAAAGCTGGATTATTATTGAAGCATTAATATAAGGATTAAGACCTAAAGAGATGACTGAGAAATTTACCAAAGTTCCACCCGAGAAAATATCCAGGAGACCCAAAAATTGATTTGAAGCAAACAAGGTCTGTAAGGCTTCCAAATCTACCCCTCCAACAGGAATATGAGCAACTATTCTAAAAATAATTACAATGACTGCTGTGATCAATATCTTGCGTCTAAGCTCTGCAATTTTAAACGCGGTAATGATTGGAGCAAGGATATCAGACATAATCTATCTTCCCACCCTTCTTTTCAATTTTTGAGCGGGCTTTTTCCGAAACCGGCAACTTCACAATTAGTGCTTTATCTATCTCTCCTGTTCCCAAAATTTTCACTCCCTTTTTAGCCTCCTTATCTGTAATAACCTTGGCCTGCAAAAGTGATTCCAAATCAACCACTGATTTTACTTTGAATATGTTTAAATCAGATAGATTAACCAGTTTAGGCTTTTTTGATAGTCTGGGATTACCATAGCCTCTCTTGAGAGGTAATTTTTTATAAAGTGGCAAGCTACCGCTAAATTCGGCAGGAATTTTACCCCTAGCTTTTTGTCCCTTAGTTCCGCGTCCGGCAGTCTTACCTTTACCTGAGCCAATACCACGCCCAAGGCGTTTTTTCGACTTGTTCTTAACTTTAATTAACTGATGTAATCTCATAATGTTCCACTTGTCTTTCTCAACCTCTTTAACGCTTCAAGTGTGGCATACACATTTGAGGCCTGGTTTTTAGTACCTAAGATTTTGGAAACAATATCATGAATTCCTGCTGCCTCCACCACCACCCTAACTGCCCCACCGGCAATCACCCCAGTTCCTAAAGGTGCTGGTTTCAGTAAAACTTTTGCTGCTCCCAACTTTATGAAAGTAGGATGGGGAATAGTTCTACCCTTCAAAGGTACCTCTATCAAATGTTTTTTGGCATAGGTTGTGGCTTTTCTGACAGCAGATTGGACCTCCGCAGCTTTCCCCAAACCAACTCCTACCCGACCTTTTTTATCTCCTACCACCACCAAAACCGACAGGGATCTTTTATCTCCTCCCTTAGTTTTCTTTGATACTCTATTTACCTGCACCACTCTTTCAAAGAATTCTTCAGTTGTATTATTCATCTCTTTAATCATATTCGAATATAGAGTTCGCATTAGACTTTTTGCTCACTAGACTAAATCGAGAGTTTAAGGTCGTTGCAAAAAGTCTAAATCAAAATTTTAGCCCTCCTTCTCTAGCTCCTCTGGCAACTTCTGCTATTCTACCATGGTAAAGAAAACCTCCTCTATCAAAAACCACTGTTTTAATTTTATTTTTTAACGCCATCTCCGCTAACTTTTTACCAACTTTATAGGCTTTCTCCAATTTAGTACCTTCTTGCTTAACATCCGAGATAAAAACTAAAGTTTTACTCGAACTATCATCAATTATTTGAACGTAGATATGCTTATTAGATCTAAACAGGGATAGTCTGGGCCTATCAGAAGTCCCTACTACTTTTTTCCTAACTTTATAATGCCTTTTCATCCTTAAACTTCTGTTCATTATTTGGCTCCCACTACACCTGCTCCTACTCCTATCTTACCGGTCTTACCTAATTTCTTCCTGATATATTCGCCCATCATTCTTATTCCCTTACCCTTGTATACATCAGGCGGTTTAATGGCTTTAATGTTGGCAGCCACCTGACCTACCAACTGTTTATCTATGCCGGAAACTTTGATCTTGGTATTATCTGAAACTTCAAAATTTATTCCTGGGGGGGCAACTATTTCCACCGGATGTGAATATCCCACCGATAGTGTCAGTTTATCTCCACTGCTTTGTGCTCTAAAACCAACTCCCTGAAGTTCCAAAAATTTAGTCCATCCCTCAGTAACACCCTCTATCATGTTGGCAATTAAGTTTCTTGTTAAACCATGTAAGGCTTTAACTCTCTTTTGATCATTTTTCCTTTTAACCCTTATTAGGTTATTCTCTATTTCCACCTTAATTTCTTGAGCTACCTTCATTCCCAAGATTCCTTTTGGTCCGTTCACCACTAACTTGTGACCACTAACCTCAACGGTAACTCCTGAAGGTATGATGATTGGTAAATTTCCTATTCTACTCACGTTTTTAATTCCTCCTTTAAAATATAATTCTTTACCACACCAGCGCCAAAACCTCCCCTCCTACCTTAAACTTTCTGGCCTCTTTTTCTGTCATTACCCCTTTGGGTGTAGAAATGATCGCTATACCTAATCCATTTAAGACAGAGGGTAACTGCTTAACTCCTTTATAAACTCTAAGAGATGGCTTAGATACTCTTTTGATATCTGTGATGGCAGGTGTCCTGGCAACATATCTAAGAGTCACTATAATCTCCCTTCCCTTTTTCTCAATCTTGCCCACATATCCTTCTTTCTCAAGTAATTTCACAATTGCCAATGTTAGTTTTGAAAATTTTAAACTAACAGTCTGTTTACCAACTTGATAACCATTTTTAAGCCTGATTAAAGCATCTGCCACAGGGTCATTCATATTTCTACCAACTCGCTTTCTTCACTCCGGGTAATTGCCCTTTGTGAGCTAAATCTCTAAAACAAAGTCTACAAAGTCCAAATTTTCTCAAGAAAGCACGGGCTCTGCCACATCGCATACAACGACTTCTTTTTTGAACATCGTATTTAAACTTAGTTTTAACTATGTTGCTTACTTTAGCCATAAATTAGTTATTAGTTCGAACTCTTAAAAGGCATCCCTAATGCCTCCAGTAATTTCTTACCTTCCTCACGATTTTTAGCAGTAGTAGTAATAGTTACTGCCAACCCTCTAACTTTATCAACTGTTTTATAGTCAACCTCGGGAAAGATGGTTTGTTCTTTTAAACCAATATTTAAATTTCCTTGTATATCAAAAGAGTCGGCTGATACTCCTCTAAAGTCTCTCACCTTCGGCAAAACAATATTGATTAATTTATCCAAAAAGGCATACATTTTTTCACCTCTTAAAGTCACCATCATACCGATAGGCTGCCCTACACTTACCTTAAAAGAGGAGACTGATTTTTTGGCATAAGTTGCAATAGGGACCTGACCGGCCAAAACTGACAAATAAACTCTCACTTTATCTAAAATGGCGGCATTATCTTTTGCTTCTCCCAAACCCATACTGATGACAATTTTCTTAAGTCGCGGTACAGCCAACTTATGTTTTAATCCCAGCTCCTGCTGCAGCTTCGCCTGTGCTTCTTTCAGATACTTTTCCTTCAACCTACTCATTTAATCTCCTTTCCGCATTTTTTGCATATTCTTACTTTTTCATTTCCCATTCTTTTGTAACCAACTCTCGTCACCTTCCTACAATTAGGACAAATTAATGCCACATTTGATATATCCATAGGTTTTGGCAAATCAATAATTCCTCCTTCTCTATCTCCCTGCTTTCTAATATGCCTTTTGTAAATATTTGCTCCTTCCACAAACACTTTTCCTTCTTTTGCCAACACATACTGTACCTTTCCTTCCTTGTCACGGTCTTTCCCCAGTAATATTTTCACCTCATCACCCTTTCTTATTTTCATTACCAAACCTCCTTAGCTAGAGAAACAATCTTCGTAAACCCACTGTCTCTGACTTCTCTGGCAATTGGACCAAAGATTCGAGTAGCTCTTAAATTACCTTCATTATCAATTATTACTGCGGCATTATCATCAAATTTCACATATGAACCATCTTTCCTTCTGACTTCTTTTTTAGTTCTGAGAATGACTGCTCTCACTTTTTCGTGATCCTTGACTTGCCCATTAGGATCGGCACCTTTAACAACTGCTACCACTACTTGTCCAACAGTCGCTTTTCTTTTACCTGAACCACCCAAAGGCTGGATAACTTGCAATACTTTTGCTCCACTATTGTCAGCCACTTTTAACATAGTCCGATGTTGTACCATTTATTTTGTCTCCTTCTTTCTCTTAGCTCTTTTCTTTTCAGAAGACTCAGAAGCACTCTGAGTACCAGAAGATCTGATTGTCTGACTATCAGACCTTCTGACATTCTGGTTTTCTGAGTTTTCAGAGTTTTCCGAACCTTCTTGCGGCATTACCTCAGCAATGACCTCTCCGGCTTTCTCTTTCATCTGCTCTTCAGCAATCTCTGCCAAACTTCTACCCAAAACTTTAATGATCCTAAAGTGTTTGTTTTTAGATATTGGTCTGACCTTTTCAATCTCCACAATATCTCCCATCTTCACCCCTACCTGATCATCGGCTAGGTATTTTTTGCTCCTTATAAATGTCTTTTTATATAAAGGATGGATTGTTTGCCTCTCCACTAAAACTGTGGCTGTATTTTTTGTTTTTGTTGACACAACTCTACCAATCATGAGTTAACTCCTTTTCTTGCCTTTGATACTTTTTCTTCTTTTGATACTTGTTTCTCCTGTGACTCCGTCTGAGGTTCTTGACTCTTTGACTCTAATTCCTCAAGTAACTGCTTCTGTCTTATCACAGTCAAAACCCGTGCTAAGTCTTTCCTTTTTTTAAAAACTGATTTTGTATCTTTTAGTTTCTTCATATTTTTATCTATTATCAAACTGGAAATTTCTTTCCTTAAATCATTAGCCTTCTTAACTAATTCTTTGATTGATAACCCTTTTAATAAATTCAATTCATTCTTTTTCATCTTCTGGCATTACCTTCCTATAAACTTTGTTTGAATCGGTAACTTATGAGCAGCCAATCTTAGTGCTTCTTCTGCAACATCTTCTGAAACAGCACCCATCTCAAATATTAGCTGACCAGGTTTGACAACCGCCACATACCCCTCCACATCTCCTTTGCCGGACCCCATTCTTGATTCGGCCGGATGTTTGGTGACCGGTTTATCAGGAAAAACTCTAATCCAAATACGTCCGCCTCTTTGAGTATAATGAGCCATGGCTCTCCTTGCCGCCTCAAGTTGTCTGGATGTCAACCAGCCTGCCTCCATAGCCTTAAGTCCGAAACTACCGAAAGACAAAAAGTTACCTCGAGTGGCCACTCCTCCTCTTGTACCTTTAAATACCTTTCTATGTTTAGTTCTTTTTGGTTGTAACAGCGCCACTAAAGTTCTACCTCCCCTTTGTTAATCCAAACTTTTACACCAACATAACCAGATTTGGTTAAAGCCGGATAAGCGGCAAAATCTATATCCGCTCTTAAGGTATGTAAAGGCATAGTACCGGCCGCCTTCCACTCTCTTCTGGCAATTTCTGCTCCGCCAATTCTACCTGATATAACAATCCTGACCCCCTTGCCACCAGCTCTCATCACCCGATCTATTGCCTGATTCATCACTCTTTGTGCAGGCATCCTTCTGGCTAATTGTTCTGCCACAGACTGCGCTACCAAATAAGCTGATAGATCAGGCGAGCGAACCTCCATAGGTACAACTTCCAAAGAATTTTCATCTTTCAGTTTCAAGCTTGTCATCAAATATTTTTTTAGTTCGGTTAAACCTGTTCCGCCCCGTCCAATTAAAACACCCGGGCGGGAAACGAATATAATGACTTTAATTTTATTGGATGAGCGTTCAATCTCCACCCTGGAAATACCAGCATTTCTCAGTTTCTTCATTAACAGTTCTCTAATCTTTAAGTCTTCCAAAACATATTGTCTATATTTACCCTCAGGGGCAAACCAACGGGACTGCCAGGTGGCCACAGTCCCTATTCTAAAACCAACCGGATGAATCTTTTGTCCCATTTTTATTTGGACGATTCCGTCATACCTCCTTCAGTTGATTTAGTTTTATCTGCAGAGTCGTCCACCACAACCTCCTTACTGCTATTTAGATTTTCTTTTTCAGTTTTGACATTTGACATTTGAGATTTGAGATTTAAATCGTCCGAAAGGACGATTTTTATATGACTCATTCTTCTTTTATATGGCTTAACTCTACCCCTGGTTCCAGCTCGATATCTTCTCATCTTTATTGATTCATTAATCTCAAGTTTTTTAAAACTCAATTTTTCTGTCTCTATTCCGCGCTGTTTAGCATTAGCTAATGCTGTCTTTATGGCAGAGTATAAAGGCTTGGCTGCATATTTGGGAGTAAATTCCAAAAAGTTTAACGCCTTGGTAGGCTCCATTTTCCTAACCATATCAGCCACCAATCTTAGCTTCCTGGGGCTCGTGTGTATATATCGTTGTATTGTCATAACCTCCATAGTCGTCTCCATTAAGTTTTAGCTGTACTCTTTTCGGTCACCTTTCCATGACTTCTAAATAGTCTGGTCGGTGCAAATTCCCCCAATCTGTGCCCAACCATTGATTCGGATACAAAAACAGACACAAAATTTTTCCCTTGATGAACCAAAAAAGTATGGTCCACAAACTCAGGCGGAATTTGTGATCTTCTGGCCCAGGTTTTAATGGGCTCCTTTTTTCCTGACTCTTTTTGAAGTCTTACTTTTTTCATTAATTTTTCATCAATATATGGTCCTTTTTTCGTACTTCTGCTCATCTTCTTCCCTTCCTTCTCGATATGATATACTTATCAGTCCATTTGCCCTTCTTACGCGTTTTGCCCACAGCGGGTCTGCCATATTTGGTCATTGGTCTTTTCCTGCCAACCCCAGATCTACCTTCTCCCCCTCCATGAGGATGTGAATGTGGATCCTGAGCAACCCCTCTAACTGTAGGTCTAATCCCCATATGCCTTGATCTTCCTGCCTTACCTAAACCCCTCTGGGCATATTCCTCGTTTCCCAAACTACCAATTGTTGCCAAAGACTGCTCAGACACTATCCTGATCTCACCCGATGGCAACTTAAGATGGGCAAACCCCCCCTCTTTTGCCAAAAGCTGCATACCTATTCCAGCACTTCTGCCTAACTGCCCACCATGACCTGGAACTAGTTCCACATTATGAACTAAAGTTCCAATTGTCATATTTTTTAATCTCATAGAGTTGCCTATTTTTGACTCTACTTTATCACCAGATAAAACCTTATCTCCCATCTTCAAACCAGCAGGAGCCAATATATATCTAAATTCCCCATCAGCATATTTAATTAAAGCAATACCAAGATTTCTATTTGGATCGTACTCCAAGCTGATTACCTCACCTTCTACTCCAAACTTATCCCTTTTAAAATCAATCTGCCTATAGTATCTTTTATGCCTTCTGCCCTGACCACGTATAGTTACCCGACCATGACTGCGGCCGGAATGTTTTTTAAGTATTGTTTTTAGTTTTTTTGTGCTTTTTAAGCTTAATTCTTGATTCATAATTAGATCCTTCGCTTCGCTCAGGATGACACGATGCGTGTCACTTTCCTGTTATTACCTTTCTCTGGGTTGTTGGAGCAGCCCCTACTGCTCCCTTTTCCACCCTTACTTTAGTCCTTCCTAGTAGATCTTTCTTCTCCTTCAACTTAATTGACTCTCCTTCTGCTGTTGTTACTGTTACTTCCTCTTCTTTGGGTGTTTCAAAAAGAGCGATTTTATCACCTTTTTTAACTTGGACATAAGCCTTTTTAAATCCGCCAGTTTTATAAAATTTCCTGATTCTTCTTTGGGATTTTGTTTCCCCCTTAACATTAATCGTTTTCACCTTTAATACCTTAACGCCAAATTTTTCTGCCACCATTTTGGCAATTTGATCTTTGGTGGCCCACTTTTCCACTTCAAAAGTATACAGATTCCGATCGGCTAACTTCATGCTCTTCTCAGTTATAATTGGTCTTTTCAAAACGATCATACCTTTTTACCTTTTCCGCTTAAAACATCCGCTGCTTCTTTTGTGATAAGCAACATATTATGCTTTACTACCTCATAAGCATTGATTAAACTAGCTGGTAAAACATCAACTCCTGGGATATTATTTACAGCTCTGACCACCTTATCATTCTTTTCTCCTGTAACTATTAATGCACCTTTTGGGGAATTAACTTTTTTTAGAAGTCGGGAAAATTCTTTTGTTTTTCCTGATGCTTTCTCCAATCCTGACAATCCCATCACATTTTTATCATTCATTTTAGAAGATAGCGCTGAGACTAAAGCAGCTCTTCTCATCTTCTTTGGCAAATTCAACTTTACTTTTCTAGGTTTTGGGCCAAAAACTATTCCACCACCCACAAATATGGGGGCTCTGATAGCACCATGTCTGGCTCTACCTGTGCCCTTTTGTCTAAAAACTTTGGCAGTTGACCCTCTAACTTCACCTCTAGTTTTAGTTGAGGCGGTAAATTTTTTTTGATTAGCCATATAAACTCTAACTGCCTGGGCTAATAATTTTTTATTAACCTTTGCTCCAAAAGTTTCTTTGGGCAGATTCATCGTTCCGGCAGCCCTCCCAGTCAAAGAAAAAACTGGCACTGGTAACCCACTAGCTTTCCTGGTAGGCTTCGTTACTTGCTCGCCACGCTTCGCTTGCGAAGCGGTTTTCTTGTTACTTGTTACTTTCTTAACTGCCATCTTCTTTTACCTCTTCTTTTTCAGAAAACTCGGAATTACTCGGAGTACCAGATTGATCAGACGAATCGGATCTATCAGAAATCTGATTCTCTGGCCCACCGACATTCTGACTTCCTGAGTTTTCAGAGTTTTCCGAAGTTTCTTCCTCTTCAGATGGCTTTTCCTCAGGTGGAGGAGTGTATCCCTTGATTCGCCCAAGCTTCGTCACCATCACCAATCCTCCTGTTGCTCCGGGTACTGCTCCTTTGATGGTTAACAAATTTTTTTCCTTATCAATTCCCACCACTTCCAAACCCTTAACAGAAACCTGCACATTTCCCATATGCCCTGCCATTTTCTTGCCTTTATAAACTCTTCCCGGAGTTGTTCCAGAACCAATAGCACCTGGAGCACGTAATCTGTCTGATTGACCGTGCGTCTTTGGTCCTCCATGGAATCCATGTCTTTTAACCACCCCAGCAAAACCCTTCCCTTTGGAGGTACCAATGACCTTGACTGCATCCCCAATAGAAAAAACCTGGTCCAGTTTGATTTCTGTTCCAGGTTTTAAATTTTCTTCCTGTCCACTGTTACCTGTACCCTGTAACCTTACTTCCCTAAACCAGCGGATCGGTGTTTCTACCCCAGCCTTCTTACCATGGCCAAGCTGAGGCTTTCTAACTGACTTCTTGATTCCATACCCAAGTTGTATTGCATTATAACCATCTTTACCCTCTTCGCTCTTTACTTGTGTTACCAAATTTGGGGCAATTTCCACCACTGTTGCACCTACTCTTCTACCTCGAGAATCGTAAGTTGAAGTCATTTGTTTTTTAATACCAAGTAAAGCGTTAGTCATAAAATTTGCATTAAAAAGAGTGAGCCCAATTACTTGGAACTCACTCAGTATCTCGCCTATCAAATCGCCGTATCGGATTGCGACGCGCGATCTACTGAAAATTTATCTAAATTTTATTTAAGTTTTACCATTCGCATGGTACAAAAGAATTGTAACATGAGACGTGCGTAAAATGCAACAGCACTATTGACAACCTAGAGTAAACTTAGTGTAAACTATATTATTGTATGGGAGATGCAGTACTTACAGGCGTAGAAGTTGAGCAAAACTCGCAAGTATTATCTGAGGAAGAAGTTAGAGAAACTGCAGCTTCGGTAAAAGGAACAACTAATCGAATCATATCTGGCTGGCCTGAGTATAAGACAGCCCATACTATGGATAAAGGTGAAAGTGATACCTTAGAGTTTCAAAGAGCCAAGGGGCTTGCCGGCGAAGGATTATGGGTAGTTACAGCTGGAGGACCATCCACACAATATAGTCTTTCTAGAGGAGGACAGGATGGTAAAGAAAAATTTGTTGAGGACTGGCAGATAGGTATCCAACAAGGTGGCAAGGGTGTTTATAAAGAATCAATAATTTCTGCTAGCAGAATAAGGACAAAAGATAATCAGGTTTTTGAAAAAGAAGAACCATCTCCAAATACTAATGAAGCCACTGAGTTAGTATTAAAGTTTGTAAAAGAGATAAATGGAGGACAGGCACCACCTGAACTTGTAAAGCTTCAGTCTTCTCAAAGCTCTCAATTAGCCACTGTCGGCTCAGGGGTTTGATACAGAAACTACTATCTCTACCCCTCTCTGCGGCTGCTTAACAGATCACATCTTTACTTCAATGTCAACTCCGGCAGGGATTTCAAGATGCATTAGGGCATCTATGGTTTTTTGGGTAGGTTCTATAATATCAATCATTCTTTTGTGGGTTTTTATTTCAAATGCTTCTCGGGAATCTTTATCAGTATGAGGAGAACGTAGGACTGTAATTCTTTCAGTTTTTGTGGGAAGGGGGACTGGACCTAAAATTTTGGCACCAGTTCTTAAGGCTGTATCCAAAAGGGATTCGCAGGTTTTATCCAAAACCCTGTGATCATAACTTTTAAGCTTTACTCTAATACGCCCTCTCGGCATAAGTCCTTATTCCCCTTTCAATGTGCTATTTTACTCTTTGTCATTCTGGCTTGTCCAGAATCTGATTCTGGAGTCGCTCATTCCATTCACTCCCAGAATGACAATTAAGGTGTTTGTGCACCTTGATCAGATACTGTTTCTCCAGTATTCAAAATTCCACGTGCAGTTAAATCCGGGATGTGAGGTTGAAAATAGATAAGCCTCGAGGCAGAAAAATCGGTAGGATACGTAATTATCACTGGCTCATCAAACACAAAAAATAAATCTCCTTCAAGTTTCTGTCCGTCTTCTAATCCTATCTCTACTGAGCTTGTTTCTTCGCCAATTGCATGATTTATTGCCCAGACCCTGGCTTCCTTCCACTTATCTTCTGTTGGTAATACAATTTCTGGCATAGTATAAGGCAGATTTAGGCTATAATTTTGGTAATAACCCCAGCTCCAACTGTTTTTCCACCTTCTCTAACAGCAAATCTTAAACCTTCCTCCATAGCAACTGGGGTAATTAGTTTTCCAGTAACCTTGACAGTGTCTCCCGGCATGGCCATCTCCACCCCTTCTGGCAGTTGCACCTCACCAGTCACATCAGTAGTTCTGATATAAAATTGTGGTCTGTAACCTTTGAAAAATGGGGTATGTCTGCCGCCTTCTTCTTTACTCAAAACATAAACTTCTGCCTCAAATTCAGCATGTGGAGTAATTGAGCCGGGTTTTGCCAAAACCTGACCTCTTTCAACATCATCTTTTTCAATACCTCGAAGTAGTATTCCAGCATTATCTCCTGCCTGACCTTCATCCAAAAGCTTATGAAACATCTCAATTCCAGTTACCACACTCTTTTTAGTTGGTCTTATTCCCACAATTTCTACTTCCTCATTAACTTTCACTTTGCCACGTTCAATTCTACCAGTAACCACAGTTCCCCGACCTTTAATTGAGAAAACATCCTCAACTGCCATCAAAAATGGCTTATCCACATCTCTTACCGGCGTGGGAATCCACTCATCAACTTTGGCCATCAACTCCTCAATAGATTTAATAGCTTCCGGATCTCCCTCCAAAGCTTTCTTTGCAGAACCACGAATTATGGGAGACTGGGGATCATATTCATACTTTTTCAGTAAGTCTCTGACTTCTTCCTCCACCAAGTCCAAAAGTTCTGGATCATCCACCATATCTACTTTATTTAAATACACCACAATTGCCGGGACCCCTACTTGACGAGCCAATAAAAGATGTTCTCTTGTTTGAGGCATCGGACCATCTGGTGCAGAAACCACCAAAATTGCCCCGTCTGTTTGGGCAGCACCGGTGATCATGTTTTTAATATAATCAGCATGACCAGGCATATCGATATGAGCATAATGCCTTTTTTCTGTCTCATATTCCTGGTGGGAAATATTAATGGTAATTCCGCGGGCTTTTTCCTCTGGGGCATTGTCAATTTGATCAACAGATCTCTCCTCAGCCATCCCTTTGGAAGCCAAAACTTTGGTGATTGCGGCAGTTAAAGTGGTTTTACCATGGTCAACATGACCCATGGTACCGACATTAACGTGCGGTTTTGATCTATCAAATTTTTTTTGATCAGCCATAAATTTTATCTTTAAAATCCAGCTCACTTAAAGCTGGAGTATAAAAAATATACCTTAATTGCACTAGAAATGCAATAGTTAAAATTAGAAAGGCCACGTACCTCGTAATCTATGCCAGAATCTCATTCCTAATTGTCCAACTAATCGTCTAGGATCAAATCCAGAGTATTCTCTTGTTAATCTTCTTCCCATTAACTGTTGTATACCTTCCTGAATATCTAATCCTTCATAAAGTACTCTATACAATCCTATTGTAAAAGGAGCATCTATACCTTTTTCTAAAGCAAGAGCATAAGCTCTTTTTATGGTGTATAAACCTTCTATTAATTCACCGGAGGCTAGAAGCTGTTCTACAGATTTGCCTTTTGCAAATTCTTCTCCGGCTCGACTATTTCTAGTCCCTTCTCCAACACAAGAAAGATACAAATCACCCATTCCAGAAAGTCCATCAAATGTAGTCTCACTTTTCGCACCTAAAGCCATACCCAATCTTTTCATTTCTGCCAATGCCCTTGTAATGTACAGCGCCTCACTATTTCCAGCTGCATCCAAAGCTTTTGCAATACCAACACCAAATGCAAATATATTTTTTAAGGCTCCACCTGCCTCAACGCCAATAATATCATCCGCTGTATAAATCCTAAAGTAAGGAGTACTGAACCAGCGCTGAAAACGTTCTGCAATATCAGGATTATATGAGGCAATTACCGTACCTGTTTCTCGTTTAGCAGCAAGCTCTAAAGCTTTATTGGGACCTGACATAACAGCTATTTGATCAACATAACCAGGCTGTTTACCCAAAATAAATGATGAGACAGTAGAATTTGTCTCCCCTACCAAGCCTTTTGTTCCTATGACTAAGGCAGTTCTACCACCTACAGAAGGATCTATTCTTTCAAATATTTCCTCAATAGCTTCAGATGGTACAGCTACAAAAACTACATCTTTATCTGCTACCGTATCAATAATATCTGAGGTTATCTTGATGCTTTCAGGCAACACAATATTCGGTAATCTTTTGCTTATTCTGCTTCTTTTAAACTCATCCAGAGTATCAGGATTGTGATGATATAAAGTGGTTTGGTGACCTTGTTCTGCTGATATTTTGGCAAAAACACTACCTAAAGATCCGGAAGGCACAACTCCAACTTTTACTTTTGATTCCACTAACATAAGGGATAATTATACCTAATTTAGGACCTATAGTCAAAGATTAACGCTCCACTCTTCCTGTAAATCCTTAAGGATTCCACAATCTTGGCAGTGATATTAAGCTAGTTTAGCTCTATGGATTAAGATATTTGCCCAGGTTAAAGCTTTTTCTGCCCAGAAACGTTTGTCTTGACTATTTAAAGTCTTTTTAAGATAAGAAAATTCTGATCTTACCCGCTCCAAAGTTGGTTTGAAATCTTTTGATATCTTTTGTTTATCTAAATCAGCTAAATAGTTTTCAGTTTGTTTCATGAATCTATCAATTAACTCTGTCCTTTTATCATAACCTTCATAAACCCACTTACTGAGTCTTGATAAATTAACTGAGATATTTAATATCTGCAGATTAACTGGTAAATCTATCTGACTGATGGAATGATCAATTCTGTTCATGATCAAAGTATTTCTTCCACAATTTCCTTAAATTTTTTTCTTAAATCTTCAGAAAGTATATCACGGCTGGGATTATTTTCATTCGGACGGATATTAATCATTGAGTTATAATCAATCTCATTAGTAGTAAAATCAATGCCACCTCCCCATAGATTTTTCTGCTTGCAACCATACTCTAAAAGCAGTTGTTCTTCATCATAATGCATTCCTCCACCCCCGGCCAAAATTCCTTTCTCAACATCAACAACTACTTTTATATAATCGCCTAATTCATAACTCATGTTATCTAATTCTTTTTTAGTTGCTTTTCTATTCCTAATTATAATAATCGGCATTTGAGAAATTATATCATGTAAATTATTGGGGGTATTTTATCCAAATTTAACGCTCCACTCTTCCTGTAAATCCGGAGGATTCAACTATTTTGGCAGTGATATTTTGTGGCACTGGTTCATAATGATCTGCTTCCATGTAGTAAGTTGCTCTACCTTGAGACATACTTCTTATGGCTGTGGCATATCCATGCATCTCCGCCAGAGGTACTAAAGCTATCACCACTCTGGCATTACCACGAGATTCTGATGACAAAATCTGGGCTCTTTTGGAAGATAAATCCCCGATAATCTCTCCCAAAAACTCCTCCGGGGTAGTCACCTCCACCTTCATGATGGGTTCAAGAAGGATCATATCTGCTTTTTTGGCTGCCTCTGATAAACCCAATGAGGCAGCAATCTTAAAAGCAATTTCAGATGAGTCAACATCATGGAATGAACCATCATAAACTGTTACCTGAATATCTGTCAGGGGATATCCGGCCAAAATTCCCGTATCTTCTTTTTCTATAACTCCTTTTTCAATTGGAGGAATAAACTCTCTGGGGATGGCTCCACCTACCACCTCTGACACAAATTCCCGTCCTTGACCACGGGGAAGTGGTTCTATTCTCAAAAGACAATGTCCATATTGACCACGACCACCGGTTTGCCTGATGTACTTCCCTTCCCCTTCCGAGGATTTGGTGATTGTTTCTTTATAGGCAACTTGGGGTTGGCCAACATTAGCATCAACTTTAAACTCCCTTTTCATCCGATCAACCAAAATCTCAAGTTGCAACTCCCCCATACCGGCAATAATAGTTTGGCCGGTTTCCGGATCGGACTTGACTCTAAAAGTGGGGTCCTCTTCAGCCAATCTGTTTAAGGCATATCCTAATTTTTCCTGATCTGATTTAGTTTTGGGCTCAATGGCCAAAGAAATAACCGGCTCTGGAAAAGTAATGGATTCTAAAATAATTGAAGCTGTCTCATCACATAAAGTATCACCAGTTACAGTATCCTTTAAACCAACTGCTGCCACAATCTCACCGGCAAAAGCTTCATCGATCTCTTCCCTATCATTGGCATGCATCAAAAGTAGTCTGCCTACTCTTTCTTTAATCTGTTTAGTGGCATTATAAACATAGGTTCCACTCTTTAAAGTTCCGGAATAAACCCTGATATAAGTTAATTTTCCTACATGAGGATCTACTTGAATCTTAAAAGCTAAAGCAGCCAAAGGAGCAGCCGGATCTGTTTTCCTTTCGGAAACCTCACCACTTTTTGGGTCTGTACCAGAAATTGAGGCAATATCTTGGGGAGAAGGCAAATATTCCACCACACAGTCAAGCATGGGCTGAACACCTTTGTTTCTTAAAGAGGATCCAGCTAAAACAGGCACAATTTTATTATCTATGACAGCCTGACGAAGAGCCTTTTTAAGTTCCTCAACACCAATTTCCTCTCCTTTCAAATATTTCTCCATCAAAATATCATCAGTTCCTGAAATTTCCTCCACCAGTTTCTCTCTGTATTTTTCAACATCAGCTAACATATCAGCTGGAATTTCCACCTCATCAAATTTTGCTCCTGTTTCATCAGAAGCCCAAACATATCCCTTTTTAGTCAAAAGATCCACCACCCCTTTAAATTCATTTTCCTTTCCTATTGGCAAATTATAGGCAATGGCATTGGCTCCCAATTTATCCCTTGCCGACTGTATTGTTCCATGAAAGTCTGCCCCCACCACATCCATTTTATTGGCAAATGCTATAAGAGGCACTTTGTATTTATTGGCCTGTCTCCAGACAGTCTCTGTTTGGGATTGCACTCCTGAGGAAGCATCCAAAACAATCACTCCCCCATCCAAAACCCTTAGAGATCTTTCAACTTCTGC
This sequence comes from Candidatus Microgenomates bacterium, assembly GCA_016182045.1. Taxonomy (GTDB): domain Bacteria; phylum Patescibacteriota; class Microgenomatia; order Daviesbacterales; family UBA10151; genus JACOYE01. Next base: position 88,246 of record JACOYE010000009.1, read on the forward strand.
AGTAAAATCCACATGTCCAGGAGTATCAATCAGATTAATCCTGGTTTCTTGACCTTCAAATAATCCAGCTTTAACAGTCCAAAAAGTGGTAACGGCAGCAGAAACAATGGTGATACCCCTCTCCCTTTCCTGCTCCATCCAATCGGTGACAGTGGTACCTTCATCAATATTACCTATTTTATAGGTTCTGCCGGTATAAAATAGAATTCTTTCGGTGGTGGTGGTTTTGCCGGCATCAATATGGGCAATAATACCAATATTGCGTATTCTATCTAATGGAAAATCTCTTTTGGTCTTCTGAATAGCCATAGTTGTAATAAGTTTTCCAAGATACAAGTGTCCAAGTATTCCAAACAAATTCCAATAACCAATGCTTTAAATATTTAAACATTACTATTTGGTTATTGTTTGGTACTTGTTTCTTGGATACCTGGTACTTATTTTTTAGCTCCTTCCAATTCCTGAATTATCTTTCTCACCTGATCAATCTGTACCCTTAAAGTGTCTGCATCCTCACCTGCCATGATATAGGCAGCATTTTCGGACAAATCTCCATCCTGGGCAGCCTGGCCTTTTTTGAGCATGATGGATGACAGCTTCTCCTCCAGCTGCTTCAAATTCTCTCTCCACATCTTCAATTTTTCCTGCTTCAATTTTTTATCCATTTTTTCCTACATAAAAAAATATGCCCCCTCAAACTCAGGAGGCAACAATTAAATATTAATGTTTTTGATCCTAAAAGTCAAATAGTTTCTTTCTTAAAAGCTTGATATAAACCATAAATGGCAATCATTGCCCAAACGATTTGTATGGCACCAGAAGTTACCACCTAAAATGGGCAAAGGCTCTATTGGCTGAAGCTTGTTTTTGCACATCATCTTTTTTCTTGATAGCCAAACCAGTGCTAGAAGCTGCATCCATTAACTCTTGTGCCAATTTTTGATCAAAAGTATGATATTGGGAATTTGACCTTGCTCTTGCTCCTGCTAAAATCCACCTGATGGCTAAAGCCTCTTTTCTATCTCCACGCACCTCTACTGGCACTTGATAAGACGCTCCTCCTACCCTACGAGGTCTAACCTCCATTTTAGGAGAAACATTTTGGATGGCTTTTTCCAAAACTGTTAAAGGATCTTGTTTGGTAGATTCTTTAATCTGGTCCAAAGCCTTATAGACTAAGTTTTGAGCAATACTTCTTTTCCCATCCTTCATCACCTTATTAACAACTCTGGTGACTAGCTTGGATCCAAATATTGGGTCTGGGGGTAATAATCTCTTAGTAACTTTACCACTTCTCATGGGAAATTAAACTCCTGTCCCGGCTGGTACTGCTGGTTCTGGAACAACTGTTGTCGATCTGGGAGCAGCAGGCCCTCCCGCCTTTGTTCCATATCTAGACCTACCCTTTTTTCTTCCCTGAACTCCCTCTAAATCAAGCTTACCTCTGACTAAATGGTACTTAACTCCTGGCAAATCCTTGACTCTTCCACCTCTAACCAACACTATTCCATGCTCTGCCAAATTATGACCTTCACCCTGAATATAGGCTGTCACCTCTGTTCTATTGGACAATCTGACTCTGGCCACTTTTCGCAAAGCCGAATTTGGTTTTTTGGGAGTCATGGTTTTAACCAAAGTCACCACCCCCCGCTTTTGGGGATTAAAAAGTGTCTTATATCTTCTGTCTTTGGCATTAAAGCTCCGCCTCAAAGCAGTAGCCTTAACCTTCTTGACCACTTTCTTCCTACCTTTTCTGATTAATTGACTAACTGTGGGCATAAATTTTCAATCCTCCGAATTGGTCGTTCAAGTTTCCACTTTTGCCCTGTCAGGACTGGTCGGAATTAAACGACCAATTATAACATTTTCTTTAAGCCCCAGCAACCTGTCAAGCTTACCTTGTATGGCAGCATCTGCCAAAACTGTGGTAGTTTCTTGGAAGGATGCTGCAGATAAAAAGCTCTCCGTTTGTAAGGAAGCTCTGGTTATACCCAAAATTACCACCTCAGCGGTGGCTGGCTCCCCACCAGATGCCAAAATTCTTAAATTTTCTTCCTCGAACCTGATCTTATCAACAATCTCCCCCGGCAAAAGATTGGTATCACCTTGAGATTCCACTCTGACTTTATCAGACATCTTTCGGACAATTACCTCAAAATGTTTCTCGTTGATTGGCACCCCTTGTGATTCATAAACGGATCTGACCTCATCAACAATATAGCGTTGAGCTGCTCTTAAACCCTGAACTCTTAAGATTTCCTTAACATCCGCATGGCCTGATGCCAGAGTAGTACCTGCACCAATTAACTGTCCGTCCTCCACCAGAAGTGAGGAAGTGGCGGGAATGACATACTCTCTTTCCTCATGCGGTTTTTGGGTGGTTCTGACTCTAACCTTAATACCCATATCTGTTTCCAAAATAGTCACCTTACCAGCGATCTCAGACATGGGGGCCACAATTTTTGGGGTTCTCGCCTCAAACAGCTCCTCCACCCTGGGTAAACCTTGAGTAATGTCCAGACCAACAATCCCCCCTGTATGGAAAGTTCTCATGGTCAGCTGAGTTCCCGGTTCACCAATTGCCTGAGCTGCCACCACCCCCACCGGAGTACCAATTTCCACCAGCTGCCTGGTAGTTAAATCAAAACCATAACAATTTTGACAAATACCAAAACGGGCTTCGCAAGTTAAAGGAGAAAGTGTACGAACAGATTCTACTTCTGATTTAAGAAGTGTTTGGATGATTTCTTCTGTTAAAAATTGGCCTGCTTTAGCAAGAATCTTTCTTCCCCTCCCTTCAACCACGTTATCTAATAACTTACGTCCCAAAAGTTTTTCCCTGGCACTATTAAAGCTATTTTTTGAAATTTTGTATTCCAGTCCTTCTTTAGT
>JACOYE010000010.1 GCA_016182045.1 Candidatus Microgenomates bacterium
TTCATGAAAATCACCTCCTTCCTTAGAGGATGATTTTCATTCGGATTTTCTCATGATTCAATGATTCAATTTCATTCGGATTTTAGATGAGTCATATCGTATACTTGCGCATTGAGTCTACTTTTGATATCATAGTCCATAAGATGAAACACACAAAAACAAAGCAAATTTTTACAAACGTCGTCTGGAAAGAAGATAAATACTTTGTGGCTCAATGCCTTAATGTAGATGTATCCAGCTTTGGTAAAACATATGAGGAAGCACTAAAGAATTTAGAGGAAGCCTTAGAACTTTATCTTGAAGATGCACCGCCGGGAAGTATTAAACAAATAGAAAAACCGTCCCTTTTTATTAGTGAGCCCGGGCAAGTTTCTTATGCCTAAGCTATATTCTTCCAAACAGATTGCCAAAATCCTCGAAAATCACGGATTCACTCTTTTATCTCAAAAAGGCAGTCATGGGAAGTTTCGAAAGACAATAGAGGGGAAAGTCTTAACCACAATTGTACCCATGGGCAAAAGAGAAATACCTGCTGGAACATTGAGCTCTATATTAAGACAGTCCCGGCTTAATAAAGAAGATTTTGAATAAGAAGAGTGGATGGAAATTACCCACAAAAAAGGGTAAAATTTGCTAATTTATTATCTATAGTCTAGAATCTGGCCATGGGTGAATTTGAAGGAGAAATGCCATTAGAAAATCCTTTAGTTGCTAGATTGAAAGGAAAAGTAGAAGAATTGGGTTTTAAACTACATACTTTAGAGGAAGTAGATGAGGGAGCCTTTACTACTATACTATCTAATAAAACAGGTCACACTGGTCCTTATGTATTTTTTACTGGAGAAGTTGTGGGTGTTATAGATGATCCAATAGATTGGAACAAACAGAGGATATTTGATCCTGATTTTCGAGTTTACCACTATTGTCCTATCCTAGAAACAGAAATTCCAACCCCTAACGATATGATTGGTATGTTAGAGGATGCAAAAGACTTTGTCCATGAGGTTGAGCAATTGAGTTGGAAAGCTTGGATTGATAAAATTAGATTAAAGAATTAGTATATCTGGTAATTTTCTCCCAAAAGTCCTAAAATTTGCCCGTACATTTTAGATATGACAAAAGTTATGCTAATATGGTAATATAAACATGCATACATCTTTTGAATGGGATGAGAATAAAAATACGGAAAATTTTAAAAAGCATGGGGTCAATTTTGAAACTGCACAATATGCATTCATTGATCCGAAACGTGTGATAGCGCAAGATTTGAAGCACAGTAAGGATGAGAAGCGTTATTATGTTTTTGGAAAAGTGAAAGGAGGTATTTTAACTGTCCGCTTTACATATCGCAATAACCGTGTCCGAATAATTGGCGCAGGTTATTGGAGAAAGGGCAAAAATATATATGAAAAACAAAATCAAATACAAAAGTGAGCCGATAGAGGCACGAGTAATAAGTGATTTTTTACCCAGTCCTGAAAAGCTAATTTTAAATGAAAAAAAGACCAGGGTAACACTGACACTTACTGAAAAGAGTTTGGACTTTTTCAAAGGTGCCGCTAGAAAACATAAAGCTTCCTATCAGGGAATGATTAGAAGGCTAATTGATTACTACGTTGCAAATCAACAAGCTTAATATAGATAATATTTCCCATGGTTCGATTGATTTATCCTGAGCTTGTCGAAGGATTGACTCACCACCATGGAAAGTCCTAAAATTTACATGAAATATGGAAATTTCTCAAATAGTTAATAATTATGCAGTAGCCTTTGGTGCATTTGTGGGTGGTCTTGGTGGTTTTATAGTTCTGCTCCAATACGCGGCAAAGTATAAAGAGGATTTTAGAAGAAAAAGATTATTCCAAGAACTGAAGACAAAATATCCAGTCAAGCAGAATGGAAAGACTTATCAGCTCATTAATTCAGAAAAAAGACCAGATTGGATTTATTTATGGGACAAAAAGTCGAACATAAAGCATCATATAGCTTCACTATCCACATTCCGTAATCTAAACTACGATCATAGCATGGTTAACAAATTGACTAATGAAGACTTTGATTCTATTCGAACAGGAGATGAGTTTTTAACGGATGGTGAACGATATAGTTAATTATAATTGCTAACATCTCTTCTATTCACTAAATTTAAAGTTTTTGGAGGTGGGTGAATTTTTGAAAAAGTGGTACAGTTAAGTTAATGCTTAAAGATTTTCCTAAATTAATTCTTTCCATTGGTCTTTGCTTAGGAGCAGGGTTTATTGGTTCTATTTTTACAGTTTCCTCAATCACCACCTGGTATGTAACTTTAAATAAGCCTTCCTTTTCTCCACCTAATTGGGTTTTTGGCCCTGTTTGGACAATGCTCTATGCTTTAATGGGGATTTCTCTATACTTGGTATGGTTAAAGCAGAGAATTCCAACTGTTTTCTGGATACAACTTTTTCTAAATGTCATATGGTCCATAATATTTTTTGGCATGAGAAATCCTTTGTTGGCTCTAGTAGATATTGTGGCTCTTTGGATAGCAATTATTTTAACAATTAAAGCTTTTTCGAAAATAAATAAGTTATCAGCCTATCTTTTGTATCCTTATCTGGCCTGGGTTTCTTTTGCCTCTATTCTTAATTTCGCTATAGTAATTTTAAACTAAATGGAAATTTTGTTTTTTCTGTCTGCATTTGTTTCAGAAATAATTGGGACTATTGCTGGCTTTGGTTCTTCAACTGTATTTTTGCCCCTGGCTCTTTTGTTTTTTGATTTTAAAACAGCCCTTGTTTTGGTGGCTTTATTCCATATTTTTGGCAATATTGGCAGGATTAGCTTTTTTAAGTCCGGTCTGGACAAGCAAACTTTAATAATTTTTGGTATCCCCAGTGTCCTACTAACTGTTATAGGAGCATTACTTGTGAAATCTACCCCACAAGATTTTCTAAAAGGAATCTTGGGCATTTTCCTGATAGTTTATGCAATATTGTCTTTGTGGAAAGAAGACTTAAAAGTAAAAGAGTCTTTATTTTATTCAATTATTGGAGGAGGATTATCCGGTTTTCTAGCCGGTCTGATTGGAACTGGCGGAGCGCTACGGGGAGCTTTCTTAACAGCTTTTGGATTACCGAAAGAAAAATATATAGCAACTGCTGCAGCCATAGCCCTGGCAGTGGATTTAACCAGAATTCCAATCTATTTTGCAGGCGGATTCTTAAGCAGCCAATTTTACTTCTATATTCCAATTTTACTGATAGTGGCTTTGGCAGGATCTTTTAGCGGAAAACAGGTAGTTAAAAGAGTGCCCCAAAAAACATTTAAAAAGATGGTTTTAGTGGCTATTTTGGCAGTTGGAGTGAAGTTTATATATGATTTGCTAAGGTCGTTGACTTAAAGTTTAAGTTTAAATATAGTATAAATGTGGGGAAAATAGCAGCTACTTTAGTCTTAATCCTTATTCTTGGCGGTGGGATATATGTCTTTTTAAACAGTGGCAAGATTCCAGGTATTGGCAAAAAATCACAAGCCTCATCCTTAGGTGAACAGATTTATAATCAGCAAAATCCTCTTGAGGATAAATTGCTCGAAACCAACCCATTTGCTAAAGTGAATCCCTTTAAAGGAGTATATAAAAATCCATTTCAATAAATTATGAAACTTAAGACTGTTCTTTTGCTGATTACAACATTCGTATTATTGATAGGGACTCATGCATCCGGTGCAGTTTTTGGCGCCACAACAGGATTATCCGAAGATGAAGTTTCTAAAAAATATGGTTTTACATTTCCAATAGGCGAGCTTGGTAATTGTACGACCGTAGCAGAATGCGGAAATTACTGTGAGAAAGATGGTAATCTTCCGGACTGTATGGAGTTTGTGAAAAAATATCAAATTACCAAAGATGATGTATTAACCTTTACCGTTGATGAACTGGGTAATTGTCAGATGGGTACTGATTGCCGAAATTTTTGTAATAGGGATGAAAACATTGCCCGGTGCATTGATTTTGCCGATAAATATGATTTGCTTTCTACCAGCAATCTTGAACTGGCACAGAAATTTAATAAAGCAGTTGGTTTGGGAGGAGGTCCGGGGGGTTGCAAAACCCTTGAGCAGTGTGAACAGTACTGTGATGACAGCAGCCAAACCAATGAGTGTCTTGATTATGTCGGTAAGAAGGAATTGCTGCCTATTGAAGAGTTAAATAGAGTCCGTAAGGTGGCAGAAGGCTTTAGACAGGGAGTAGAAACCCCGGGTAAGTGTCGTGATTACACGGAGTGCAACCTTTATTGTACTGATCCCAGCCACTATAACGAGTGTGGAGCTTATGCTGTAAAGGTTGGTTATTTCTCAACCGAGGAGGCAGAGGCAGCCAAAAAATACGGCGGGACAGGCCCGGGTGGATGCAAGTCTGAAAAGGATTGCCAGGACTTTTGTAACCAGCCATATAATCAAAAGGTCTGCTTAAGCTATGCCAATGATCACGGAATAAAAGTGGACTTCCAAGGACCAGGAGGTTGTAGCGATATTGCCTCATGTACTTCTTACTGTACCAAAAATTATTCTGATCCAGAGTGCAAAAAGTACTCTAGTAAATACCAAGGTTTTAAAGGGCCTGGCGGGTGCGAGGATGAAGCCTCCTGTAAAGCTTACTGTCAGGCTAATACGGCTGATGCGGAATGCAAACAATATAGTGGTCAATATGGCGGATTCAGCGGGCCTGGTGGGTGTAGTGATGTAGGTTCATGCACTGCCTATTGTAAAGATCACTACCAAGACCCGGAATGTCAAAAATACTCCAGCCAGTATGGCGGCGGGTTTTCCGGGCCAGGTGGTTGTAGTTCGGAAAGCTCATGTACAGCCTACTGCACTGCCAATTCTCAGGATGAAGCCTGTAAACAGATGGCCAGTCAGTATGGAGGATTTTCCGGACCGGGAGGTTGTACATCGGTTGATGAGTGCAAAGCGAAATGTCAATCAAACCCCAAAGATCCGGAGTGTCAAAAGTATGCCGGAGCGTATGGAGGATTTTCTGGGCCAGGTGGTTGTAGCGATGAAGCATCCTGTATGTCCTATTGTAAGGCTAATCCGAAGGATAGTGAATGTGCAAAATATGCCGGACAGTATGGCGGATTTAGCGGTCCCGGAGGATGTACAGATGAAGCTTCTTGCGTATCTTATTGTAAGTCAAACCCTAAAGATTCAGCCTGCGCTCCATACGTTGGTCAATATAAAGATCAATACTAGCAATCTGGCGGCGAGCCACCGCAATGAGGAGTCTATTGACTTAGAATAAAATCCAAAATTTGTCTAAGCAAACCTTGATTGGTGCTGACTCCTTGAACTTGAGGTTGGGGAGATTGCTCCACAGTTGGGGTTGCTTGGACCGCGGTACAAGAACAGCTTTCACCTGTCCATTGACAGTCAGGATTTTTTGTACATGAGACATCGGGCGGTTCAGAGGTGGGACTTGGGTAAACAGACTGCTTAGTATCAGGATGTTCACAGGTGGTTCCTGTCCATGTTCCTCCATCCTTAACACACGCATCCCAACAAGTACAAGATGAGCCATCCCAAACACAGTATGGTCCAACTTTAGGACACCAAACATCTCCAGGTTCTTGAACAGGTGGGGGTGCATCGCTGTAAGTTGTACCACAAGCACAATTTTCTCCATCCCAGGTGCATTCAGGATGCTGTGCGCAACTTTCTGGTCCAATACAAATACAATCTGATCCGGTCCATTTGCACTCGGGAGAAATTTTCGGACACCAGACTTCAGGAGGCTCATTATAACTACTTCCTCCCTGCTCCTCAGAAACTTTTTTACCAAACTCCTCGCACTTTGGTAAATTTGCAGGATTCATACAAAAAGCCATGCAGGTAATCAGTGAATCGCAACCCAAATACTCTTTAATTAATGGTTTATATTTTTCAAACATGGCCCGGTCATCAGAGCTAATCTGGTCCTGAAGTAAGGCAGCGCATTTGGTGTAATTCTGTTGTTGATCACAAAGGGCTTTGCAGGATTCAAATGAATCACAGTTTAAATTTTGCTTTGCCTTGGTGAGAAGTTCCTCATCTTTGGCAGATGGAGGGGTAGCCAGCCCGTGTTTTTGAGCAAACTCAAGGCAGCGAGTGTAATTTTCCTCTCTGTTACAGAATAGCTTACAGGAGTTGAAAGTTTCGCAACCAAGTTCTGTTTTGGCTAAAGATAGCAGCTGGAACTGTTTTTGATTAACCTTATCTTTATGGAGACCTTTTGATTTGGCAAAAGTGATACAAGATTCTCTATTTTCCGGCTGGTCACAGAAAACTTTACAAGTTTGGACATTGTTGCAATTCCCAAGTTCAGTAATGGGAAAGGTGAGCTGGTAATTTTGTTGAGCGGAGACAGCAGTGGCTGCAGAAATTAAAAATATGACTAAAATTAAGATTTTTTTCATTGTTCAATATCAGCAAATGGATTTTGGTATGTCTCAAAAGGGTTTTGGTATGAGGAGGGCTGATTAAAGGGATTTTGATAGGGAGTGTTTTGATCCGCTTTAGGTTTTAAAGCACTTGAGGCCCGTAATCCTAAAAAGACTAAGACAGCCGCTATAATCAGTACCACGACAATAATTATCAAAAGAATAAGATGAGCAATCCCGAGCTGTCTGGACACTTGTGGTGAGTGTACTTGTACTGAGCGAACCTGTGGTGAGCGTAGTCGAACCAGTCGAAGTAATCGAACCATTAATTCATTATGTATTTAATTTTAAACCCTTGTCAAACTATATTTTGTCAATTAATTTGACAAATCCCCCCAGGGGGGATATAATGATACTATATGTATAGACCTAAAGATACCCAGGAGAGAATTTTGCACAGATTAAAAATTGCCCAAGGGCATCTGAAAAAAGTCCTTAAGATGGTTGAGGGTAATGAGTATTGCATTGATGTTATCCACCAGTCTCAAGCAGTCCAAAGAGCCTTAGAGGAGGTAGATTCCCTAGTTTTAGAAAACCATCTTAAAACTTGTGTTGTGAATCATATTAGAGAAGGTAAGGTCAAAACCACCACAGATGAGATAATGAAGGTATTTAAAAGAGTTCAATAAGGGGGTGATGTAAATGATGGGTTATGGAAACTGGGGATATGGCATGATGGGCTCTGGGTTTGGAGTTTTGGCAATTGTTTTTTGGCTGGTGATTTTGGTGGATTTAATCCTTTTAGGTGTTTGGCTTTGGAAACAAATAAATAAAAAGTGACGCTTTGCGTCATCCTGAGGAGCCAAAAAGGCGACGAAGGATCTAAAAAGGGAGGTGATGAGTTGTTAGCTGGTCCGATAATGATGTTTTTTATGCATGGGAGGCATAAACATAAATGAGAGGATTGATATCTAAAGTTATTATATTTGCCGTATCTTTTGCCTTTGTCGAGGCGGCGGCGGTAGTTTATTTAAGACATCTTTTGGGAGTGAATTTTACTCCACCACAAATAGATAGATCTGAAGTTTTATTCCTGACACCAGGTATTGCTTTTTTGGAACCTCAAACTGCGGTTAAGATAATCACAGATTCTGCTTTGTTAAATGTAGAAAGAATCAGGGAGGCTGCCACTTTGGTGATGCTCTCCGCAGTTGCCACTTTGGCTGGAAAGCTGTTTTGGGAAAGAGTGGCATATTTTTTCCTAGCATTTGGCATCTGGGATATTTTTTATTATGCTTTTTTAAAGCTGACCATTGGCTGGCCTAAGACCTTGGGTGATCTGGATATTTTCTTTTTACTGCCAACACCTTGGGTAGGCCCTGTCTATGTGCCAATTGTTATTTCAACTGTTTTAGTAATTGGCTCCCTTTTTGTTTTAGTCAAAAAAGGAGGCAAAAGATATGAGCTTAGATGAGATCATGGTAATTATTTTTGGCCTTATAGGTATAGTCTTTACCCTTTGGTTTTTCCTGATGAAAAGGGAAAAGGAGGTTGAAGCGGTTGGTGAAGTGGACATTACTGTTAGTGGCGGATATTCACCAGAGGTAATTTCTATCCCCAAAGGAAAAACCACCAAGATTAATTTTTTAAGAACAGACCCGACTGATTGTTTGTCAGAAGTAGTTTTGGGGGATTTTAAAATCCGCAAAGAATTGCCATTAAATCAGAGAGTAACCATAGAAATAACTCCACAGCAAAGTGGTGAATTTAAGTTTTCTTGCGGCATGAATATGTATCATGGAAAGGTGATTGTAAGATGAACGAGGTCAAAAAACATTTCCTATTAAGGGTATGCATTGTGCATCTTGTGTGAGGATTTTGGAGAAATCTCTAAGTCGGGTTGAAGGTGTTTCAAATTGTGTGGTTAATCTGGCCACAGAGACAGCAACTGTAACATATGATCCAAAAAAAGTAGCGGATAATGATTTGGTTTCTGCTGTGGCCAATGTGGGCTACAAAGCAGGAATTGAGCAGGAGTTAAAAACAGAAGATCAGCAAAAAATAGAGAAAGAAAAGGAACTGAAGGTTTTACGAAATAAAGTGGCGGCAAGTTTATTTTTGGGAAGCTTAATCCTGTGGGGTTCTTTTCCGGGACTGATGCAGTTTGCCCCGGCAATTTTGCAGAATTTTTGGGTTCAGCTAATCCTGGCCACCCCGGTCCAATTTTGGGCAGGGCTGATCTTTTATCAGGCCACAATTCCTGCTTTAAGGCACAGAACTGCCAACATGGATACTCTGGTGGCAATAGGTACCACTGTGGCTTTTTCCTATTCTGCTTTTGTAACAATCTTACCCCAAGTGGTGGAGAATATCGGAGTAAAACCGGAACCGTACTTTGATGTTTCCACCATCATTATTGGTTTAATTCTTTTGGGCAGATATTTTGAAGCAAAAGCTAAAGTTGGTACCTCTGAGGCAATCAAAAAATTAATTGGTCTTCAGGCTAAAACTGCCAGGGTGTTAAGGGATGACAAAGAAGTTGATATTCCAATTACGGAGGTAGTTATCGGAGATACCATCAGAGTCAGACCTGGAGAAAAAATTCCGGTTGACGGGGAAATTATAGAAGGGATTTCTTCAGTTGATGAGTCAATGGTGACAGGAGAAAGTATTCCAGCTGATAAAACTAAAGGAGATACAGTGATTGGAGCAACCATTAATAAAACCGGCACCTTTTTATATAAAGCTACTAAAGTGGGAGCAGATACCATGCTTTCCCAGATTATCAAGCTTGTTCAAGAAGCCCAAGCCAGTAAAGCTCCCATACAAAGATTAGTTGATCTCATTTCTTCATATTTTGTACCGATAGTGATAATGCTTGCTATGGCCACATTTGTGGTTTGGTATGTGTTTGGGCCCACCCCGGCATTTCTATTTGCCATGCTCAATATGGTGGCAGTTTTAATCATTGCCTGCCCTTGTGCCATGGGACTGGCTACACCTACTGCCATTATGGTGGGAACAGGTATGGGGGCAGAGAATGGGATATTAATTAAAGATGCAGAAAGTTTAGAGACTGCTCATAAAATAAAAACAGTTATTTTTGATAAAACAGGGACTTTAACCAAGGGGAAACCGGAAGTGACTGATGTGGTGAGATTACAGGGTACAGGTTACAGTGTACAGGAAGTAATCAAAATTGCAGCTTCACTGGAAAAAGGATCTGAACACTCTTTGGCTGAGGCAATTGTTGTTAAAGCAAAACAGGAGGGAATTAAGTTAAGTAAGGCGGATAAATTTAAAGCTATCCCCGGTCATGGAATTGAGGGAGAGGTGGATAAAAAAAGAGTGGTTTTTGGGAATCGAAAGCTGATGGATAAGGAAAAAGTAGAGGTCCAAAAACTTGTTCAGGATGATATCGAGCGATTAGAAAATGAGGGTAAAACAGTAATGATAATGGCGCAAGATAAAAAACTTGTGGGTTTAATTGCAGTTGCTGATACTCTTAAAGAGAGCGCCAAAGAAGGGGTGGAAGCGTTAAAGATTAAAGGCATAGAGGTAGTAATGATTACCGGAGATAACCTTAGGACTGCCAATGCTATTGCTAAAAAAGTGGGCATTAAAAGAGTTTTGGCAGAAGTTTTACCTGATCAAAAAGAAACTGAGGTGAGGAAAATTCAGCAGGAAGGTAAGGTAGTGGCTATGGTGGGGGATGGGATAAATGATGCACCAGCTTTAGCTGCCGCAGACATAGGGATTGCCATGGGAACAGGTACAGATGTGGCTATAGAAGCAGGTGATATAACTTTAGTTAATAAAGATTTAAGAAGTGTGGCATCTGCCATAGAGCTTTCCAAAAAAACCATGAGGACAATAAAAATGAATTTATTCTGGGCATTTGGGTATAATATTATTTTGATACCTGTGGCTATGGGAATTTTATATCCGTTCTTTCATATATTATTAAATCCAATATTTGCCTCAGTGGCTATGGCAAGTAGTTCTATATCAGTGGTATCTAATTCACTACTACTTAAAAGATTTAAAACATGAAACAAATGGCTCAAAAATGAATGAACTAAATTTATTGGTGGCTTTTTTGGCAGGTTTAGCATCTTTTTTGGCACCATGTGTGATCCCTTTGGTGCCGGCTTTTATTGGTTATATTTCCAGGGTATCCGTAGAAGAGCTGACAAATTCCCAATCTGCAGCTAAATATAGGGCAAAAGTTTTAATAAACAGTTTATTTTATGTGGCAGGTTTTTCCTTAGTCTTTGTCCTTTTGGGACTGGGAGCAACCACCCTCAGCCATCTGCTGCTCTTAAACAGGCAAATTCTACTTAAAATAGGAGGTGTATTGGTCATCTTTTTCGGTTTATATAGTCTGGGTGTATTTAACCGCTTTAGGTTTACCCAGATAGAGTTTCAATTTCAGTTGCCGGAAAGATTAAGAACAATCAAATTATTAGGTCCATTTCTTTTGGGAACTACCTTTGCTTTAGCCTGGACACCTTGTGTGGGACCAATACTGGGAGCCATTCTGACTCTGGCTGCCACTGCCGGCAATATTCTGAGTGGAGTAACACTACTGTTTGTGTATAGTTTGGGAATTTCCTTACCGTTTATTTTAATTGCCCTGACTTTGAGCAGTTCATACAGATTACTTATAAATTTAAGAAGGACTCTGCTTTTGATTAATACAGGAGCAGGCATCCTACTGGTTATTATTGGTCTATTGTTAGTTACTGACAAGTATGGAATCTTTACCGCCTTTATTTTGGCAGAGCTTAATAAAATTGACTTTTACCGTAATTTACAAAATTCATTCTGAAAGGTAGGTGGTTAAGATAAAAAGAGTGATAATTTTGACAATTTTAGTCTTAATAATAATTGGGGTCATCTTTCTGTTAGCCAATCCATTCAAGATTAATCCTTCGCCAACTGTTACCCAAAGTGGAACGCCTGCTCAAGTTAGTAGTGGCTCATCAGAAGTGGGTCAAAAAGTGGCTGATTTTGAACTGGGAAGTTTTAATGGAGAAAAAGTTAAACTGTCGCAATTTGCCGGCAGACCTGTTTTTATAGATTTTTGGGCTGCATGGTGTCCATTTTGTGTTAATGAAATGCCGGAGATTGAAAAAATTCACCAGGAGTTTGGTGACAAATTAGTTGTTTTAGGAATTCACAGGTCTGAAACAGAAGGAGTAGATGTTGGTACAAAATTCGCCAAGGAAAGAGGTGTGACTTATACCTTGCTTAAAGATACCACAGGAGGAGTTTATAAAACTTTAACTGGCGGGCGCCAGTTTATGCCCTATGCTTTATATATTGATAAAGAAGGTAACATTGCTAAAGTTAAAGCTGGTCCAAAAACTCAAGAAGAAATGAGACAAGCTATAGAGGAGTTACTTAGATGAAGATGACTTTTAAGATAATTGGAGTAGCAGTGTTGCTGGTGGCTGGATACCTTTTGGCCACCAGATTTGGCGCTCCACAGCCTGTGCAAGAAATCATCAGAAAACTACCAGGCCAGGAGTTTAATCTGGATTCTAAAAAAGCCAAAATTGATTTAAATAAATTAAGACAAGGTTGTCCTGTCAAAGATTGTATTCCTGCAATAGATAATCCTGAATTTATCTCCGCAACTGATGCAGAAAAGCAGAATCAAATTACAGATGACGATGTGGTCTTTGCAGTTTTTCATAAAGGAGTGGCCAAAGCCTACCCACAAAGAATATTAAATTGGCATGAAATAGTCAATGACACTGTTGGGGGAGATCCCATACTGGTCACTTTTTGTCCACTTTGCGGTACAGCCTTAGGATTCGAGCGACCCGCTGATACTACTTTTGGAGTTTCTGGAAAACTGGTCAACAGCAACCTGGTGATGTATGACAGAAAAACAGAAACTTTATGGCAGCAGCTGGGTGGAGAGGCAATTGTCGGTGAGCTGGTGGGACAAAAATTAAAACCATTCCCAGTTGATACACTACTTTGGAAAGATTGGAAAAAGTTACATCCTGATACCCAAGTTCTATCACAAGATACTGGATATTCCAGAGATTACAGTGTTTATCCATATGGCAGTTATGAAACTGACAGGTCAGTCTATTTTCCGGCAGAAGGCACACAAGACAGCAGGCTTCATCCAAAGCAGATTGTCTGGGGGATTGAAGTTGAGGGAAAATTTAAAGCTTATGATGATAAGAGATTATCTGCGGTAGGTGTGGTAAACGATACCTTAAATGGAGTAAATTTAAAGATTGAAAGAAGCAAAGTTGGCCAGGTTAGAATCACTAAAGAAGATGGCAGTCAGGTGATTCCAGATAGATCAATGTGGTTTGCCTGGGTATCATTTCATCCAGAAACCGAGCTTTTTAAATAATGAATAAGAAATGTTGGTACTTAAAACAGTTAGATCTTTTTAAAACTCTTCCAGAAAAAGAGATAGATATAATTAGCCAACATTCTGTGGATAAAGAATATAGTAGACGCCAAGTTATGTTTGAACCAGAAGATCGCGATAAAGTTTTTATACTTAAAACAGGAAGGGTGGAGATTTATCAACTTAACCCTGACGGCAAAAAGATTATAGTAGATATTTTAGGGCCTGGCGATGTTTTTGGAGACTTAGGTATTAAGGAGCCAAATGAGTATTTTATTGAAGCTACAATTGATTCATTTGTTTGTGTGATGAAAAAACAAGAATTCTTTGAAATGGTCAGCCGCAACCCGCAAGTAGCCAATGTTTTAGTAAAAGAGCTCTTTGCTAAAGTTATTGAATCTGAAAAGCAGGTGGCTGCTTTGGCTTCAGATAATCTTTTGATTAAAATTAAAAATTTACTGTTAAGACTTGCCAAAAAACATGGTGAGAATAAAGATGATAGAGTAGTAATCTCAACCAAATTTACCCATGAGCAGTTGGCAGATATGATCGGAGTTTCCCGTCCCACTATGACTGAGCTACTTAATAAATTAGATCACCTAGGAATTATCAAGCGCGAAGGTAAAATTATTTCATACTATCCCCAAAAATTAGCCAATCTTTGAGGTTTTGTCGTCTAAGTGACAGATTATATTGGTACTTTCTTATAAACTTTGGGTATCTATGAGGGAAATTACTACCTGCGAGGATTGTCAGTTTAACATCACCATTTACCGTTTTACAGGTCAGCAAGGATTTTTTAGGGTACCTAAGAAATGGTGTGAAGAATGCGACCTGCTTGTGAGAATGGTTAAGAATACTATCAAGGATTTGGAGTTGGCAACCTTTTTTAACAAATTTGGCATGGCATGCTCCAATATTAATAATTAATGGAAGACTAATTAGTCAAGGGATTGTGCTGGATAAACAAACTTTAACTAAAGCCTTTCTCGAACTGTCGCTCAAATGACAGAATTTTAGATCTTTCTTATCTAAAATGAAAATTACTATGATTGGCGAAAGATTAGAAATTTTCGGAATCAAATTACCTTTTTCAGAAAGAGACCAGAATTTTTTAGAGAAAGGAGGTAGACTTATGTCACATGGACCACATCATGACTGTTTAATGTGCAGTATGGCAAAAACAGTCGGGATGATGGAAAAACATCCCAAAGACTGTGCTTGTGAGGCTCATCCAAAAAAGAAGGATGAACAAAAAGATGAAAGCAAGATCTCCACCAGTTTAGGGATGTAGATTTTGCTTAAATAAACCGTAGGACTATTTTCTGGAAGAAAACAGTCTTTCGAAGAAAGTATATTTTCCTGCGGAAAATCGGGCTTGGGGGTAGGATACCAGTTTAAGGTTTGTAAACTGAGTGCTGAGATTGAGAGGACAAACATTAAATATCAATAAATGTTCAACATTCTCGGCCCTACCACTCAAGAAGCAGATGAAATATTGCAAAAAAAGAACGTTTTAGTAATCCCTGATATTTTAGCAAACTCTGGTGGTGTAGCTGTCAGTTACTTTGAATGGTATCAAAATTTACATGCTCAAAGATGGAGCAAAGAAGAAGTCTTGAGTAAATTAAAGAAAAAAATGGTTACAGCCACTAATTTAGTATTTGAAATAGCCAATAAATATCAGGTTACTCTAAGAGAAGCCGCATACATCGTCGCCTTAAATAGGATTCAGGAAAAGTTCAAAATGTAGCTTAAACGACAGAATTTGAAAAGTAAAAAGGATACATTGAAACTATGAAAAACAACACTCTGCATCTAACAGATCAAAATTTTAAAGAGGAGGTCTTAAACTCAGATTTGCCGGTGATGGTAGATTACTGGACTTCGTGGTGTTTTCCATGCAGGATAGTGGGCCCGATTATTGAAGAGCTGGCAGAAGAATTCAGTAGTAAACTAAAGGTGGGTAAATTAAATGTAGATGAAAATCCCCAAACAGCAGCCAGCTTCGGTATTATGAGTATCCCTACCATCATAATATTTAAGGACGGTAAGCAGGTTAAGGTGATGGTTGGCGCTCAAAGTAAAGACTACTTCAAACAGCAAATTAATCAAATATTGGAGGGAAAATAACTTTATGAAACCAAATCAGAAATTTAGTAAATTAGCCAGCAGCCAATTAATTGAAAAGACGGTTGAGGCGCTTGAGAGAAACGGAATAAAAGCAATCGTTGTTGAAAATGGCAGTCAGGCAAAAAAGAGAGTTTTGTCAATTTTACCGGAGGGAGCAGAGGTTTTTACTATGACTTCCCAGACTGCAGAAGCTATAAACTTGGCAAAAGAGATCAATGGATCAAAAAAATATAATTCTGTGCGAAACAAACTTATGGCTATGGATAGAAATACCCAAGGTCGGGAAATGGTAAAGCTTGGATCCTCACCGGAATTTGTGGTGGGTTTCATCCACGCGGTGACAGAAGATGGACAGCTTCTGATTGCATCTGCATCAGGCAGTCAGCTACCGGCAGAAGCTTACGGTGGCGGGAAAGCTATATTTTTAGTAGGAACACAAAAGATTGTCGGAGACGTACAAGAAGGTTTAAAAAGAATTTACGAGTATTCTTATCCTCTGGAAGACGCGCGAGCGCAAAAAGCTTATGGCATGCGAAGCGGAGTTAATAAGATTCTTATTATTAGCAAAGAAATGATTCCCGGAAGAATAACGGTAATTTTGATTAAAGAAAACCTGGGATTTTAAAAGAAAGGGGGTGAAAAATTAATTAATTATGAATAATTACACAAAAGTTTATGGTGGCGGTTTAGGCTCGGTTGACGGTATGGGTATGGTTACCACCTTTGGTGTGGGAGTCGAAGTCAAAGATGGTAAAGTATCAGGACATTTTCTTTGTTCCATCAATCCGCCCGGCCCTGAAATGATCGTAAACGGCCCTGTTGAGAGTGCGGAGTTTGAGGATGGAAAAGTCACGATAAAAGGCACGGACAAGACATGGGGTGCTTACACGGCTGTTTTAGGGAACGGAAAACTGGATTTGGAATGGACTAAACCATTCGGGCCAAAAGGAGATACGCATATTACCGAAACTGATGCGTTGGCAGTGGTAAAGTTCGAATAAAGGATCAAGAATTATGAATGAATTTGGTTTGATTATTATCGGAGGTGGAGCCGGGGCGTTTGCTGCTGCGATTAAAGCAAATCAGCTGGAGGCCAAGACTTTACTGGTGAATAAGGGACTACCCTTAGGTGGAACCTGTGTCAATGTTGGTTGTGTGCCGTCAAAAACTTTACTTTGGGCAGGAGAAGTCATGCATCAAGCAAAAAGTCATGGAATTCCAGGCATTGATATAGAAGTTAAGAATTTTGATTTTGCCAAGGTTGTTCAACATGAACTGGATTTAGTAGCAAAATTAAGAGCTGGGAAATATGAGAAAGTCTTAAATGGTTTAGAAAATGTTACCCACATAGAAGGTAAAGCTAGTTTTGTTTCTCCCAATGAAATTGAAGCAAGCGGACAAAAGTATCAAGCCAAGAAATTCATTATTGCAGCCGTTCAACAGCAACTGTACCACCCATTGAGATATTACTTGCTACAGGTAAAACACCAAATACCAAAATGTTAGCTCTTGATAAAGCAGGTGCTGAAAATGCTATGAAAGGTACTCAAATTAAAAATAAAAATACAACGGATGATGTAATAAATTCCTTACCAATGTTCCCGACTCTTTCGGAAAGCTTAAAAATTGCAGCGTTGTCATTTACCAATGATATTACCAAACTTAGTTGTTGTATTTAGCTATGAACAGAAAACTTATTGTTCTAAAACAACTAAATCTGTTTAAATCCCTTCCGCAAGAAGAACTTGAACATTTGGCAGGGCACTTAACTTCCAAAGAGTACAGTAAAAGACAGGTTATTTTGGAACCGGAAGATAAGGATAAAATTTTTATCTTAAAGAGTGGCAAAGTAGAAATTTATGAAATTACGCCCGATGGTAAAAAAATTATCGTTGATGTACTGGCCCCGGGAAATGTGTTTGGCGATTTGGGGCTGGAGGAAGTTAGCGAAACTTTTGTTGAAGCTACCACAGACTCTTTTGTTTGCACAATGAGCAAAAATGATTTTTTTCAGATGGTTTCCCAAAATCCGCAAATTGCATATCCTTTAATCAGGGAACTGTTTGCAAAAACAGTTGAATCAAAAAAGCAGGTTGCCTCCCTTGCTTCCAATAACATCATTACAAAAATCAAAGATTTGCTCTACAGGTTGTCTAAAAGATATGGGGAAAAACTAAACGATAAGGTGGTAATTACTACCAAATTTACCCATGAGCAGCTGGCAGACATGGTTGGCATTTCCCGTCCCACCATGACGGAGTTACTTAATAAACTTGAAAAAAATAGAACAATTGAAATAAATAGAAAGATAATCTCCTTTGATCCTCAAAAACTCTCCGGACTTTAATTCTTGTGGTCTATTTACACTTATGGGAAAAGTAGCTTGGTAAATGTTTGCACAAAAATGGCGGAGAAGGTAAGGAAAGCTCCGACAATAACGAGAATCAAGCCGCTGGTTTTTTTAATCGTAAGGATAGAACCGCCAACCATTCTCACAAGCTCTTCCCGCGACAAACCTACCAAAAGCGATACAACTACCATGAGAATTGCCATGACAGCCGAATAAATAAGGAACGCTGAAAAAGCAGACAAGAATCCTCCTGACGCAAAAGCAAAAAGCGATAGGCCGGCAAGAATTGGTCCGCCGCAGCTTATGCCGATTAATGGGTAAAAGAAACCGTAGTAGAAAGAGTTTCGTGTCGGGCTTTTGGACTTCGCGTATTGCGGAATCCAGTGTCCAAGGCGCGCAAAGCTAATGCCTTTTCCGGTTGCATGACTATATCCCAAAAGAATCAAAAATATTCCTACAATTCCCCTAAAGGCGCGAATGTAAATATTCGGATCGGGACCGGTAAGGCCCAGGGAATTGGCAAAACCAGCTCCCAAACCACCAACTAAAGCTCCAAGAAAGACGTTGAAAATAATTACCCCGATTGCAGCTACCAAACCATACCAGAGAATTGAGCCAAGACGATTCTGCTTCTGTCCTTGTTGAGAAGTAGAAACATAATACTGGGCAAGGTAGCTGGGCAAAACGGGAAACGCGCAAGGATTAAAAAAGCTTGCTATTCCTGCCACTATCGATATAAAGATAATGCCAAAAGAAGCGGCATTAGGGAAAGCATTTAGTATGAGATAAATAAAGAGAGCATAGCCGCTGGCAGTAAGTCCCACGACTAATGCGATATAAACAAGAAATCCCAGCCAACCCCTTGCGGATGACGCAGATGCCTCGTGAGTATGAATTTGAGTTTGACTCATAATATTGAAACCGCACATTTGTCACATGTCTTTTTGCAAAATTCACTGACGTGCTTATCCATTAAAGTAAGAAGCGGTTTGATTGTTTCTTCATTGATTGAATAGACTCTTCTTTTCCCATTTGGCGTAAGATGTACAAATTGACAGGATAAAAGCATTTTTAGGTTGTGTGATACTGCGGTTTGCTCAAGCTTGGTTGCATCAACTATTTGAGAGACATTTTTTGGTCCGTATTTAGCCAGATAATGAATAATGGCTAAGCGGTTCTTATTGCCAAGCGTAGTAAAAAATCTATCGTATGAGCTATCAATCATATGAAAAATATATCATATATAATCTTTCGTGTCAAGGAGTAATTTGTCGCTCAAATGACAGAATGGCTCAATTGAACGGTATATTATTGGACACATGAAGGGAATTACAACGTGTGAGGATTGTGTTATAGAACTCTGGAAAACAGACTGCGGAGACTGTGAAGCAGCAAAACCCATTGTTGCCGAGCTTGAACGTGAAGGATATGATTTTGAGAAATACAACATAGAAACCCCGGCCGGAAGAGAGCTTTGGGAAGAATACCTATCAGAAATTGATAAAAACTCAAAAAATCAAGGGTATGATGAAGGCTATATTTATACGCCGACTTTTATTAATCCTAAAACCAGAAAGATATTGGCATTTTCCAATAGAGCGCCCACAAAAGATGAATTAATAAAACTAGCACAAGGAGGATCGGTATGAACATCAGAAAAATTTTAAGCAATACATTTTTGAAAGACTTATACTTGCTTTTGACAGCGCCTATAGACAGTCCTGCTAAAAAATCCATTAACCACAAACAAACTGAGGTTAAATCTGAAGATCGTTTCACAAGATATATTTTAGATAATCTGATTGTGGGAAAAATGAAAGGAGGTAGATATGTCGCACGGACCGCATCATAACTGTTTAATGTGCAGTATGGCAAAAAGTATTGGTTTAATGAAAAATCCTCAACCAGTTTTAGACCCAAGACTTAAGGATATTAAGCTTATTGAACTTTGGAAAAATGATTGTGAACATTGTGAGACCACAGAACCTATTCTTAACGAACTGGAAAAGGAAGGTTATGAGATCGAGAGATTTAACATAGAAACTCCGGAAGGTGAGAAAATTTGGAGGAGCTACACAAAAGAAATAGATGAAAATAATAAGAAAATGGGGTATGAGCTTGGTTACATTTATACCCCCACAATTATCAATCCCAAAACAGGGCAGTTGAAAGCATATAAAGATCGGGCGCCTAAGAAAGAAGAAATAATTGCTCTGGCAAATTCTTTGTTATGAAAAAGTTTGATGTCATTGTTGTAGGATCTGGAGCAGGACTTGAGGTAGCTTCATTTGCTGCTGAGAGAGGCATGTCTGTTGCAATAGTAGAAGAAGGTCCGCTGGGTGGGACTTGTCTTAATAGAGGTTGTATTCCTTCAAAGATGCTGATTCACTCAGCAGATGTTTTGGAGACTATTAAAAGTTCTGAAAAATTTGGCATAAAGTCCAAAATTGAAAATATTGACTTTGCATCTATTGTCAAAAGAGTTTCAGAAGTTGTTGATACGGACTCTGCTGGCATTGAGAAAGCTATTCGAGAGAGTGGAAATCCTACTTTATATAAAATGAGGGGTAAATTTATCGGTCCAAAACAAATGCAGGTTGGAGAGGAACAAATAAAGGCTGATAAAGTGTTTATAGTGGGAGGCACCAGACCTGCAATTCCTCCGCTTTCTGGATTGGAAACTACACCGTATCTTGATAGCACCAAAGCCTTAAGGTTGGTTAGTCAACCTGAACAGATGGTTATTGTAGGCGGTGGTTATATTGCCGCAGAACTTGCTCATTTTTATGGAGCGTTGGGAACTAAAATTACTATCTTAGTTAGAGGGCAGAGAATGCTCAGTGAGGAGGATGAAGAAATAGCAGATTGGTTTACAAAAGAATTTTCCAAGAAGCACGAAATTTTATTTAATGCCGAGGCGGAGGCAGTTTCATATCAAAATGGTAAGTTTATAATAAAACTTAAAGGTGAGGGGGATAGATTAGAAGCAGATCAACTCCTTGTTGCAACAGGAAGAACCTCCAATACTGATATTCTGGATGTCAAAACTACAGGGGTAGAAGTAGATGATAAAGGATATATTAAAGTAAACGAATATTTAGAAACAAATGTAGATGGGATATGGGCATTTGGAGACATAATTGGCCTACTGCCTTTCAGACACGCTGCTAATGACCAGGTAGGTTTTGCAATCAGGAATGCTTTTACTGATAAAAAAGTTTCCTTCGACCCCTTTGCTATTGGCCATGCAGTTTTTTCCTCTCCTCAAGTCGGAGGTGTTGGAAAAACAGAACAAGAGCTTCAAAAGGCAGGGATTAAATATAAAGTTGGTAAAGCAGAACTTAAAGATATTGGTATGGGAGGAGCGCTGCAGGAAAATGGTTTGGCTAAAGTGTTAGTTGATGAGCAGGATAATATTTTAGGCGTTCACATTATTGGGCCTAATGCTTCCATTTTAATACATGAGGCCATAGTTGCCATGAAGGCAAATGGTAAAATAGGTGCAATTACAAATTCTGTTTATATCCACCCTGCTTTGCCTGAATGGTTGCAAAGAGCATTTTTTGCTATTGAATAGATATGTATAACCAGGAAAAACTTTTAGAGTTTAGAAAACAAAAGGATAAAGCTTGGAAAAATGATAAAGAGTCTCCTTTGACTGAGGATCAAAAAAGAGATTTTAAAGGCTTAAATTATTATCCACCTAATCTTAATTTAAGTTTCGAGTTAACACTCAATAAAAACATTCCTGATGTAGGCAAAAAGGTAATTATTAAAACTACAGGTGGAGAGGAGCAGGTTTATTTAAGAGCTGGTAAGGTAATCTTCACTGTTGAAGGCAAGGGAGTTGAAGCAATTGTATTTGAAGACCCTGAGCAGGAGCAGTTTCAATATTATCTACTTTTTAGAGATCAAACTACTGGAAAAGAGACTTATGAAAATGGCAGGATGCTGCAGATTCCTAAAAAGGGAGACAAACTGATCATTGATTTCAACTATGCATATAATCCATATAGCTCATATAATGACAACTGGGATTGTCCGATAACACCGGAAGAAAATATTTTACCTGTGGCAATTAAGGCAGGAGAAAAGAAATTTAAATAATTAATGGTCAAAATCTCAGGACAGATGGGAGTGCCGTTTACCGTTGTGGAAAAAGATGATGGTGGTAAAGAAACAATTTTAGGTTTTGACAGAGGTAAAATTGATGCTGCTTTGGGATTGGTATAGTATTAGGTTATGGACAAGCGTAAATTAAAAAAGGCAGTGGGGGAGCTAATGCTTAGAAATAGGCGTATTAGCGGCAGACATCAATATACAGTACCCTCCACTAAAACCTATCCTTACCAGTGGCTTTGGGACTCCTGTTTCCATGCCATTATTTTATCTCATATCAATTATGAGGATGCCAAAAAGGAACTACTGTCTTTGGTCTCTAAACAGTTTCCCAATGGGCTGATCCCTCATATGATATATTGGAGAAAACATACCGAGTCTGATTTTCCGGTGATTGAATGGGGTAAGGAGGATACCTCCACCATTACTCAACCCCCCATGATAGCCTATGCGGTTTGGAAAATTTATCAGCAGGATCAAGATAAAGATTTTTTAAGAAATATTTATCCTAATTTAAATCTTTATTACCGTTATTTGATAAACGAGAGGGATCCCAGAAATAATCATCTAATCGGTATTATCAACCCGGATGAATCTGGTGAAGATAATTCACCCAGGTTTGATATTCCTTTGGGGTTGCCGCCGGTTCATTCACTGGATGTTAATTTTCAAAAGAGGTTGGAGTTGGTCTCGGAACATGAAAGATGTGATTTCGAAGTGGGAAAATGTATGAGGAACTTTTTTTGGGTGAAAGATGTGCCCTTTAATGCCATCATGGTGAAAAATTTAAATTGTCTTTCAGAAATTGCCCAAGTTCTTAACTTTATTGATGATGCAAAATATTTTGCAGACCAAGCTACTCTGATCAGTGATGCCATGAGGAAATTGATGTTTGAAGATGGATTATACTGGTCTACCTATGATCGGGATTATAAAAAGGTTAAAGTGAAAACCTGGGCTATCTTTATGCCACTTTTTGCTCAAATTTGTACCAAGAGTGAGGCCCAAGAATTGGTGCAGAAATTTTTGCTGGATGAGACCCGGTTTGGGGGGAAATTTTTAGTCCCCACTGTCTCCCGGGATGAGCCCTCCTTTGATCCGGATAATCCCTGGAGAGGGATAGCAGCACTACTTTCTACCAATCTCTCTTGGAGGGGACCGATTTGGATAGCAGTTAATTGGTTTATCTATCAGGGTTTGCAAAATTATAATTTTAAAAAGGAAGCCAAGATGATTTTGGAAAGCAGTCTTTCTTTGCTTGAATCTGCCGGTTTTAGAGAATCATACAATGCCAAAACAGGAGAAGGATTGGGTGCTAAAGATTTTACCTGGGGCGGACTGATTTTGGATATGGACTTGACATAATTCTTCAAAACAAGTATTATTTGAATAATCGTTCAAATAATATGGCTAAATATAAGCAAAGCTTGATACTCACTGAAGTTCGTATTAAGCAGAGCTTGCCTTTTGCTGACGCAAAACGTCAGCGTATTAAAATAGAATTAACCAACAAAAAGAAGCTTTTGGATTGCGCAAAACAATTAGGGGTAGTTGGTGATCCTACCAGACTTAAAATTTGCTATCTACTTTGTCATTATCCAGAAATAACTGTCAGTGAGATGGCAGAAATTTTAGATACCTCTATTTCTGTTGTCTCTCATAGTTTAAAGAAACTACTTAAGCTACAGCTTGTGAGAAGAAGAAAAGAAGCACAACTTGTCTATTACTCACTTACAAAGAATGATTTTAATAAAACCCTGAAAGAGTTTATTGCCTAATAGGAGGTGACAAATTATGTGTCCGAATTGCGGTTAAAGTATAAGAAATAAATGAAATTACTAACTAGGATACAGACAATAATTTTACCAATCCTTGGAGCTGGCGCTGTCGGTGTTTGTCCACTTTGCTGGATTGGTTCTGCATCGCTTTTAACTTACCTGGGACTCGGAGCAGTGATTCCAATCTGGAGGCAACTTGCATTTGGGATGCTCTTTATTGCAGGGATAGGCTTTCTTCTAGACTTCCGCAGCCATAGAAACATCATACCTCTAATCCTTCTCTCACTCGGTGGCGTTCTTCTTTATGTTGGCCGATACATATTCCTAAGCACCTTGGGAGCATGGCCAATCTGGGGATTAGGTGGGCTATTGATTCTTGGAGCGGTAATTTACAACAAACAACTTTTTAGAAAGAAACATAAAATTCATGAATGAGTATGATCTGATCATTATTGGTGGTGGGGCAGGAGCTTTTGCTGCTGCCATTAAAGCTAATGAATTAGGTGCTAAAACATTACTGGTAAATAAAGGGCTTCCTTTGGGTGGAACTTGTGTCAATGTGGGCTGCGTGCCATCAAAAACTCTACTTTGGGCAGGTGAAGTAATGTATCTTGCCAAAAGCCACAATATTCCAGGAATTGATATAGAAGTTAAAGATTTTAATTTCTCTAAAGTTGTCCAACATGAACTTGATTTGGTAGCCAAACTAAGAGCTGAAAAATACGAGAAAGTCTTAAATGGCTTAGAAAATGTTACTCATATCGAGGGTAGAGCCAGTTTTGTTTCTCTGAGTGAGATAGAAGTTGCTGGTCAGAAGTATCAAGCTAAGAAATATATTATTGCAGCAGGTTCAACAGCCACTGTACCGCCAATAGAAGGTATTAAAGAAGTGGGATATTTGACTCATATTGAGGCTTTACAAATTAAGCAGCAACCACAGGAGTTAGTTGTAGTTGGGGCAGGGCCATTAGGTTTAGAATTTGCCCAAATGTATTCCCGCTTTGGCACCAAGGTCACAATCCTTCAGAGGAATATCTCAATTTTTCCTCCTGCAGAAGCTGAATTAACAAGTAGCTTAGCCGAGATACTTACTCAAGAAGGTATAACCATTAAAACAAGTATACAAGTCAAATCTGCACGCAAAGATGGTACTAAAAAGATTCTGACTTACGTGATCGGTGATAAAGAGGAGGAGGTAATAGCTGATGAGATATTACTTGCAACAGGTAAAACACCCAACACTCAAGGATTATCACTTGATAAAGTGGGTGTTGAAGTAGATGATAAACAGGCAATAAAAGTTAATGCTCAATTTCAAACATCGCAACCTCATATTTATGCAGTAGGAGATGTGGCAAATCTACCCATAAGGCAGGAACCTACAGCAGGAAGAGAAGGAACATTATCTACAGAGAATGCTCTAAATAATGCCCAAAATAGTATAGATTACAATACAGTCCCCTGGACAATTTTTACTGACCCTCAACTTGCGGGAGTGGGTTTTACAGAAGACCAGCAGATGGAAAAGTTCGGCACCTGTATGTGTAAGACTGTCTCCTTCATGGATATTCCTAAAGCATTAATTATTAATAGAACAGAAGGCTTAATCAAAATGGCAATTCATCCTGAAACGAAACATATTATGGGGGTACATATCTTAGCACCTAATGCAGGGGAGTTAATTGCCCAGGCCATGTGGTTGGTTAAAAATAGAAATACCATAGATGATGTGGTAAACTCCTTACCAATGTTTCCCACCCTGTCAGAAGCCCTTAAAATTGTTGCCTTATCATTTACCAGAGATATTTCCAGATTAAGTTGTTGTATTTAAACGTTGATTTATTAAAAACTTAGTACTACACTATGTAGTAATAATGAATACAGATCAAAAAGTTGGTAAAGTTTTGGGGGAGCTGGAGTCAGAGGTAATGGAAATTATCTGGAGACTAAAAGAGTCAGTTTCTGTCAGGGATGTTACTGAGATACTTCTTAGGAAGCGTCAGATTGCCTATACCACGGTAATGACCATCATGGGAAGACTGGTAAATAAGGGGCTCTTAAAACGAAAAGTTGCGGGGAAAGCCTATCTATACCAACCCCATTACTCTAAGGATAAATTTTTAACTAGAATTTCTCATCAACTTATTAAAAACTTTATGGATAGTTTTGGTGAGATGGCTGTGGCCCATTTTGCCCAGGAAGTAGAAAAGTTAGCTCCTAGTAAACGTAAACAAATACTTAAAATATTGAAAGGGACTAAAAAATAGTATGGATGTAATCACTTTGTGTCAGAAAACTTTTTCGGTTGCTTTATCTTCTCTTTCCCATTTTATGCCGCATCTTTTGATAACCCTCGCAGTATCGATTTTATTAATCGGTGTTGTGACTTTAGGTGTACAAATTTTGAAAACCAGTCAGTATCTCAAGAAGATTTTAAGTAAAAAGATAGCAGTTCCAGCTACTATAAAATCAGTTAGTCTTAAGCTAAATCTAGAGGGAAGAATTGATATGGTGAAAAGTAAAGAGAAATTTTCATTCTGCTATGGTCTGTTTAAACCCAGGGTTTGTCTAAGTACAGGTCTTTTAGAGGCTATAAATGAAATGGAACTAAAAGCCATACTTTTACATGAATTATCTCACCTTAAAAATCGGGATCCTCTCAAAATCATCATAGGTAAAACCTTCACCTATATTTTCTTTTTTATTCCCATCATTTACGAACTGCAAAAACACTATCTGTTTTCTAAAGAGATTACTGCCGATAAAGTAGTTATTAAAAATGGCCTCAGGAATCAACTGATCGCTGTTTTATCTAAGCTTTTGGTGATTGATTCGCCCAAAGTAAGTTTTCTGCCTGCACTGATCAATCTAGATAATATGGAAAGAAGAATACTAATCTTAAGCGGGAAACAGGGTAGAACTGCATTTAGACCAACTTTTCTTGGTGCCTTTCTATCCATTTTGGCACTAATATTTTCACTAATTATTGTTAATACTCCAGTTTACGCTGATTATTCCCAAGCCTTTTGTAAAGCTGAGAAAGAGGTAAATTCGAGCCGGCAATTATTGTATAGCCCGGTAAATCAAACACCAATAAGTTATTGACAAACTGGTAAACTTCTACTACATTAAGTAGTAGATACCATGGTAGATCCTGAAAAAAATACATTTCTGACTGGACCAAAAGCCATTTTAATAGGAGCGGTCATTATATCTATATCCATCTTACTCCATGGAGGAGTTATTAAAATTGGTGGAAGGTCTATTGCTGGTACTGTTCCCACTCAGCCAACAACTCAAACTCCTACAATTCCTAATCAACCACCAGAACCTCAAGCCGGTCCAGTAGAACTATTAAAAGATGAGGATCATGTCAGGGGTGATAGAAAAGCCAGAGTTTTGCTAATTGAATACTCTGATTTAGAATGTCCTTTTTGTAAAAGATTTCACCCAACTGCCAAACAAGTGGTTGATGAATACAAAGGTCAAGTGGCCTGGGTTTATAGACACTTCCCTTTGGATCAGATCCACTCAAAGGCTGATAAAGAGGCTGAGGCAGTGGAATGTGCCAAAGATCAGGGCGGTGAGGATGGGTTTTGGAAGATGGTGGATAAGATCTTTGAAGTCACCCCTTCCAATAATGGTTTGGATCCGGAAAGTTTGCCAAAGCTGGCAGCAGATGTTGGTTTAAATTCAGCTACACTGAAAACTTGTTTAGATAGCGGTAAATATGCCCCTCATGTAGAAGAGGATTATCAGGGAGGAATAAAAGCCGGCATTACCGGAACTCCTGGTAATATCTTGCTTGATACCAAGACCAATAAAACCAAATTAATTCCGGGAGCAGTGCCATTTGATCAATTTAAAACAGCTATTGATGATTTATTAAAATCATGAACGATGAAACATTATCTATTCCACCTTCTTTCTGCCAGTAAATTAGTCTTTGGTGACAGACGATACTTATTCTGGTTTCTGGTTGTGGCATTTGTTATGTTTTGGCTGCTTCTTTATATTCCAATCAGAACTATTCCTGGTAATGATCTGGCTTTCCAAATTAGTATTTTAACTCCTAAAGATTGGTTTCTGTTTACTATCCTCCCTATTTTGACTGCACTTTCTATAGTAATGAATGTCTATATTTTAAAGAATAGAGGGTCAGCTCAGGACGGAGTTGCTATGGTAGGGCAAGGAGGTACCGGGTTTTTCTCCGGACTAATTGCTTCAGTTCTTGGGACTGCTACTTGTGCTTCCTGTGTTGCATCTATTTTTGGGTTCTTGGGGGTAGGCGGAGTTTTATTCCTGTTGCAATATCGTACATATATTACCGTAGGAGCTATTATCCTGATGCTCATTTCTCTCCACCTTACTTCCAAAAGAGTGTTAAATGCATGCGAGAGTTGCAGAATAGGAGGTTACTCAAAAATATGGCACTCAACCTGATAGGTAAAAAAGTTCATATTGCAGTCATGCTATTTATGGTGATAGCCGCTGTTTTATACATTGGGTCATCATCAAAAAATACAGAGACTCCTTTGGTAAACCAGGCTTTGGTAGCAAAATTTGATTATTTAAGCAAGAATGGTAACTCTTCATGTTCTCAGTCTTTTCAAACATCTATTCCTGCTATGTCAGATAACGCACGTTTACAAGGTTCTTGCTGCTCTCCGATGAGTATGCACCGTTATCAGGAGCAAGTTGAAGGTTTAAAAAAGTATAAAGACATTCCAGACATTCCTTCTGATCCCTATGATATTGAGGCTGGACTTGCCAAAAAGCTGCTATCTTATTATGACTTACAATTAACTCCTCAGCAGCAAAAAGCTTATGATTATGCCATGCAAAATTCTCAAGAAAAAGGGCCATGTTGCTGCAAATGCTGGAGGTGGTATGTTTATGGAGGCTTAGGCAAACTCTTAATTAGAGAAAAAGGTTTTACAGGACAACAAGTGACTGAAGTTTGGAATTTATCAGATGGATGCGGTGGAGAAGGAGACCACGTCAGTCACAATGTATCTTAGTACTGGATGGAGACAATATAGAAATTAAATATGAATAGAGGGTAAAATATTTAACGTGGATCTTTGGTTGATATTTTTAACTGGTTTAACTGTGGGTGGTTTAACTTGTCTGGCAGTGCAAGGTGGACTTCTGGCATCCACCATTGCTGTGCGTGAGGAGGAAGATTTACAGGAGGGTAGTAGAAGGAAACATAATATTTTGCCAACTTTAGCTTTCCTGACAACCAAGTTTACCGCCTATGTAATTTTAGGTTTTATTTTGGGGGCCTTTGGATCGGCGCTTGCCATATCTGATAATGCCAGGATTGTGATGCAGCTTCTGGCTGGAGCCTACATGATGGTTGTTGCTTTAGATCTTTTAAATGTCCACCCCATTTTCAGATATGCTATATTGCAGCCCCCCAGATTTTTAACCAGGATGGTCAAAGATACCTCAAGAAATAAGGATTTATTTGCTCCAGCCATACTTGGGGGGTTGACCATTTTTATTCCCTGTGGGACCACTTTGGCCATGGAGGCTTTTGCCATCTCCTCAGGCAGTCCTATATTGGGGGCTGCCATTATGGGGGTATTTACTTTGGGAACATCACCACTATTTTTGGGTCTGGGATTTTTGACAACCGTATTAGGTGATACTTTTAGAACCAGATTTTTCAAAATAGCAGGGGCCCTGGTGATGTATTTGGGGATTATCACTTTTAATAGCAGTTTAGTGCTGGCCGGTTCACCGATCACTCTACAGACTATTAGAGAATCCGTTCCAATTTATATTGATTTATCCGGAGGAGCATATGCGTCGGAAGATCCTAATGTTAGGGTGGAGAATGGGGTACAAGTTGCAGATATCACGGTTTACCCAACGAGTTATACACCAAACAGAGTACAAGTTAAAGCCGGTGTGCCTGTCAGATTAAATCTTACCCCAACAGGTGGCTTTGGTTGTACAGCAGCTTTTAGAATTCCCCAATTGGGAATTAGTAAAACACTTGCCCAAAATCAAACTACACCGGTGGAATTTACTCCCACCAGCGCTGGTAAGCTGACTTGGACCTGTTCTATGGGAATGTATTATGGAGTAATAGAAGTAATTTAAAATTTACAATTTTCAATTTACAATAAATTTACAATGATTTAATTTTTTAAACATTGAAACATTAAAAATTGAAAATTAAAGACTATGGTGACTGTAAAACGTAAATTCCAAATTAAAGATATGCATTGTTCTTCTTGTGCTTTGACCATAGATATGGATTTAGAGGATTTAGAAGGAGTAAAGATGGCAAAAACCAGTTATGCCAGAGCAGAAACTGAAATTGAATTTGATCCTGAAAAAGTGAGTGAAGAAAAAATTTTAGAGACTATTAAAAATGCTGGATATACTGCTACACTGTAGGTATGCTTGATTTAATTTCCATTGGGGATGCCACAATTGATAACTTTGTGATGATTCATGATGCTGAGGTTAAGTGCAACATAGATAAAACAAACTGTAAACTTTGTATAGATTATGGGGATAAAATCTCCGTTGATAAATTAGTTCACCTGGTGGCTGGGAACGCAGCTAATAATGCTGTTGGTGGATCAAGGTTGAAGTTGAAAAGTGCCATCTATGTCAATGTCGGATCAGATCCTTCAGGTGAGCAGATCAAAAATAAACTCAAAGAGGAAGGAGTGGATACAAGATACATCAAGGTTAATGAGAGGATGGAATCTAATCTTTCCACAGTGATCAATTTTCAAGGTGAGAGGACAATTTTAGTTTACCATCAACCCTGGAAATATGATCTGCCTGATCTGGACAGAACAAAATGGGTATATTTTACCTCCGTGTCCAAATCTTTTACTCAAACTAATCTGATTGGACAATTAACTCAATATTTGGAAAGACAAGGTAGTAGGTTGCTATATAATCCGGGAACATATCAGATGGAAGAGGGAGTTAAAAAGAATCCTCAACTTTTGGCTCTCACCGAGCTCTTTATTGTGAATAAAGATGAAGCTAAAAGAATTTTAGGATTTAAGGATGAGGAAGATGTTTCTTTTAAAAAACTTCTCAGAGGTATTTGTGATTTGGGGCCAAAGATGGCAATTGTTACTGATGGAACAGAGGGTTCTTATGGATATGATGGAGAAAAATATTATCAAATAGGTATTTTTCCGGCCAAGCTTTTGGAGATGACAGGGGCAGGAGACGGGTATGCCACTGCAGT
Source organism: Candidatus Microgenomates bacterium (assembly GCA_016182045.1). Lineage (GTDB taxonomy): Bacteria > Patescibacteriota > Microgenomatia > Daviesbacterales > UBA10151 > JACOYE01. The sequence goes on from JACOYE010000010.1 coordinate 30,389, forward strand.
TTGCGCTGGGTTATTCTATGGCGAACCCTTACCTGAGGCTATGAGGTGGGGAGCAGCCAATGGGGCCTCAGTTGTAGAACAAATTGGTCCCCAAGCCGGCCTTTTAACTTATGATAAGATGCAGGAAAAATTACAGCAAAATTCTCGAATAGTTGCCAAGGAAATTTAAAAAAGTGTACTCTAAATATATATGAAAGTTGTGGTAACCAGAAAAATTCCCGGGAATGGAATAAAGATGCTTGAGGATGCTGGATATGAGGTGTTGATATCACCACATGATAGGGTTTTGGAGAGGCAGGAACTTTTGAATTTTATCCAGGGGGCGGATGGGGTACTGACTATGTTAACTGATACAGTTGATGAGGAATTTATTAATGCTTGCGGTCCTAATTTAAAAATAGTTGCCAATTTTGCCACAGGGTATGATAATTTTGACCTTCCTGCTCTCTCGTCGCACAATATTGTGGGAACAAACACCCCTGAAGTTTTAACAGAAGCCGTAGCAGAACATACTTTTGCCTTAATTATGGCAGTTACCAGACGTATAGCTGAAGCTGATAAATTATCCCGTTCTGGTTCGCCCCCAGCCTTTGGCCCCGAAGTTCTGTTGGGGATGGAGCTTAAAGGTAAAACCTTGGGTGTGTTGGGTTTGGGCAGAATTGGTTCCAGAGTGGTAGAGATTGGAAGTGCCATTGGTTTGAAGGTAATTTATTTTGATAATAATAAAAAAAATCAGCAGTTGGAAGAAAAAATTGGTGCCGAAGCAAGAGATTCAATAGAGGCAGTCTTAAAGGAAGCAGATGTAGTTTCCCTTCATGTGCCTCTTTTAGATTCCACCAGACACCTGATTAATGCGGATAGACTAAATTTGATGAAGCCGACCGCATATCTTATTAATACCTCCCGCGGTCAGGTGGTGTATGAGGAAGCTTTAGTAGAAGCCCTTAAAAATGGCTCCATTAGAGGAGCTGGATTAGACGTTTTTGAAAATGAACCTCAACATGCACCCGGTTTAGATGATTTAGCTAATGTGGTGCTCACCCCACATATTGCTTCTGCCACTATTGAAGCCCGTTCAGCCATGGGTGAGCTGGCAGCCAAAAATATCGTTGCAGTTTTATCTGGACAACCCCCTCTTACTCCTGTTAAGGTATAAATATGGATTCTCTTTACGATGTAGTTATCATCGGTGGGGGACCGGCAGGAGTGGCGGCTGGGGTTTACTGTGCTAGAAAGAAGTTAAAAACTCTCCTTATAACAGAATCTTTTGGCGGACAAAGCTTTGTCTCTGATGATATTCAAAATTGGATTGGAGAGCCTCATATTTCTGGATTGGATTTGGCCAAGAAACTGGAAGCTCACATCAGGTCTTACCCGGATATGATAGAGATAAAACTGGGCGAGAAGGCAGTCAAAGTGAAAAGTATTGCTTGCACTGAGGTCGCCGATGGCGGCCGAATGTGTGATTTTGAGCTAACCACAGATAAAGGCCTTAAATTTCAGTCAAAGACTGTGATTGTGGCCTCTGGTGCCAGAAGAAGAAAACTGGGTATTCCCGGAGAGGATAAGTTCGGGGGTAAGGGTGTTGCATATTGCTCAACTTGTGATGCTCCCCTATTTAGGGATAAAAAGGTGGTGGTTGTTGGAGGAGGAAATGCCGGACTGGAAGCTGTCCAGGATCTTTTTCCTTATGCTTCGCAAATTACTCTGATGGAGCGCGGAGAAACACTGCGAGGTGATCCAAAAACAGTTGAGGAGATAAAGAAAAACCCCAAGCTTAAAGAAATTATTTTAAATGCTCAAACAGTGGAGGTAGTCGGTGAAACGTTGGTGACTGGTTTGAAGTATAAGGATCTTAAGACAAGCGAGGAAAAGACTTTGGAAGTTGGGGGGATTTTTGTGGAAATTGGTTCAGTTCCCAACTCCGAGATGGTCAAGGATTTGGTCCAGCTGGATGATCACGGGCAAATAATGGTTAATTTTCAGCATGCCAGGACCTCTCATCCGGGAATTTTCGCAGCAGGTGATGTAACGGATGATCCGTATAAGCAAAATAATATCTCGGCAGGAGACGGAGTCAGGGCAGCCCTGGCTGCATATAATTATTTATTGAATAGAGAGAAACAGTCCCCTGCAGCGGAGAAAAATTATGCCTGAGATACTACCTAATTTTTGGAAAAAGTGGAAATACCCATATTTGACGGGAGTTTTCATTAGCATCCTTCTTGCTATAATTTTGCTGGAAAATCAAACTTTTAAAGACTGGCTTCTTAACCTGGGAACCTTGGAATATATTGGAGCTTTAATTGCCGGTATGCTTTTTGTTTCATCATTCACCGCAGCTATCTCCATAGTGGTGATTGCCATTATGACTGAAAATATCAATCCTATGGCTTTGGGGTTGATCGGTGGGGTTGGGGCAGTGATGGGAGATTATTTAGTTTTTAAATTGGTCAGGTCTCATTTGCAGGAGGAGTTGGCTATGCTGTTTGGCAGGGAGGAAACCTCCCACATTAAGACGTTGCTTCGTTCAAAATATATTGCCTGGACCTTACCCATTATTGGAGTTTTTATCATTGCTTCCCCCTTACCAGATGAGTTGGGAGTATCACTTTTGGGAATTTCCAAAATGTCTGAGGCAAGATTTATTTTAATTTCTTATCTTTCAAATTCAGTGGGAATTCTAATGATTGCATCTGTTGCAAAAGTGCTATGATTTATTTATATGATAGTTGGACATAGAATTTTACTTAAAAAGGAATTGGTTACAGCTAGATTCTTTGATTTAATTCGTTTAAGGCTACCGTGGCTAATAGTCGGACTTTTCGGAGGGGCAATAGCCGGCATTATTGTTAGTCGATTTGAGTTATCTTTGAGAGAAAATGTTTCTTTAGCATTCTTTATACCAATTGTGGCATATATGTCAGATGCAATTGGAACACAAACAGAAACCATCTTTATAAGAGCATTAACAGATTTGAAATTTAATATTCCGAGATATATAACTAGGGAACTGGTTATAGGTGCCACAATGGGTTCAGTTATAGGGGTTGTAGCAGGAGTCTTTGGGTATATCCTGTCAAATTCTCTGGCGGTAGGTCAAGTTGTTGGTATTTCGCTTTTTCTGTCAATGACTATCGCAACAGCTTTGGCATGTATTACTCCGCTTCTCTTAAGAAAGCTTAAAAATGATCCGGCTGTGGGATCAGGACCATTTACAACAGCCCTGCAGGATGTTGTCAGTCTGACGATTTACTTTCTTGTGGCAGCAGCTATTCTTTAACAAAATTCACAAACTCCGGGAGTTTTTTTAATGTGGCAGCATTTGTCACAACAATAAACTTGCCCCTGATGGGTATATTGCTGTCCTGGTTTTATTTCCTTACCACATTTAACACATTTATGAGGTTGAGAATCTTGAGCCATAGTTTTGATATTAAATTAATTATTGAGAACTTGTCAAGACTACTTCCGAAAGAAATTGAAAACTGGAGTAATAACGAGAATTCTCATCACAAACAGTAAAAATACTCCTACCCCCAAAAGCAATACCCAATCCCTGAGATTCAAAGGATGAACTTTGAATAATTCTTGTAATGTTATTCCGGCAAAAGATATTGGCAGATACAAAATTAAAAGTTGTAAGATCAGGGAACCTGCTATTGCCAAAACTAAAAATGGATTAGAGAAAAAGGGTAGTTTGTACTCTGAACGAATTGCTATAATTCTTAGCATTTCATAAAAAACAATTGCAGAAAAAACCATGGTTTGTTCATAAATAGGATCTTTTTGGTAGATAAAAAAGATTGCCAGGATAGCTACAGTTAAAAGCACACTAACCACCATTAATGGCCCCAAAAATCTTCCCCCGGCAATTTCTTCTCTAAAATGTTGAGGCTTTAAGTTCATGATATTTTTCCTTGGTGGGTCAACCCCCAAAGCTATAGCCGGTAATCCGTCTGTGACTAAATTAATCCAAAGAAGGTGAATTGGCAAAAGGGGTAGATGTCCTCCTCCTATAATTACTGCTAAAGAAATAACCAGCACCTCCATAATATTTGAGGAAAGCAAATAATTAACAAATTTTCTGATATTATCAAAAATAGCCCTCCCTTCTTTAATGGCCTCAACAATTGTGGAGAAATGATCATCCAATAAAATTATATCTGAGGCTTCTTTGGCCACATCTGTTCCGGTAATACCCATGGCCACCCCTATATCAGCTGCCTTTAAGGCTGGGGCATCATTTACCCCATCTCCAGTCATAGCTACTTGGTGTCCATGAGCCTTCAAAGCTTTAATAATTTTGATTTTGTGTTCTGGATTAACCCTGGCATAAACTGTAATTTGTTCAACTTCTTTTTCAAATTCCTCATCTGATAATTTATCCAAGTCTTGACCAGTAATGCTTTTGCCTTCAATTCCAATTTGGCTGGCTATAGCTTGAGCAGTTAAAAGATGATCTCCGGTAATCATGACCACTTTTATTCCAGCCTCTTTTTGACAAGTCTCAATTGCTTCTTTGACCCCTTTTCTGGGTGGATCTATCATGCCAACGAGCCCTAAAAAGATCAAATCAGATTCCCCGCCGTCATCGCGAGGAGCGTTAGCGACGTGGCGATCTTCCACGATCTGAGAAGATTGCTTCGCTTCGCTCGCAATGACGGATAGAGGAATAGGTTTATAGGCAATGGCTAAAACCCTCAAAGCCTGTTTTGCCATATCATCGTTGAGTTTAAGAATTTCCTCTTTTTGTTCTGCAGACAGATCTGAACATTTTCCCAAAATAACTTCTGTGGCCCCCTTACTAATTAATAGTTGTCCTTCTTTAGTTTTTACTATTACTGACATCATCTTTCTGTCTGAAGAAAAAGGAATCTCAGAAATTCTTTGATAAGTTTTTAAAAGTGTATCTTGATTCAAGCCGGAGTCTATGGTTGCTTGAATTAAGGCTGCCTCTGTTGAGTCACCAATGATTTGGTCTCCATTGACTCTGGCATTAGAGGCTAAAAGACCATAGGTTAAGATTTTCTCCCTATTGTCTCCATAAATTTCAGTAACCTTCATCGCCCCTTCTGTTAAAGTTCCTGTTTTATCAACGCAGATCACATCAGTTGAGCCCAAAGTTTCCGCAGCAGCCAGGTGTCTAATTAGAGATTTTTGTTTCAGCAACCTTCTGGTTCCCAAAGCCAAAGAGATGGTGACCACAGCAGGAAGCCCCTCAGGAATGGCAGCCACAGCCAAGGCAATAGCTGAAATTAAAGCATTGAGTAAATTTTGTCCAAATAAAAGTTGTTCAATTCCAATAATGGTTGCAATAACAAGTATAATCTTGCCTGTAAATTTTCCTAAATTGTTAAGTTTAGCTTGTAAGGGAGTAGGCGGTTCTATCTCCTGGGAAACCAATTGGGCAATTTTACCAATCTCGGTGTCCATACCTGTGGATGTGACAATGCCGATACCTTTACCTGCAGCAATATTGGTCCCTGAAAAAAGCATATTTTTCCGCTCAGCCAAAATTACATCTTCAGCTAAAGTGTTAGAATCTTTAGTCACCGGAGTTGATTCACCGGTGAGTGAGGCTTCATTAGTTTCCAGATTAAAGGATTGAATAATTCTTATATCAGCTGGAATTTTTTGTCCTTCCTCTAAAATTATCAAGTCTCCGGGAACAAGTTGGGCACTTGAGATTTGTTGCAGACTGCCATCCCGCATCACGTTGGCAGTTACAGTGACTAATTTTTTAAGCTGTTTGATGGTTTTTTCCACTCTGAATTCTTGAATAAAACCGACTATGCCATTTAAGACAACAATTGCCAATATAAGGGCTGCATCCAGAGTTTCACCTAAAGCAAAAGAGACTAGAGAGGCAGTAATTAAAATAACAATTAGAAAACTTTTAAATTGAGAAAAAAAGATAAAAAGAGCACTTTTGCCTTTTTCCTTTTTCAAAACATTGGGTCCATACTTTTGAAGCCTATTTTCAGCCCCAGCAGAAGTTAAACCTTTTTGAGGATCTGTTTGAAGCTTTTGGATAATTTCCTCAACAGATTGTGAGTATGAATTTTCCACCTTGTTTTTAGTGTAATACATATGCTTACAATGGTATAGATGACTATTTTTGAAGTGTTCGCTCATGAAGGGGAAGAATCTTTAGAGGTGGTTAAACCCTCCTTGGATGAGGTGATCAGGGCGAATTCCTTAAAATATTCTCTAATAGCTTTTGGTATGCTTTTGGGACTGGCTGTTTTGGCCTTACTTTTTAAAAACGCCTCCGATAAAATTAAATATTTACTTTTTGGGGTAGTGGTAGTTGTGGCAGTCTTAACCACAGTATATCTTGCAGGCTCCACCATTTATCTAAATCAGCAGTCCCAAACAGGTGGCCCCGTTCACTATCATGCAGATTTTGAAATTTATAATTGCGGTCAAAAAGTGGAAATAAAAGACCCTGAAGGTTTTTCCAATAAGGTTGGTACAGAGGTGGTGCATGAGCATAATGACAACAGGATTCATATTGAAGGAGTGATTTTGGATGAACATGATGCCAGTCTTGGACATTTTGTTGAACAAATTGGAGGAGAGTTACACGAAGACCATATGGCTATTCCCGCAGAAGGCGGTTTACTTGAGATGGAAAATGGCCAGATGTGCGGCAATCAAGAAGGCAACCTGCAGGTTTTTGTTTATCACACAAAAGGCGATTCTTTTTCCCAACGGAAGTTAATTGATAATCCCCAAGATTATATTATTTCGCCTTTTGGTCAAATCCCCCCCGGTGATTGCATCATTATAGAATTTGGACCAGAAAAAGAGAAAACAGATAAACTTTGCACTTTTTACAAAGTAGCCAAAGAGAAAGGAGAGCTAAAGATTCTGGACAAGCCAGAATGACAAGAATGGATTTACACTTACCAACTTTAGGTTTAGTTTTGGGATCTGCAGCTATAGATTCCATTAACCCCTGTGCCATTGGGGTTTTGATTTTGATGATTTCGGTGATCCTAGGCGGACATAAATCTTTGGGCAGGATGTTGTTTTTGGGCGGACTGTATATTCTTTCTATCTTTATCACCTATCTTCTGGCAGGATTGGGACTTTTGTATTTTTTGGGTTCCATTCCTTTATTTGTGACAGAATATATCTCCATTACCGTGGGATCAATTATAGTTTTGTTGGGGCTTGTGGAGGTTAAAGATTATTTTTGGTATGGCAGGGGTTTTTCTTTGGGGATTCCCACATTCTTTACTAAAAAGATTCATCAGATGGCCAAAAATATTACTGTTCCTGGAGTAATAATAACTGGAGCTTTTGTGGCTGGAGTTGAACTTCCTTGTACAGGAGCTCCATATTTGGCCATTATAACCATTCTTTCCACTAATTTTAATTTTTTGGCTTTTCTGCTTTTGGTTTTATACAACATAGTTTTTGTTTTACCATTGATAGTAATCTTACTAATGGTAGCAGGAGGAACAAAGCTTCCGGCAGTTAAAGCCTGGAAACAGGAAGCAAGAGGATTTATGAGATTGGCAATAGGACTTTTACTGATTGGATTGGGGTGGTTGCTGATTCTGATTGCTAATGGTACCATCAACTTTGGTTGATGTATTAATTGACAATTTGAGTAAAATTTCTTAACTCAAATTGTCATCCTGAGCGATTAGCGAAGGATCTCGTTCGGAAGATTGCCACGGGTCGATGAATCGACCCTCGCAATGACAAGGAAGAGTATGACTCACATTGTAAAAAGAAAGGGACATAAACAGGAATTTGATGAGCGTAAGGTTTACGCTTCCATTTTTGCTGCCTGTCTTTCTTCTCACATTCCCCATGAAGAGGCAGAATCTATTGCCAGTCTGGTGAGTAGGGAGATAAAAAAATGGATTGCTGACAAGGAAGAGGTCAATAGTGATGAAATTTTCAAAAAAGTTTCAGAGGAGCTGATGGTCTTAAACAAAGACGCTGCCTTTATGTACACCACCCACAGAGATATCTCCTAAGTTTTAGCTTTCCAATCCCGGTTTGGATTTGAAGATACAAACCGGGATTGTAGGTTGGAAGTTAGTGGACCAGGACTCTAGTGCCGGGGTTTTCGGCAGTGGCTCTGACTGCATTTACTCCGGCAGGAACCACCGGTCCTGCCCATTCAAACAGCTGGGCAGCAGAAGCCAAAGGAGAGTTAACACAGCCATGACTCATGGGTTGACCAAAATTGTTATGCCAGTAAGCACCATGGACGGCATAGCCTTTGTAGAAAAACATATTATTGGGAACGTTAGGCAAATAATAATAGGTCCCTAATTCTTTTGATCCCCCGGACATTTTTTGGCTACGGGTTTTATACCAAATATGAAAGGTACCAGTTGGAGTGGGAGCCCACTTACCTCCTGAAATTGGATATTCCATCACCAATCTACTTCCTTCCCAAGCCCTCAGTCTTTGTTCCGAAAGAGAAACCTCAATCCATTTTTCCTCCCCAGCTGTATTGGTGGTACCCAAAACTACTTCATCTTCATTAGGGCTTTGAGCAATAGACTCAAGGTACTGGTGAGCTAAAGAAGTTTTTGGATAATTGATAATTTCACCGTTAAAGATTGCCAGATTGGCTGTTTCATCAAAATCTCCATTTGATCTGATAACTTCCTCTTCCTTGCAACAGGAAAGGGTGGTATCACCGGAAATACCAAGTCTGTAGACGATGTTTCTTTTCAGGCTTTGAAAGTTGAAGATAATAAATGCGATTGAGGAAATGATCAGTAAAACAGGCAGCAGACGGTGTAACATAATTTATCAGTGTGCCGTCTATCACACCATATTTTAATTGTGGGACACTTTAAGGCTAGACGTCAATAGGCAGTTTAGTTAATATATAAATTTCACCATGAAAAAAATAACCTTTCTTTCGGCTTTTTTGGTGATATTGCTTTCGTTTTTAATAATAGATTTAACTTCTGGCACAAAAGGGGGATTAGTATCACCTTTACTAAAGAATGAAAAAGTTTTAAGCGTCAATCAGTGGTTTCCCAGACAAGTTTTAGGCATTCAAACTAATGCTCCGCAGATTAGTGCTAAATCAGCTTTATTTATAGAAAGCAGAGGGGGACAAATACTCTTTGAAAAAAATGCCAAAGAGAAATTACCAGTTGCTTCTTTGGTGAAAGTGATGACAGCTTTAATTGCTTTGGAACATAAAAAATTGGATGATCAATTTGTGGTTTCCCAAGCTGCTGCAGAGATGGAGCCGGACAAAATGATTTTAATTGCCGGAGAAAGATTAACTCTTAAGGAACTTTTATACGGGATCTTTTTAATATCAGCCAATGATGCGGCGGAAGTTTTGGCTGAGCAGACGACAGAAAACAGAGAGGAATTCGTAGAACTTATGAATAGTAAGGCAAAGCAGTTGGGGATGAAAGACACTTACTTTAAAAACCCCACTGGCTTGGATGAGGATTCAAATAATTCATACTCTACAGCTTATGATTTGGCAATTTTAACAAGATATCTAATCAGAACCTATCCTGAAGTTGTAGAAATTTCTGCAAATCCACATATTTATTTGCCTCAAAGTCAAGATCATCAAGATTATGATATGTATTCAGGGATTAATTTGTTAAGTACTTATGATGGTGTGGTAGGATTTAAAACTGGTTATACCCCAGCGGCAGGGTTAACTCTAATAACTTTGGCAAGAAAAGATGGATATGAGGTGATAGGAGTACTTTTAGGATCCGAATCCAGAAGAGATGAGGCCAAACTGCTTTTGGATTATTCTTTTGGTAAAGTAGATTACTGAAAAATCTTTCATTGTTGAAGTGGCCGCGTTAACAATGAAAAATTTAACTGCTAAATAGTAATAGAAATGTTACTAGTGAAAAAGATTTAGAATTGAGGTATGCTGAGAAATATGATAATAAAGGTAAAAGAGGGATGGAGGGTGGTGGCGGAAAGCGGTAGGAACATGGGGACATATCCTACCAGGGAGCAAGCTGAAAAAAGGTTAAGACAGATTGAAATGTTTAAACACATGAGGAAAAGGAGGTGAAAAATATGGCTTTATTTTTAGGAGTACATAAGCTTGGAGAAGGTATGAGTGAGGAAGATGTAGCAAACGGTTGGAATACCTACAAGCAGAGTGCAACCTCAAAAGGACTAAAGCCACTGGGTGCTGTTGTCAGCATGGAAAAAGGTTTTGCCTACTGTCAGACAGAGGCGCAGTCAGCAGACCAGGTGAGGGAGGCTCACCAAGCAGTGGAAATTCCATTGGAGGATGTAATAGAGGTTAAACCTTTAAGTTAGGGTATGTAGCGGAAAGATTTTGTGATATTGTTAATCTGTGAGTAAAAAAGCACTCTTAGTTATTCTGGTATTAAGTGTGGTAGTGACATATATCATAGCTATATTAGATGTATGGATAAATAAATCCAAAAACATTGCGGGTTTACCTTTAGGATTTTCATCGCTGGGTTCATTCTTGGGTGGTTCAACAGATTATTTAATGTTGGTTTTCGATATAGTATTTTGGTTTGTTGTAATTTGGGGGATTTGGAAATTGTTTAATTTAATATTTAAAAGGTAGTTTTTATCTAAGGCCGAAGCTAAATTCTATACTGGTTGTATCATTTAAACCTATTTTATAAAAGTATGTTTTTCCGGAAGAGAGATTTTTAGTACTCATATTAAAAATCCACTGTTGATTTGTAAGATCCCATCTAAAACTTAATTCTGGTGTAGTTGATAAATCCGGTTCATTAACAGTATTTATTAAAGTTCCTGAAACAACTTTTACAAGGGAAAATCCATTTACTATCGCGGAGCCACCAATTGAAACTCCATTATTATCACAAACCCTAAACTTAATAGGAATAGTACTGCCTTGTTTAAATACACTTGTTCCATCAGAATTTACAGGTTGTAAAACAGAATGCCCGGCTTGACCAAGACAAAAACCACTACTATATTGAACTCTAAAATTATTTATTAAATCAGTAGAATTTCCTGCTTTATCTTCACCATAAACTCTAAAACTTTTACTTCCAACTGAGGAAGTATCTAAATTCACTCCTAAATCAGTTGAACCTATACATTTATCTATTCCTGAGTTTTCATCCAAACATTGAAAGTTGACTGCCATTTGCTGGTTTAATATTAAGCTTTGATTATTATCTGGAGTATTTATGGTAATTGTTGGAGGTACCTGATCATAATTAGCATCCCCCGTTAGAATGGCACTAGGAGTAATAAATTGTTGATCAACTAAAAGATTGGGAGGTTCAAAAGAATTTGTATCAAAGGTAGTTTGTCCTTCTGAAGAAGAAGTTATAGGGATACTTTTATAGAGTATGGTTTCAGTATTTTGATCATTGTCAAATTCTCTAATTTTAAAATCAAAACTTCCTTGATCAGCTGCCTCAAATTTTATTGTATAAACTCCGTCTTCCGGTAAAAAGATAAATTTAGCATCATCTAAGGTATCATAATTGCTGCCAGGTATATTGGTTTCAAACCCATCAGCAGTTGGGCCCGTGTGGTTACCGCTTGAGTCATAAGCATGAATATTTACAGGAGAATGAACAGAAAGGGAGAAACCTCTTAATTTATATGGTTCCAATGATACACCTTCTGGTAGAGTACTATCTCCATTTAAAATATTTTTAACTAAATTTAAAGCAGGACCACTATTTGGTAAATCTCCATGATGTTGTTTAGTATAGAACAGTTTAGCATTACCCAAAAGTGATAAATTTTTGGAAGGATCACTCAAAGATGCGCTAAAAAGGGGAACAGTATCATCACCGTTTATTTTTACCTCATCTTTATGGATTGTTTTATTGCCCAATAAGTCAATTGTTTCTGTCTCTACAATTTGACCCAAAGTAGGTTGACCTGATCCAGCTATAATTGTTATCTCAACATCATTAGTATTAGTTAAATTTTCATCAAGATTATGAAAATTTTCCGAAGGAGTAAAAAGTGCAGTATTGTAATTAAGATTAGTAAGTAAAGTCTTGATTTGTTGATAATTTAATGCCTGGGAATTATTTAAGAATGGATAAGGGTGATTGTTATCAGAATTATCATAAAAGTTGAAGTAGGTTTGAGAGGGTGCGAGTTGATAGCCGCCAATCATATTTTGTATAACATCTTTTACTTCTGATGGGGCTATCGTTAAACAAAAGGGGCCAATCTCAAACCATAAGCAGTCTCCATATACTAAGCTTTTCAAAAATTTTGCTGCCCCCAGATGTGGGATACCCAAAGAAAACAATTTCCTAACGTTTAGTGCTTTGGTTGGATCAGATACATAATTTCTTGTAAGCATCCCTCCCATAGAATGTGCCACAATATCAACTTTTTGGGATCCTGATTGCTGTTTTATATTTTGTATTTTTTGATTTAAAAGGTCGATATTTTCAGATAAATCTCTTCTCCAGTCATAAGGGAAAATAAATAAATCCTCGTTTAAGATGTAGCCATTTGATATGAAGAAATCGATAATATTTTGATAGAATCTTGCGTATAAATTTCCTGTAAATTCCAGATTAGCTTCCGAATTTATCCCATCTGGTTTCATTCTTAAAACATCAAAATAATCATCATCTCCAGGATTTGCTGCCTCATTTTCATTTACCCAAACTTTTTCATCTTTGGAATAAGCATGTTCAAAGATCCCTCCATGTCCATCATCCTTACTCCAAACAGTATTTTCAGCAACTTTTAACTCAGATCCCCCTATTCCCGGGATTAAAATCAGAGGAGTTTTGGAGGGAGTAGGTGTGGGTGTAGGTGTGGGTGTGGGAGTTGGAGTAGGATTCGGAGCATTAATATTTACCAAATATAAGGGGCTACTGCCGGCAAAGGAACCGCAAGCATCAGCCAGTCTTACTCTGACTGTATTTTCTCCCGGCAGGAATTGAGAAGTTATATCAGCAGGGCCAGCGGAGTTAAGAGAAGCGCAGATTTGGTCCGGATACCAGTGGAAGAAATATCCCGGACTTCCATCAGGTCTTACGACATTAATAGTAATGGTGTCATCAACCCGGGTGTTTCCGGTACCATCAGGATTGGCACTCAAAATAATTTTGCCGCTTTGATAATTAAGTTTAAATTCGGTAGTGAAAAAGGTGGTCCCTTTGGTGATGGGCATCGGGGGGATTCCGGTAGTTATGGTATAGGGAATGTTGGCTGCAAAAGCGGTATCTTTAACAAAGAAAAAGGGCAAAGCCAAAAGAAAAGTAAGAAAGATTAATTTTGGGGCAGACACTTTTATTAAGTTATAATCTGACAGTGGACGTAAAAAGTCAATATATGGTAAAAAAGGGGAGATGTTTACCAATGAGAAGCTTTTGGTGATTTTGATCTTCTTATTAATCTTCGGAGGAGCAAGCTATTTTGCATTCACAAAGTTTAAACAGGAAGTGGGTATATCCTCCTCACCTTCTCCTACACCTTCTCCTACTTTGAATTTTATTTTAACCAGAACACCTCCACCTACTCCACCTCAGGCTCAACAACCTCAGCAGCAACCCCAACCCAATGAACTGCCCTTGGCCAAAAATAAACGTCTGGTGGGATTTCCCGGTATTTTAAGTACCGATGTTTTACAAAATAAAAAGGCTATTATCTCAACAGCCAAAGGAAAAATTGAGCTGGAGATTTATCCGGAGGCTACCAAGTCCGCCTCCAATTTTATACTATTGGCAGCCAATGGTTTTTATGACGGCTTAACTTTTCACAGAGTAGAACCGGGGCTTTTGATTCAGGGAGGTGACCCTGTAGGTAACGGCACCGGAGGAGCAGGTTATATTTTCGAGGATGAACCAATCATGCGTGAGTACAAAAGAGGAACTGTGGCCATGGCCAATGCTGGGCCCAATACCAACAGCAGTCAATTTTTCATCGTAATTTCTGATAATCCAAATATACCCAAAAAATATACAATCTTTGCTACTGTTATATTTGGCATGGAGGTGGTGGAAAAAATTTCGGTGGGAGATATTATGCAAAAAGTTATTATCCAAAATCTCAAATAGTGAGTGTAGTCGAACTATACAATATATTGTATCTTGACATTTGTTAATAACAATATGTTATGCTTTTTGTATGAAATGTCCATTCTGCGGCAGTCAGTTAAGCAAAGTAGTTGATAAAAGATCGGTATCCGGCCGAGGTGAAATCAGAAGAAGGAGGGAGTGTTTAAAGTGCGAAAGACGTTTTACCACTTATGAAGCATTGGCCGATTTAGGGATTGTGGTGGTTAAAAAAGATGGCAGAAGAGAACCTTTTTCTGAGGAAAAGTTACGCTTGGGGATTTTAAAAGCTTTGGAAAAACGGCCCAGAATTGACAAAGCCTCATCAATAGTTGACAAAATAGAAGGTAGAATCAGGTCCAAGGGCTTAAAAGAAATCCCCTCCCAACTTTTGGGGAAATGGGTTCTTTCTGAGCTAAAAAAGTTGGATTCAATTGCCTATTTGCGATTTGCCAGTGTTTATAGAACATTTTCTGACCCAAGAGATTTTGCAAAGGAACTTAAAACATTATGAAGGCAACACAAAGACTGAAAAGAAAAATAAGAGGCAAAAATGTTTTGGGTAGACCAGTTTTACAGACTGTATTTATTCCTCAGATGAAGGGAAAAAGAGCCAATGGTCAGCACAAACCAAATGGCCATGACAAAAATTCCCGCACATTTGAAACCAGATTTACCCCCAGGTATAAAAAAATGCCGCCCACTTCAGCTGATTTGGAAACACCCACCTTTTCCGAAGCTTCCAATAAAATTTTACAGGAAAGATATCTACTTAAAGGGGGTAATTTAGAAGTTGTGGAGACTGTTTCAGACAGGTTTTGGCATATAGCCTACGATGTTGCCTCGGGAGATTTTGATTTTGGCTTATCAGAAACGTCTGTTATGGAATTAGCCAAACAGTTTTATTCCATGATGGTGAGACAAGAATTTCTGCCCAATTCCCCCACCATTATGAATGCCGGAAAACAAAACGGGCTTCAATATTCAGCCTGTTTTGTGCTGCCGGTGGGGGATTCATTACCTGAGATTTTTGATTCTGTCAAATATGCGGCTTTGATTCATCAGACAGGTGGGGGAACGGGATTTGCTTTCTCAAGACTCCGTCCGGCAGGATCTGTTGTCAGAACCACCGGCGGTGTGGCCTCCGGCCCGGTGTCATTTTTAAGAGTGTTTAATGCAGCCACAGAATCAATCAAGCAGGGTGGGACCAGAAGGGGAGCCAATATGGGGATCTTAAGGGTGGATCATCCGGATATTTTGGAATTTATCAGATCTAAGGCAGAATTGGATGATTTAAACAAGCCTATTTTTGAGGCAGTTGCCCCTCTTTTGCCTGATGATAATGCTAAAAGCTACCTTAAGACCTTGCTTTTAGATAAACAAATTGCCAATTTTAATATTTCGGTGGCAGTTACCGATAAATTTATGCAAGCTTACCAGAAGGGTGAAGAATATGAGCTGATTGCTCCTCATACTTCTGAGATGGTGGGTAAACTGAATGCCAGGGAAGTTTTTGATGAAATCATAGAGCGGGCCTGGCATACCGGTGATCCTGGATTGATCTTTATTGACAAAATCAATGATTCCCCTGCCAATCCGGTACCAAAACTGGAGACTATTGAATCCACAAATCCATGCGGAGAGCAGCCTTTAAGTGCCTGGGATGCCTGTAATCTGGGTTCCATTAACCTAGGTAAGTTTGTTTTAGATGATGGATCTGATGTGGACCCCGATTCAATCGGGGTGGATTGGGAAAGACTGGGGGATGTGACTAGAAAGTCGGTCCACTTTTTGGATAATGTGGTGCAGGTTAATCCCTATACTTTACCTCAAATCTATGATGAGGTGCACCAAAACAGAAGAATCGGTTTGGGAGTGATGGGTTTTGCCGATATGTTATTTAAATTAAAAATCCGATATGACTCTGATGAAGCTTTAAAGCTGGCTGAGAAGGTGATGAAGTTTATTAATGAGGAGGGTCATAAAAGATCGGAGGAGCTGGCAGTTTTAAGAGGATCTTTCCCCAATTGGAAGAATTCAATTTATGCTGATAAAGATTCTTCCGCTTTTAAAAACAGGCCAAAATCTTCTGCCTATCAAGGCGGCAAACCCATTAGAAACTCAACCCTCACCACCATTGCCCCCACCGGTACAATTTCCATCATTGGGGATTGTTCCTCCGGAATTGAGCCTGTTTTTGCTCTTGCCTATATCCATAAAGCTAAAGGGGTGGGAGATCAATATCGCATCTTGACCATTGCCAACCAGACCTTTAAGGAGATTGCCCAGAGGGAGGGATTTTGGTCCGATGATTTGGCTCAAAAAGTGATGGAACATGGATCTGTTAAAGATTTGGATGATGTGCCCAAAGACTGGCAGGAGATTTTTGTGACAGCTCCGCAAATTACACCCTCCTGGCACGTCAGAATGCAGGCTGCCTTTCAAAAATACACAGACAACGGAGTTTCCAAAACCATCAATTTGCCAAATTCTGCCACCCAAGATGATGTCAAAACAGCTTATCTGATGTCCTGGCAGACAGGTTGTAATGGTATCACCATCTATCGGGACGGATCAAAAGCAGTCCAGGTTTTAAATGTCTCCTCCACCTTAAAACCCAAGGCATCTCCCCAGCCATCAACTGATGTGCCTGTGGCAGAAAGGCCCATGATACTTCGAGGTAGGACCTATAAAATCTCCACACCGGTGGGAGAGGCATTTATTACTGTTAATAGAGATCCTGATGATCAACCATTTGAGGTATTTGTGACTGTGGGGAAAGGTGGTATGCACACCATGGCTGATGCTGAAGCAATGGGAAGACTGGTGTCTTTATCCTTAAGGCTGGGTAGGAACAGCGGCTCAATTACTCCCAAAGAGGTGGCACAAAAAATAGCCTCTCAGCTTAAAGGAATTGGGGGAGCCTCATCTGTGGGATTTGGTAAAAACAGGGTGATGAGTCTGGCTGATGCTATTGCCAAAGTTTTGGCAGAAGATTTGGCAGTTTCTCCTCAAACTGAAGGGGTTGAAACAATCCCACTTAATTTGACAGTTAATGGAAATGGTCAAGCCAATGGTGAGATTATTACTAAAGTTTCTAACACCTATACCCTAACCCCTATACCCTCTACTAATGTAGACCTTTGTCCGGACTGCGGCTCAGCTTCTTTTGTGACGGAAGAAGGCTGCCAAAAATGCCATTCTTGCGGTTACTCCATTTGTTAGATTATTTTAAAATCACCTCAATCTGTTCTAAATCGTAGTAAATTAGAGGCACAAAAATACTAAAATATCCGCAGGTGTTAACCTATTCCACCCCAAGGGTGTAAATGAAAAAAATAAAAAATTATTCATCAATATCAATTAAGGCATGTTTGATTCTTTCGAGGTCTTGGGCGTAAGAGACTTGGTCTAAACAAAATTGCTCATAAGATTTAATAGATTTGAAAAAACTTAGTATATCCTCTTTTGCGCAAAATCCTTTTAAATTATTCACGTATTCCTTGTAAGAAGACCATGGATAATCATTTAAATTCTTAACTAAAAAAGAGGCGATGGGGTTTAAATGAATATATCTGGAAACATGAATCAGTTGTTCATCACTTTCTATTAACACTGATTTAAACTCTCCTTGAAATAGTAACCCAGTCCTATTGTGCTTGATATTAAAATATTTGGTATAACTATTAGATAATTTACTTACTATTTCAGTAATACCTTTATCCTTACTTTGCTTTAGAAGTAAGTGAAAGTGATTTGGCATTAAACAATAAGCTATTATTTCTACTATTTTTTTAGATAAATCTGGTTTAAACGGCCCATTTGGAGAAAATTGCGAAAACTTTGGTTTCGGGCCTTCAAAACGGTAATAATTAAGGGTTTTTAGAAATCTTTGGTAATCACGCTGAGTTTCAAATATCCTACGTTTTTCAGTACCACGGTTATATGCATGGTATATTTGACCACTAATAAACGGTATAGTTCTTGATGGCATTTCAAAGCTAATATAATACAAATATCCGTAGGTGTCAACCTATTCCACCCCAAGGGTGTAAATATTGTGAATTGCCAAAGTTTGTTAAAATTAGCGCATGGATGAGAAAGGGTTGGTAATTTTATATACTGGTGAGGGGAAAGGGAAGACCACGGCGGCTTTGGGGTTGGTTCTTCGGGCTGTTGGCTACAACAGGAAATGCTTAATTGTACAGTTTGGTAAGATCTGGTTTACAGGGGAACTTTTGGGAGTAAAGAAGCTATCCCCTTATGTGAAGATGATTCAGGGTGGAAAAGGATTTGTGAAGATTTTAGGAGACAGATTGCCTCTTTCCGAACATAAAAAGCAAGCCAGAGAAACTTTTGACCTTTTATATAAGGAGGTGACCTCAGGTAAATGGGATGTGGTGGTGGCAGATGAAATAGTTGGGGCCGCCTCATCTGGCTTACTTCCTCTAAGTTATGTGGTAAAATTAATTAAAGATAAACCAGAGGGTTTGGATTTAGTCGTAACCGGACACCATGCTTCAAAAAAATTAATTAATATGGCAGATCTGGTGACAGAAATGAGGGAGGTTAAGCATCCATACCAAAAGGGAATCCTGGCTAAAAAGGGTATTGACTTTTAGCACTCTTAGTGATATTCTGCTAACAAGCGTATGGCTGACTTGATAAAAAATTTTACAGAGCCAATTAAGCTTAAGCCCACTCTTCCTGTGGGTCCTTTAAGAGATACTGTCATATTTCCCGGTAACTCCGTACCTATTATTTCCGGCAGACCCAAATCCAAGGCGGCTTTGGATGCTGCCTGGAACTCGGATAAGTTAATTGTTTTTGTGACTCAGAAAAACTCCAGAATAGAAGATCCTGGCGAGAAAGACCTTTATAAAGTAGGGACGGTCTGTAATATCCGCAGAGTAGTAAGAAATCCGGAAGGTGAATATACCTTGCAAGCAGAAGGTATGGCCAGAGTCTATCTTAAAAGCTTTATCAAAACTGAACCATATTTGGAAGCTGAAATTGAAGAGATCCCGGAACTTTATGAAAAATCGGAGCAAACAGAAGCCTTAGTTCGCGCTGTCCGAGAACAAATCAAACGCTTTTTGGAGTTGGGTGGCAATCCGTTTTTTGATCAGGGCGGTTTGGCTAATTGGTCTTTATTTACCTATTCCGATGACCCCAATCAGCTGGTCAACGCCGTTACTCAAGCCATTGATTTTAAAACTATTGACAAGCAACAAATCTTGGAAATGGTTTCAGCTGCAGACAGGTTGCAAAGATTGTCTGAACTGTTGGCCAAAGAAATAAGAATCATGGAGATTTCCCAAAAATTAAATCAACAAACTCAAGAACGGGTCTCTAAAATGACCAAAGAAGCAATCTTAAGAGAACAGATGAGAAGCATTGAGGAAGAGTTGGGGGGAGGAGATGGCGAGCATGCAGAAATTAGAGAATTTGAATTAAAGATTAAAAAATCAGGGATGTCTAAAGAGGTGTTGGAAAGGGCCCGCAAAGAGCTAGGCAGGTTGGTCAAGATGTCTGCTTATAATCCGGAAGCAGGTTATATCAGAAATTATCTGGAGTGGTTAACAGATTTACCTTGGAAGGTGAATAAACAGGCCAAGATTGATCTTAAAAAAGCTGAAGGAATTTTGGAAGAAGATCACTGGGGTCTTAAAAAGGTTAAGGAAAGAGTAATTGAATATTTGGCTGTTCATAAACTAGCGGGAAAAATGAGAGGACCGATTCTTTGTTTTGTGGGACCTCCGGGTACCGGGAAAACTTCAATCGGTAAATCAATTGCCAGGGCACTAGGTCGAAAATTTGTCAAAATCTCTTTAGGCGGGATAAGAGATGAGGCGGAAATTAGAGGACACAGAAGAACTTATGTTGGTTCTATGCCCGGCAGAATTATTCAGGGCATTAAGCAGGCCCATGTTTCAAATCCGGTTTTTATGCTGGATGAGATTGATAAAATTGGAGCAGACTACAGGGGGGATCCATCTGCTGCCTTACTTGAGGCTTTAGATCCGGAGCAGAATGAGGGCTTTTCCGATCATTACCTGGAAGTTCCTTTTGATTTATCCAATGTGATGTTTATCACAACCGCCAATATCTTAGACACCATTCCTCCTGCTTTGCGTGACAGATTAGAGGTAATTCGTTATCCAGGCTACACAGAAGATGAAAAGTTTCACATTGCTCAAAAGTTCTTAATTCCCAAACAGGTGGAAAACCATGGATTAAAGAGGGAGCAGATTGAATTTACCGACGATGCAATCCGGTCAATTATTAGGGAGTATACTCGTGAAGCAGGAGTTAGAAATTTGGAAAGGGAGATTTCAGCAGTACTAAGAAAGGTAGCCAGAAAAATTGCGGAAGCCAATGGGGAGGCAGATAAGAGAAAGTTTACAATCACCCCGGAAGATATACACAAATTCCTAGGGCCAATCCAATTCTTGCCCCAGCTGGCAGAGATTGAGGATACGGTCGGTATGGCAACAGGGCTTTTTGTGACAGAGGCAGGCGGAGGAATATTGTTTATTGAAGTGACTCTTATGCCAGGAAAAGGTAATCTACTTTTAACAGGACAGCTTGGTGATGTGATGAAAGAATCTGGTCAAGCTGCCATGTCATATGTCAGATCTCACTGGGCCCAATTGGGTTTAGGGGAGAAAATTTTCCAAAAGACAGACGTTCATGTTCATGTTCCTGAGGGAGCAGTTCCAAAAGATGGACCATCTGCCGGTATTGCTTTAACCTCGGCCATTGCTTCCGCCTTTACCAAAATTCAGGTGCACAAGGAGGTGGCCATGACAGGTGAAGTTACACTTCGTGGTCGTGTCTTGGAGATCGGCGGGTTTAAGGAAAAAGTCTTGGCAGCACACAGAGCCGGAGTAAAAACAATCATAGCCCCCTCTGATAACCAGAAGGATCTGGAAGACATCCCGGATTACGTCCAAAAAGATCTAAAATTTGTCTTTGTTAAACACATGGATGAGGTATTGAAGATGGCTTTAGTCAGGTTTCCACAGAGTGCTTCCCAAAAAAGAGTCCCACTTATCCCATCAGCCTATATGGCTTGACGCAGCAGAATTTATAGTGTAAATTCTAGTTGGGGTCTGCCTCTTTAATTTCCATGGATTTAATTGCAAGTAATACTAACCTTATTATCTGGGCTGCGGTGGGGGCAGCTTTACTTTACGGTCTTTGGCTGATCATTGATATTTTAAGACGTCCTTCCGGGGATGAGAAAATGCAGGAGATTGCCTCTGCCATTCAGGTGGGTGCTGCAGCCTATCTGCAAAGGCAATATATGGTGGTGGGAGCGGTGGCATTAAGTTTGGCAGCCGGCATATATTATGCTTTAGGTTTTAATTCTGCATTAGGATTTTTGGTGGGAGCTTTTCTTTCCGCACTGGCCGGATTTATCGGCATGTCTGTTGCTGTTAGAGCCAATGTCCGGGTGGCTGAGGAGGCAAAACAAGGTTTAAGAGGAGCTTTTGATCTGGCCTACAAAGGTGGGGCAGTCACCGGCTTTTTGGTGGTGGGTTTGGCATTGGGTGCTGTTTGGGGTTTCTATCAGTATACGGGCGGGGATTTAAAGGCTTTGGTTGGGTTGGGTTTTGGTGGTTCCTTGATTAGTGTCTTTGCTAGATTAGGTGGTGGAATATTTACCAAAGGGGCAGATGTAGGAGCAGATTTGGTGGGTAAGCTGGAGGCAGGTATTCCCGAGGATGATCCCAGAAATCCGGCGGTGATTGCCGATAACGTGGGTGATAATGTGGGGGATGATGCCGGCATGGCAGCTGATATTTTTGAAACTTATATTGTGACGGTAATTGCCAGCATGATTTTAGGGCAGCTACTTTTCCCTACATACGAGAGCGCCTTAATCTTCCCTTTGGTTTTAATGGCAGCTGGAATTTTAGCTTCAGTTTTGGGCAGTTTATTTGTCAGGTTATCGGGCAAAAATATCATGGGAGCTTTGTATAAAGGACTTATTATCACCGGCATTTTTTGTGCGGTTCTTTTTTATCCCCTGACTTTAGGGTTGATGGGAGCAAATGATGTTATCTCTGCTTTTAATCTATATGTCTCAGTCTTAATCGGAGTTTTTGTCACGGCCGGGATGGTTTTAATCACAGAATATTACACCGGAACTAAATATTCTTCCGTTCAGTCTTTAGCTTTGGCTTCCAAAACCGGCCACGCCACCAATATTATCTCCGGTTTGGCACTGTCTATGAAGTCTACTTTTTTTCCGGTGGTCCTAATTTCTTTAGCGGTGATGACTGCTTTCGCTCTGTCCGGTCTTTACGGAATTGCCTTGGCAGCAGTGAGCATGTTGTCTTTGGCAGGCATGGTGGTGGCAATTGATGCTTTTGGACCTATCACCGACAATGCCGGAGGAATTGCCGAGATGGCAAAATTACCCCCCAATGTCAGAGGAGTGACTGATCCTTTGGATGCTGTTGGTAATACCACCAAAGCGGTGACCAAAGGATATGCCATAGCCTCAGCAGGTTTGGCGGCCCTGGTACTGTTTGCCACCTACCGAGAGGAATTTGCAGCCATCGGCAAAAGTTTAAATTTTGACTTATCCGATCCTAATGTTTTGGTAGGGTTATTTTTAGGTGGGGCATTACCCTATTTATTTGCTTCATTTGCTCTGGAAGCAGTGGGACGTGCCGGCGGGGCGGTGGTTGAGGAAGTTAGACGTCAGTTTAAAACTATCAAGGGTATTATGGAAGGTAGGGCCAAGCCTGACTATGGTAGGGCTGTGGCGATAGTCACGGCTGCTGCTCAAAAAGAGATGATAATTCCCGCTTTAATTCCGGTTTTGGCTCCGGTTTTGGTGGGATTGGTGTTGGGACCGGTGGCCTTGGGAGGTATGCTGGTAGGATCAATTGTGACAGGCTTATTTGTGGCCATTTCCATGACCACAGGAGGGGCAGCTTGGGATAATGCCAAAAAGTACATTGAGGGTGGAAAGTTTGGCGGCAAAGGTTCAGAGGCCCACAAGGCAGCAGTGACAGGGGATACAGTTGGCGACCCATACAAGGATACAGCGGGTCCAGCAATTAATCCCATGATAAAGGTTGTAAATATAGTTGCATTGTTATTGGTTCCTTTCTTAAGATAATTTTTAGATGGTCATAACTAAATTTGTTCACTCCTGTTTACTTATAGAAGAGGATGGAAAAAGAATTTTAATAGATCCTGGTAATTATACAAATGAGGCTGGAGTATTAAATGTTTCTTCATTAGTGTCCCTGGATTATCTATTGATCACTCACGAGCATGCTGATCATATGGATCTTTCTTTAATAAAAGAGATCATTAAAAAATTTCCTCAAATTAAAATTTTGAGTAACAATTCAGTGGCTTCACTTTTAGGTAAAGAAGATATAAAAGTATCAACCGAATCTGATTCAATGGTAAAGATAGAGGTAGTTCCTCATGAAAAAGTGTTTGGATCAATTCCACCAGAAAATGTCATGATGACCATTGTTGAAAAGTTGGTTCATCCTGGAGACTCTCATCATTTTCAAACTAAAGCGCCTATTGTGGCACTGCCGGTTCAAGCTCCCTGGGGAAGTTTAACTCAGGCTGTAGAGCTTGCCCAGATCTTAAAACCCCAAGTGGTATTGCCTATTCATGATTGGCATTGGAATGATAAAGCAAGGGAAATGTTTTATAAAAGGTTGGAAGATTATTTTGGCAACATGGGTATAAAATTTGTTCCTCTTAAAACAGGCGAGATGGTAAAACTCTAAATTTTTGAATCTACACTCATAGTCTGCTGAAATGACGAATTACCACTCCAGGTATGGAGTTAGGTTTTCACTCCTGGTGTGTGCATTCAAAGTTATTCATCAATATCCATGGTGGTATGTTTGAGAAGTTCTAAGGTGGTACCATAGTCTGCCTGGTCCATAACAAATTTTTGATACCCCTCTGGTGATTTAAAAAAGCTTAATATTTCCTCTTTTGCTAAAGCTGGACTGTCTTCCAAACCAATGTATGCTCTATAAGAAGACCATGAGTAGAAATTTAAATTTTTAACTAACTTGGATACTAAAGGATTTAAGTGAATATATCTGGAAACATGAATAAGCTGTTCATCAGTCTCTATCCTAACAGCTCTGAATGGACCATTAAGCAGTGGACCTTGATGTTTGTATTTTAAATTTCTGTATTTAATGTAACTAAGGATAAATCTTCTCATAAATTCTGTAATTCCACCATCTTTTAATTGTTTAATAAGTAGATGGAAATGGTTAGGCATTAAGCAATAACAGATAATGTCAACAATCTTTTTAGATGGATCAACTGGAAATATGCTAGTGCGACGATAGACAGAAAATTTAGGTTTAGGATTTTGAATCTGGTAATAGAAAAAAGTTTTTATAAAGTGGGAATAATCACGGTTTTGGGTAAATATATCTTTTTTCTCCAACCCCCTATTATATAAATGATAGAATTCTTCATTAATGAAAGGAATTACTCTGTAAGGCATTACTTTTAATTTAAATTACCACCCCAGGTCTGTCAACTCAATTTCACACCAGGAGTGTGCATTCGAATTATTAAATACTCTTTTGTCAGATGTTTAACTTTATTGCGTGGCAGATGAATTTTGGGATGGGGTGGGTTGGCTGCCGAATAAGGCATTTTTAACTTCATTAACAACTTGCTCAGGAGTGTAGGAAGCCTTAATTAAATAAGCCTGGGCACCCAACTCAAATCCTTCTTTTATGACAGCTTCTTGCCCCAAATTAGTTAAAAGAATGGTAATCATAGAGGATGAGGGATTTTGAGTTTTAAAATCCCTTAAAACTTGTAGCCCATTCATCCCCGGCAGCATGATATCCAAAAGCAAAATATCAAAGGCTTCTGTTTTTAACAAATTCAGCCCTGTTTGACCGTCAGCTGCCACTTTGACTTGAAACCCTGCTTTTGTCAGCTGTCTTTGATATAAGTCTCTGATAAAATCCTCATCCTCTACCACTAATATTTTTTTACCTTGTGGATCCATAATTAATAACCTATTCTACCAAAGCTTTGACTAATAGTTAAGAGCCCCTTTTTGAATTGCCTGACCAACAAACTTATCAGAATCAATTGATCCCAAATTAGTCTGTGGAGCAATTGGCAGGCTAAAATGAAACTTGCTGCCTTTGCCAAGTTCAGACTCTACCCATATTCTGCCATTTAATTTTTGGATGATTGATTTGGAGATATATAACCCCAGGCCTGTGCCCTTACTGGCCTTTTGTAAATTATTGGAAACTCTGAAAAATTTGCTGAAAAGGTTGGGGATAGCCTCTTCGGGTATTCCAATGCCGCTATCTGCAACTGTGGTAATTAGCTCATTTCCCATCCTTTGGCTTGAGACGGCAACTTGTCCTCCCGGATTGGTATAATTGATGGCATTGGAAACCAAGTTAGTGACCACTTCACCGATACGTATTGGATCAGCCAAAACTTTTGGTAAGCCGGATATGGAGGTAAGGGTTAGGGTGATATTTTTTTGCTTGGCCTGATTTTGTAAATCTTCAACAGATTTAGTCAAGATGTTACCAATATCAGTAGGTTCTATTATCACAGACAGCTGGTCTCTTTCAATTTTGTTGACATTTAGTAGATTCTCAATTAGGGCTAGAAGCTGCTTGGCAGAAACTAGGGAGTGGTCCAAAAGTTCAAACTGATCTTTATTAAGCTTATCTTTGTTTTCATCAATAAACACCGAAAGATAACCTATAATATTGGTTAGGGGTGTTTTTAACTCATGGGAGGCCATTGATACAAAATCCAATTTCATTCTTTCCAGTTCCTGTTCAGAAGACAGATCGTGCAAGATTAAAATACAACTTAAATTTGCCTGCATATCAAAAGGAACAGGAGAAGCCAGCAAATTAATTTTATTTTGTTTCCCATCTTTACCTACCAATGTTAAAGGTTGAGTGAAAGTGGTGGCGCAATAACCTTTGGGCGAAATTTCCTCTGTTTCGGAAAAAAAGTGAATAAATTGGTTAATGGGTTTACCTTGGATTTCAGAAAGCGTAAAACCGGTCAATCCTTCAGCTGCTTTGTTGACTAAAACCACCTTTTTGGAAGTATCCAAAGCCACTATCCCATCCACCACTGACGAGAGAACTATACTTAGTGTATTTCTTTCCGTTTGGATCCCACCTTTGTCTTGCTCAAGTCTTTCAATTGCCTTCTTTAAAATATCTGCCATCGAATTGAAAGATGTGCCCACCTTTTCAAATTCATCTCCCGATCTTATATCAACCCGATAATTTAGGTTACCATCACTTAAAATTTGGCTACCTTTCAAAAGTGTATCCAAAGGTTTAACAATCCTCAGTAAGATTAGGATAGATAGCAAGCTGACCGTGATCCCTAAGATAAGGGAAAGTATGGGGTTTTGTATTAAAAATACAGCTGAGGATAAAGGTAACAGTATGCTTATTAAACTTATCAAAGCAATCTTTAGATGAAGGGACATATAGTTAGCGTAACAGAAGATTTAAGAGTAGGTCAAGAAAGTGTATAATTAGGGAGCTTGCCGCCATCGTCTAGTGGTCTAGGACATCGGGTTCTCATCCCGAAAATCACGGGTTCGAGTCCCGTTGGCGGCACAAAATTAGGGGTGGTGATTTGACACCAGGTTGGGTTTAGCTTAAAATTGCCGGAGTTGATTTTTGCCCACCAAGATGACTAGAATTAGCAAAAGTCCAACCAAGCTAAAAAGTGTTTATCTGACCCCCAAAGGGCTTTCCGAAGCCCAAGATGAACTTGAATACTTAAAAAAGGTCAAGAGAGTTCAGATTGCCGAAAGAATTCATCAAGCTAGAGAATATGGAGATTTGGCAGAAAATTCGGAATATGATGCGGCCATTGAGGAGCAGAATTTAACCGAAAATAGAATAACAGAGCTGGAGAATGTTTTAAAAGGCGCCAAGGTGATTGCTCAGAGTCGCACCACTGATTTCGTGGTGATTGGATCAACTGTCAAAGTGGAGATTGACAAGGAGATAGATCAGTTTACCATTGTGGGCAAAGTGGAGGCAGATCCCTCAAAAAAAAGAATTTCCAATGAATCTCCCTTGGGGGCAGCTTTATTGGGTACCAGAGTAAGAGATGAGGTTGAGGTAACAACACCGATAGTAAAGTATAGATGCAAAGTTTTGGAGATTAAGTAATCATGTATCGAAAATTTAAAATTTTAAATAAATATTATCAGGGTCTGTCTCAATCCGAAAAAAAGGTTTTAAAGATTTTGGAGAAAGTGGTCAAAGATACCGGTGAAATCTATGACAGGCAACTTAAAGAAGGTTTTTATCCTAAGGGGGCTACCAAAAGACAACTTGAGAAAGAGAATGAAGTTAATCCCCAAATACTTTCTCCTTTTACCTATATAGAAGAAAAAAATGGCAGATTGGAGGCTATACCATATTATGTTCGCTATGCCAAATACCTAAAACCAATTGCCCGACAAATAGAAAAAGCGGCAAATATTTGTACAAATCCCAGCTTTAAACAATATCTTATGGCAAGGGCACAATCTTTATCAAATGGAGATTACCGGGAAGCCTTCAAAATATGGTTAAAAGTCAAAAATTCAAATATAGATTTTGTTATAACCCCGCTTTCAAGCCAGTTAGATAATTTATTTTTAATAAAAAGGGCATTTCAAGCATATGTTGGGATAATAGATAAAGACCTTAGCAGGCTGGCCGAAAGTTATAAGGAGACACTTTACTCTTCGGCCAAGCTAAGTTTTAGTAAATATCATTCAACAGGTATTCCCCAAAAGGGAGTTAATGTGTTTGTGGAGGTTACTCCCATAATATCGGGCTACCCGGCAGATGCACTATCCTCAGGACAACATTATCCTGTTAGGTTAGATACCGCGCTTAAATATGGTTCTAAAATTATCCTCTATGAATCTCAAATAAATCACAAGTTTGAAAAGCTTTATTATCCTATCTTTAAAACAATTTTTGAAAAAAGATTTGCCTCAAGATATTCAAAAGAACTACTTTTAAAAGCTTCAAGATGGAGCATATTGCTTTATGAGTTGGGAAAACAATTACACTACTTTGCCGGAGCAAAGGAAAGGCTTGAGGAATTATATGGACCAATCGATGAGGCCAATGGTTTTGCCTCGGGTATAGAACACAGTAAACACCTGGTTGTTAAAGGATTGCTTTCACAAGAACAACTGGAGGCCATCATGATTGTTCACATAGTTTGGATGCTCTCTGATTGGTTGCTCTTTAAAGATAACATTGCCAAACAGTCTCATATAAGGGGAAACGCCATTCTTTTAAATTCCTATCTTTCTCATGGGGCATTAAAGGAGAGGGAGGGCATTTCCTGGCCCAATTTCTCCAGGATTTTCTTTGAAATTGAGGAGATGACTTACAAATTGGTTTATCTTTTACAAAAAGGCTCCTATAAGGAGGCCAGCCAATTTATCAAAAAGAATGCCAACGTGGCAAGTTTTGAGCGCTTTTCCCAAACTTTAGGCAAGATAGACCCAACATCTAGTGGCTTTTCAAACAGTTGACAAGGTGGTATAATGTTTCAAATTTCCCTCTACGAAGGTAGAGATTAGTTAGTATGGTAAGAAAATAAATATATGAATATAGAAAGAGTATCAAAAATATCATTGGCAATAGATGGTGGTCACAATATTCGCACGGATACTGAGTCTTGCCTAAAGGCTGCAGGATTTCAGTTTGAAGTTTGGGAAAATGGTAGCCTCCATGCCTTAGTGCGAGGTGACAGTCTTCTTAGAAGTATCACTCTCAATAGAGGTGGGGATATCCCTCTTCGGCTTGATGAAGGTGTTAATGACTTTGGTGTATTTGGAAGAGATGTATTAAGAGAAGCACAGTTAGGAGGAGTAGAAATAGAAGAAATAGAGGCTTTAGGTATAAGTATTTGCCGGGTAGCCTTGGAGGTTCCAAAAAGTTCAAAATACAAGCGTCCAGAGGATTTAGTTGGTGCTAGGATAGCTACACACCTCCCTAATCTCACAAAAAGCTTCTTTAGAGAACATAATACCGCAGTGAGAATTGTCTCATATACTGGTAAAGAAGAGGGGGCGCCAGCAGCAGGTGCGGCCGATGCAGTGGTTGCAATTTACAGCTCTGGGACAGCAGCGGAAGAAAATAAATTAAGGCTAATTGGGACTCTTAAGGAAAGTACCCTTCTTGAAAGTGAAGGTGTCCTAGTTGCCTCTACTAGATTTCTTAGCGAGCGTGGCAGTGATTTAATAGTCAGTCAGTTTATAGATAGATTCAGACAGCTATCAAGAGTGAGCTACCCCTTTAGGGAACCCCCTAGTGTAAACACAGTTATGCCTATATCTCTAATACCACAATCTCCAATACATCAAACTGTTTAAGTAAAGATAAGTTTACTTCATTTAACTCTTCAGTTATACTTTCCTCATGGCTTTAGAGGATTTACAAAAAGAACGGATTAAGAAGTTAAAAAATATTCAAAGATTGGGGATTAACCCCTTTCCGTCTAAAAGTTCCCGCAGACACGAAATTTCCATTGCCCGCAAGATGATGGGTAAGAAAGTTTGGGTGGCCGGAAGAATCAGATCCCTACGTCCCCATGGCAAAATTACCTTTGCTGATATTGAAGATCAAACAGGTAAAATCCAGCTTCTTTTTAGACAGGATTCCTTAAAGGGTGAAAAGTATGATTTCTTACAAAATCTTGATTTGGGGGATTTTATTGAATGTGGTGGAGAAGTAATAAAAACACAAGCCAGAGAAATCACGGTTGAGATTGGTGATTTTTCCATCCTGGCCAAGACCTTAAGACCGCTTCCTTCTTCCTGGTATGGATTAAAAGATGTAGAGGAAAGATATCGCAGAAGGTATGTGGATATGATCATGAACCCTGAGATTCGTGAGATCTTAGAGAAACGCTCCCAAATTATTGCCGCCATTAGAGATTTTCTTATAAACAAGAGGGGCTATATAGAAGTAGAAAGTCCTGTGCTTCAGCCAATATATGGTGGTACCCGAGCCCGTCCTTTTAAAACATACCACAACAGCTTGGATACTAATTTTTATTTAAGAATTTCCAATGAGCTTTATTTAAAAAGACTGATTGTGGGAGGGTTTGAGAAAGTTTTTGAAATAGGTCATACCTTTAGAAACGAAGGCATGGATCGAATGCATAATCCGGAGTTTACCATGCTGGAAACCATGGAGGCTTATGCGGATTATAACGACAATATGAATTTAGTGGAGGAGATGTTTGAGTATGTGGCAAGGAGTGTTTTTAAAACTACCAAACTATCCTATCAAGGGAAAATGATTGATTATAAAAGACCTTGGATTAGAGCTAGTCTGGTGGAGCTTTTTAAAAAACATACCGGAGTGCATTTGCATGAAATAGACACCTTAGAAAAAGCAACTAAGTTGGCCAAAAAGTTGGGAGTTGAGGTAAAAGATTACATGACTGATGGGGAGATACTTTTGGAAATTTTTGAAAAAAAATGTACAGATCAGCTAATTCAGCCTACTTTTGTCTATAATTACCCGGCAGATTTTTACCCTTTGGCTAAAAGGAAAGAAGATAATCCAAAATTGGTGGAAAGTTTTGATATATATGTAGCAGGGATTGAGATGGGAACCAATTACTCTGAGCAAAATGATCCACAGGAGTTAAGAAAAGCCTGGTTGGCTGAAAAAAAGAAGGCTAAAGCAGGTAATTTGGAAGCACAAAAGTTGGATGAGGATTTTTTACAGGCTTTAGAATATGGTATGCCTCCTACCTCAGGAATAGGTCCCGGAATAGACAGATGGATAATGGTAATGACCGATTCCCCCACCATTTATGATGTGATACCATTTCCCATGTTAAGACCCGAAAAAAGAATTAAGAAGTAGGAATTATGAATTATGGTATGAACAGAGATCAAGCTTACCAAGAAGAAAGATTACGTTCCCATAATATGGACGATCGTATCATTAATGGCATAAAGGCACATCATGATGGAATTAAAAAGACAAGAGATAATTATTTGGAAAGGGCTGTTGTCATCCTGAGTGTAACGAAGGATCTCTAGGTTTATCCTAGAACAAGTCTAGAGATTCTTCACTTCGTTCAGAATGACAGGAAAGAAGAACATGAATATTTCTGATTTAAAAAAAATACTCAAGGTTTTTTTAACACTCCAATGGGCCAAGGAACTGCCCAGACAGGGTTTTATTGCCATGGGATTTAAAAGAAATGAGGCAGATTCAGTGGCAGCACACTCTTTCTCCACGGCCCTGCTGGCATATTTTTTGGCCAAACAATTAAAAAAAGAGGGCATTAAAATTAATGCCGACAAAGTATTAAAGATGGGGTTGGTTCACGACATTGGTGAAACAATAGTGGGGGATGTGGGCACTTTTGTCAAAGGTATGGCCGGAGGAGTTTTTAAGAATATAGAAGAGGAGGGGGTTAAGGCTTTGGTTTCCGGTCTGGATTCAAGGGAGGAGATTATGGAGCTTGTGGAAGAGTATAATGACAGAAAATCCCTTGAAGCGCGAGTGGTCAAGGCTGCCGATAATTTGGATGCTTTAGCCCAGGCCAAAGGTGTACCTGGGGCAAAAGATGCATTAAAATATTTTAAGGAAGTTTATCATATAACTAAATTTGATTGGCATAAAAAGGCAGTGGATTTAATTTTGAGCGGGGAAGTGGAACCGGCCAGAGAATGGCAGAAAAAGGAATAACATGCTGGACATTAATTTCATTAGAGAAAATACAGATAAGGTTAAAAAATCAATTGAAGCCAGAAAAGCTGATGTGGATTTAAATATGCTTTTGAAATTGGATGATGAGCGACGCAGTTTAATATCCAAAGTTGATGAGCTTCGGGCCAAAAGAAATGTGGCTGCCAAAGGTAAAGATATAGATACTGGTAAGAAAGTAAAAGAAGAGCTAGATGGTTTAGAGAAAGAGTTGAAAGGTGTGGAAGATGAATGGCAAAAGTTGATGTATCAGGTACCAAACATCCTGATGGATGAGGTTCCTATTGGAGATGCTTCAAAGAATAAAGTTATCAGAAAAGAAGGGGAGCCAACTAAATTTAATTTCCAACCCAAAGACCACATAGAGTTGGGGAAGAAATTAGATATTATCGATTTTGATAGGGGAGTCAAAGTTGCCGGCTTTAGAGGTTATTTTCTAAAAAATGAGGGAGTTAAACTGCACTGGGCTGTTTTAAATTTTGCTTTAGGTAATTTGGCACAAAAAGGGTATCAAGTTGTGGTCCCGCCAGTTATAAACAAAGGATTTGCTCTTTTGGGTGGAGGACAGTTTCCCTGGGGTGAGGAAGATACTTACAAAGTGGGGGATGACGAGTATTTGGTGGGAACTGCAGAAATTCCTTTGATGGCTCTTCATGCTGATGAGACATTTAACATAGATGAATTACCAAAAAAATATGTGGCGCTTTCCCCCTGTTTCAGAACAGAAATTGGTAGTTATGGAAAAGATACAAAGGGTTTATATAGAGTACATGAGTTTTATAAAGTGGAACAGGTGGTTTTGTGTGAGGCAGACGAACAAGAGAGCATAGGATTTTTTGAAGAACTACAGGAAAATAGTGAGGAAATTTTGGATATGTTAGGACTCCCCTATCAAGTGGTTTTAATGTCTTCACAAGAGATGGGTAAGAAACAAGCTTTGCAATATGATATAGAAACCTGGATGGCTGGAAGAGAAAGCTATGGAGAAACACATTCAAACTCAATCTGTTTAGATTTTCAAACAAGAAGACTAAAGATTAAATATCGTGACAAAGATGGTACTGTCAAATTCTGCCATGCCCTCAACAATACTGCCATAGCATCCCCGCGAATTTTAATTGCCCTTTTGGAAAACTTTCAGCAAGAAGATGGCTCAGTTAAAATTCCGGAAGTTTTACATAAATACACAGGATTTTCGGAAATTAGACTAAAGTGAACCTACACTCCCGGTGTGTCAAGTCAATTCCACACCGGGAGTGGAAAGCTAATATGCAACAATTCAAGAACTTGAAGAGGAACACTATCTTCTTTGTCTTTGGCGGAGCAGATCTGCCGCAGAAGTGGCTGGTGGTGTACCGGATGATCCTCCCAACTCACCAAAACTGGCCGAACCGGTGGCCTCGGGAGTGGGAGTCGCAGTGGCTTGAGGTGTGGGACTAGCTTTATTCTGCTGGGTAGTTTCTTGGGCCGGAACGCTGGTTGGATTGGGAGCTTTACCCAATCCCAAAATAAAATAAGCCGAAGCACCTGCCACTACCAAAAGTAACCCTATTCCTACCCCAATGACCCATTTAGGTATTCCCCCACCGCCTGTTTCCGTAGGAATAGTTGGTATGTCAGGAGCGTTATTGGCCGAGGGGACAACCAGTGTCTCAGCCTGAGTCACTGAAGGTTGAACAGGTTCCGGTTGAGAGTTGGATATCAGGTGGGATAAATCTGTGGGAGCGGATTCGGTATTTTGTGCAATTTGATCGGGAGTAGACGGTATTTCAAGGGGGGATTGTGGACTTTCCGGCAGAGGTGGATTGGGTGGAAAAGCCGCTGGTGAAGTTTGTGTCTCGGAAGGAAGAGGATTCCAAGTGGGAGAGGGTGTTTGGTTACCTCCATCAGGAGGTGGCGGTGGTTGAATTGGTGAATTCCAGGGATTGTCTAGAGTTGACAGGTCAGGAGGCGGGGGAGGTACGTTAGATTGAGGTGACCAAGTAGGTGTGGGTTCGGAGGTGGGAGTTTGACCAAATGAGAAAGTTGCATCCGGAGTTGACTGAGGCAGATTGGCTACAGGTGAAATACTGGGTTCTGAAGAAGGTATGGCGAAGGGACTGACAGGCTCTGGGGTAGATGGGGTTGATTCACCAGTTGGCGAAGGTGTTGGTGCAGCAGGCGGTATTAAATCTTGAGGGGCAGAAACTTGAGTTGGTGGTATAAAAGGCGAGCTTGTATCAGTAGGTGTGGGATTAACCGGTGCAGGTGGTTCCGGTTGGGGGGTTGGAGGCGGTGGTCCGCCAGCCGGCGGATTGTTGGGTGGGTTGGGATTGTTAGGATTATCCATTTGAGCAGATTAATTAAGTGACTCTAGTTTATTAAAGTAATAAGTAAATGTCAATATTTTTTAAATTGTATATAATTAGATAATTATGCTGGGAATATTTGGAAAACTTTTGGATTCTAATGAGAGAGAGATTAATAAGCTAAGAGTTTTAGTGGCAAGCATCAATGATTTAGAGAAAAAAACCTCCAAGTTAGAAGATAAGCAACTTAAAGGTAAATTTGCCGAGTTTAAATTAGCCCACCAGCGTGGTAGAAGTTTGGATGATCTTTTGCCCGAGGTGTTTGCCTGTGTTAGAGAAGCTGCCAAAAGAACTATCAAACAGCGCCACTTTGATGTACAACTTTTGGCTGCAATAGTTTTACACCAAGGTAGAATTGCCGAACAAAAAACCGGTGAGGGAAAAACTTTATCTGCCACCCCTGCCCTTTTATTAAATGCCACCACCGGAAAAGGTGTGCATCTAGTCACAGTCAATGATTATTTAGCCAGGCGTGACTGCGGTTGGATGGGCCCCATTTTTCATGCACTTGGGGTATCGTGTGCCACTATTGTTCACGATGCAGCTTTTATCTATGATCCAAAATATAAGGATCCATCACATGATGATAAAAGACTTCAGCATCTGCGCCCTGTTTCCAGAAAAGAGGCTTACGCGGCAGATATTACTTATGGTACCAATAATGAATTTGGTTTTGATTATCTTAGGGATAACATGGTCTTTAGATTGTCGGATCAGGTCCAAAGAGGTCACCACTTTGCCATAGTTGATGAGGTAGACTCGATATTAATTGATGAAGCAAGGACTCCATTAATTATATCTCAACCAGCACAAGAGGCCACTGAAAAATATTATCAATTTGCCAAACTAGTTGACCAACTTTTACCTTCTGATTTTGTTGTGGATGAGAAATTAAAAACAACTCATTTCACAGAGCATGGCATTTTAAAAATAGAGAAGATTTTAAAGGTGGACAATCTTTATGAAAAAGATTTCACTACCCTTCATCATTTGGAACAATCTTTAAAAGCCAAAACTTTATTTCAAAAAGACAAAGACTATGTGGTAAAAGATGGGGAGGTAATTATAGTTGACGAGTTTACAGGCAGATTGATGTTGGGAAGACGCTATTCCGAAGGCTTACATCAGGCAATTGAAGCAAAAGAAGAAGTTCAAATTCAGCAGGAATCTCAAACTTTGGCAACAATCTCTTTCCAAAATTACTTTAGGATGTATGAAAAACTTGCCGGTATGACGGGGACAGCTGCCACAGAGGCGGAAGAATTTAGCAAAATTTATAAACTGGAGGTGGTAGTTATTCCCACCAACAATCCCATGATCCGTACTGATCACCCGGATACAATTTATAAAACAGAGGCTGCCAAATATACGGCAGTTGCCAATTTGGTTGAGCAGTTACACAAAAAGGGTCAACCTGTTTTAGTAGGTACCACCTCAATTGAGAAAAATGAATTTTTATCCGAGCTTCTCAAAAGAAAAGGTATTTCACACGCACTTTTGAATGCCAAAAATCACGAGAAAGAGGCAGAGATTATTACCAAGGCAGGGCAAAAAGGGGCTGTGACTTGCGCCACCAATATGGCAGGAAGAGGCGTGGACATTATTTTAGAAAAAGGTGTGGTGGATCTGGGAGGTTTGTATGTGATTGGAACAGAAAGACATGAATCAAGAAGAATTGACAATCAGCTGAGGGGAAGATCCGGTCGTCAGGGAGATCCTGGAGAGTCCAGATTTTTCGTATCTTTGGAAGATGATCTGATGAGAATTTTTGGCGGGGAACAGGTTTCCAAAGTGATGGATTTTTTGAAAATGCCTGAGGATGTGCCGATTGAACATGGATTAGTTTCCAAAGCCATAGAGGGGGCCCAGAAAAAAGTGGAGGGGCACAATTTTGATATCAGAAAACATACAGTTGAATATGATGATGTGATGAATCAGCAAAGGCAAATTATTTATCAGGTCAGAAAGAAAGTCTTGGAAACAGCCGACCCCGATAAAATCGGGGCCGAAAGCAAGGGAACTTTCCTTAAAGATGAGATTTTGGAAAAAATAGCAAGGGAAATAGGGAATGTAGTGGCAATACATTTAGAGGAAGGGTTAGATCAGAAGAAAATTGTGGAAGAATTTAGTTTAATTGTGCCAATAGATGATGAGAGCAAAAAGCAGATGGAAAAACAAGTTTCCTCCTATTCTAATCCGGATGAAATAACTAATTTTCTAACTGATTTAGCTAAAAACTTTTATGTAGAGAGGGAAAAACAAGTAGGAGAGGAGTTAGCAAGACAAATGGAGGTGTTTGTGTATTTAAATACTATTGATACTTTATGGATTGAACATCTGGATACCATGGATGATCTAAGATCCGGAATTGGGCTTAGGGGTTATGCTCAAAGGGATCCCCTGATTGAGTATAAAAGAGAGGGGTTTGATTTGTTTGAGAAAGTGATGGTGAGTGTGGATTATGAGATTGTTCATCGGATTTTTAAGGTGGCTGTGCAAGGTCAGGCCCCGGTAGTGGCTCAGTCCTCGTCACCGTACGGTACGGGGCAGGCTCAGGAGATAAGACCCCAGGTGGATATTAGTTTGGAGCAGGAAAGCGCTGATGAAAGGCCCTCATCCGTCATTGCCACTCCTCCTTCAGTCGTTCGCAATGACGTTTCAGGTGAGACTAGAGTAACCATTGAAAGAGGTGGGCAAGTGGTGGCCCAGCAAGTTTATGGAGGGCAAGGACAGTTGACCAAACCTCACGGAAAAATAGGCAGAAATGACCCTTGTTGGTGCGGAAGTGGCCGTAAATACAAACGTTGTCACTATCCTAATTGAACCTTTTTATATTAATAAACTTTGGATATGTTAACAGCAATATAATTAGCAGGATGGAGGCTCCACTGATGATTGCTCCCAATTGCAGTGATTTTGGAGCATAGATAAATTCTACAATATGAGTTCCTTTTGGCAGGATCATGCCCCTAAAATTATAATTTGTTCTATGAATTGTAACCTCTTTTCCATCAATTAGCGCTTTCCAGCCGGGATAGAAAGAATCCAATACAACCAGGTATGCATCTATATTGGAGGTAGCTTGAATCACAATATGAGAATTGGTCAGGGGTTTATATTGCAAATTAGAATTTAATTCTTTTAAGCTTTTAAATTCAAAATCATCGGTAATGGAAATTTCTCTAATGGGAAAGTTACTATCTTTTAGAAGTTTTAGTGTGTCCCTGTCAGAGGATTTAATAACCTGTCTGGTTAAATATACCCTGGGTAGACTTTGGGTGTTTTCCCACACCTCCACCTCTTTATCTTCAAACACTTTTTGGTATTTTGGATGTTTATCCATCCCCTCCTTTTTGAGGGTCAAAAGAAAGCGGGTATTGGTCTCATCCAAAATTTTAGAATTAAAATTTTGCAAAATAGCCCACTTTGTCATAGGGGTAGCATCAACATTACCGGAGTCAGCAACAGCCAACAGTTTGGCTGTATTGATGGGATAGATGGTCTCGTAACCTTCTGGGGAGGAAAGCCTAAACGGCACCCACATATTGGCAGGCAGAATATCCTTTTGAGCAATAAATCTGTCGTTGGGATATCTTTGTAAAAACTTGGTTATTGGTGTTTGGGGGTATAGAAGAGAGGGTGGGGAAAAGGTATTAAACTTGAGTCCAAAACGGAATAATTCAAAAGTTAGGATCAGGATAAAAATAGGCGCTGCCACTTTTCTGATTGGTTCCCATTTTTTGACAAGATAAATTAATGAGAAGACAGATCCCAACAAAAGGGAGGGCAAGACCATATTTCTTAAACTGATATTAATGCGTTGCAAGTGAGAATTTAGCTCACTACTTTTAAGTAAAATCTCCCTTGGGATAACTAAACCAATGATAATCCCTAAAACTATGGCTAATACTACTATGATTGGTTTTAAGCTAAATTTAGAGTAATTTTTAATAGCTGATAACCCATATGCTCCCAAGATAGACAGAGAAAAATTCATCATAAAATTTACCCGGTTCATGGTAATGGAGGGACCTCCCCAAAGCCCTAGTTTATAAAGAAGAATACTTAATGGGTTGGAGACGGAAATAACTATGGAAACAACCAAAAGGCCAATGGCAAACTTGACCGTACTTTTTGAGAAAAATTTCTGAATACCCAAAAAAGCCAATATTAAGGTGGCCACACCCACATAAAGGCTGGCATCCATATGATCTCCTTTACCCCAAAAGTTGCCGGTGGCATCATTGCCAAAAAAATCAGGAGCCACCAGAGTAATAAAATTTTGCACTGCCGTAAATCCTTCACCCTCTGGTAAAGTCTCAACCGTCCTTTGGGAAATCTGGATTAGTTCTAAAGCAGGAAGCAAAAAGACCGCGCTTAACAGTAAACTTAAGATAATAAAAAAAATAAGCTTAAAAAAAGATTTACCCTTTGACCTAAAGATATACCAGATTATTAGACTAACTATGGTAAAGGAAATAATTGGCAGATAACCTGCAAATATTTGTAAGGCTAGAAAAATACTAAATAGCACTCCCCATTTTATCTTTTTGGAAATTAAATACTTATCTTCCAGTAAAATTAAAATTGGTAAAAATAAAGCGGTGGTGGCTTGAGTATTCCACTGCATCCACAACATTAAAAAGCCGCCAAAACCAAAAGCAATACTACCGAATAGGGAGGGAATTTTATCTAAGTTAAGGTGTCTTAAAAAAAGATACATAAAAAATAAGGCCAAAATTGGTTGAGACATGGTTTGTAAAGTCCAGGCTACTGGTGAGGAGAATATTAAATAAAAAATCATGGTAGGGAAAAGTAAGCCAAAGGAAACACTGGCCAAAAGCGGGTACCCCCCGAACATATAGGGGTTCCAAAGTGGAAGCTCTCCCTTTTTCACCAATTCTTTAGCCAACTCTTTTGCAGGATAAAATAATGATACGGCATCGGACAGATTGGTATTTTTGACAGGTACTCCTGTGACAAAGCCCCATTTATAACTTAGCCAGGGATAATAACCTCCCGCAATTAGATCGGTAGGCAAAGGAATTAAGCCAAAAAATATCTTGTGAAAAAAAATTAAAGTAATAGACGTAAAAAATAGGAAAGCTAAAACTGCCTCTTTTAAACTCACGCTACTATTATAACTTACAAACTTACACATAAATATTATATTATTTATACAATGTATCTGACTAAAGAGTGGGTGGCTACTAAATTACCCAAAAGACCTAAAAATGCCCATAAAGGCACTTTTGGGAAAGTATTAGTAATTGCCGGATCAAAAGATTATCCCGGGGCAGCTTATTTAGCTTGTGCTGCCAGTTATCGAGTGGGAGCTGGATTGGTAACTTTAGCAACCGAGAGGGATGTTAAGATCATAGTTTCCAGAAAATTACCTGAGGTAACTTTTCTTTTGCCTGATGAAGTTTTTGAAAAATTGGCCCAATATAATGTGATTTTATTGGGTCCCGGACTTGGACAAAATAACCAGACCATAAAATTTGTAGAACAACTTCTAAAAGAAAAATTACCAAAAACCGTCATTGATGGGGATGGTTTAAATATTCTGTCTAAGATAAGCGATTGGTGGGAAAAAGTGGATGGGATACTGACACCCCATCCAGGGGAAATGGCCAGATTAACTGGATTAAGCGTGGAGGAGATTCAAGCTGACAGAGTTAAGATTGCCCAAAATTTTGCCGGTGAATGGAATCAGATAGTAGTTTTAAAAGGAGCCAATACTGTGATAGCCTCCCCTGGCGGGGAAGCGGCAGTGAGTCCGTTTGCAAGTCCTTTACTGGCCACTGCCGGAACAGGGGATGTTTTATCCGGAATTATTGTAGGAATGTTGGCTCAGGGTCTGGAATCTTTTGATGCAGCTTGTGTGGGAGTATATGTTCATGGTTTGGCAGGGGAGATGGTTTCAGAAAAGTTAGGAAATGCTGGAATGTTAGCAAGTGAGCTTTTATCCAGCTTGCCTTTGGCTATCAAAAGATTGCATAATTTAAATTAGTGAAAATTAATCAAAAAGGCCTCGTTCCCATAGCGCTTCTTTATGTGGCAATTGTGGGAATCATCATGTATATCCTGATTGCTTCTGTTTTGCCTTTGGCAAATAGGAAGCTTTCCATACTTTATCCTAAGCCTATTTCCAGGGCAGCAAATCCTCCAATTGTCTTTAAATCATCCCAGGGGCAAATTCTGCCTGTCAATGCTGCCAACATACCCGTTACTTCATCAGCTGATGTCAAGATTGAATTAACATCCACACTGGGTCCACCCATACCTTCACCAACACCTTCGCCAACTGGCGAACCAACTCCTTCTCCCACACCTTCATCTTCACCAACCCCTATCCCTACTCCAACAGAAGCTTCTCCTTCGGGAGTACCCTCACCAACTTTAACGTCCCCCCAAACAGGTACGACTCATTATAAAATTGCCGAAAGTTCTGAAGAGTTAGATGAGGTGGAATATGAACCTTATCTTGAGGAACCGACCGTGATAGATTATACCTTTGATGATGAGGTCGGATCCAAATATATCTGGGTGGAATTTAAGGATTCTTTGGGAAACAAAGATAGAAAAGCTGCCCAGATTGAATTGGTGGAAACACCATCACCCACTCCGGAACCCACTCCAGAACCTACTCCTGAGCCTAGTCCTGAGGAGACTCCTTTGACTGAAGAGCCCACCATAGATTGGTCTTTTATTCCGGATGAGATTTTTCCACCAGAAGAACCAGCCGAGGTGTTTGATGAACAAGCTTTAACTCCCTCACCTGCCCCCAAAAATGTTTTCTATTATCTATCAACTCCCAGACCAACTTATAACCCAACTGTCAGAACCCCTCCATCTTTACCTGAGGTTGCTTTTGAAAAAGAGGAGGAGGATTTACAAAAGGAAGATTGTGGAATTTTTTGTAAACTGGCCAGTTTAGTATCTGGAATTAACTTATTATTGGAACAAAGGATAGAGAAAATTTTACATCAACTTGGTTTGGTAGAATGAATAAACAACGTAAAATATACTATAGGTACTTGACAAGACTATCTTTTTATGTCTGTAATATAATTACAGTGAAAAAAGCTTCTGCCAATTTAGGTCAAACTGGCTCGCCTCGCTTCGCGCCTGCGTCGACGCAAGTCGCGGGCGAAGCGGGTGCTGTTAATTTAGTTTTAATTCTTTTGGCAGTTGCGGGTGTTGTCATATTTATCCTTTTGACTCAATTCCCACTTCAAAGACAGAAAGAAGAAACTTTATATCCCAAGCCTCCTTCTCAGGCAGCCCAAACTCAGACCGGCAGCGGGGCTCCATCCGGCGCGCATTATAACCTAAATATCATTGGTGTACCGAAGAATAAAACTGCTGATTTAACCGGCAGTCAGGGACATCGGATTTTTGTGCCTCTGGAGGGCAATTGTAAGATCAATCTTTCCGAGGGGGATTTTCAGGTTTTGGACGCAAATTGCACGGATGGCCCCTCCGCTTTTCAGCTGCCCAATCCTGATCCGGATAATGACGGGATAACAGAATATTCCGTCTATGCCAGAGCTTTGGGCAAACCGGGCGGCAAATCCACCACGACTACCTGTGCCACAGACCCGGTAACCGGAGAAGAGTGGTGCAGTGTCTACTCCATGGTGCTGGTCAGAGAAAAAGGCAAATCATCCTTTACCAATGTCTCCAAAGTCCTGCTTTATGTTTATGCTGATATCAATGGTGACGGGACTTTGGAAAGATATCCATTGTTTGATGCGGCTTTGCAGGATTATTTATGGAATTATGACAATAATGGTTTGAAACTGGCTCAACTTAGGTTTTATCAGGTCTCCACCAACGTCAATCAGTAAGTACCGGTTTCTACTATAGGACTTGCAATATTTGCAAAGGTGTGTTATAATTTTAAAAATATGAAAAAGCTGCTGGCAATTTTGTTTGCAAGTTTGTTACTTTTTGTGACTTCCTCTGTTGTTTCAGCAGAAAAGCCGGAAAATCCTGGTGTATCTAACCTTCCCCAAGTCAGTGGAGATTATCCTGATCCAGACCATCCAGGACTTCGGATTAGAGTATTTGTACACAATCCAAAAGATGAAAGAGGGGCCAAGCCTCAAGCAGAGCCGGCATCTTTAGTTTGTAGTGAGGATCCTGATTCTTCGGCATTTGTGGGAGCTACTCCCTGGAAAATACCATCCGGCAGCTGGGTCTATAACTTAAATCCTTCCTCTGTGCCGGGAACTGTTGGCGGTTCTAATCTTCCCACCATTGCAGCCAATAGCTTCTCCCCTTGGCAGGATGCTTTATCAGCTTCTGCAACAAAGCCAAATCTAGTAAGAGGTTCTGATACTAAAGTTGCAAGAGCAGCCCTTGATGGAATCCACACAATTGCCTGGAATAGAATTAAGTTAACAGCTATAGGGATAACTTATGTTTGGTATTGGGGAGATACTGGGCTTCTGGCAGAAGTTGATACAATCATGAATAAAAGCTATCGCTGGAATTGGAGTGGTGGAGAGTTTTGTGCCCAAGATAATGCCTATGATGCTCAAAATATCTTGGAACATGAGTTAGGGCACTGGTATGGATTAGAAGATGAATATGAGCAACCATATACCAATAACACCATGTTTGGTTATGGCTCTTTGGGTGAAACTAAAAAGATTACTCCCACCACAGGTGATGAAAACGGCCTCAGAGCAATCTATCCCTAAATATTCCAATTGAGTTTAAATCCGCTTCCGCATTCATAATTAATATCCAATTTGACATGGATAAGTTCTTTGTGACCATAATGGATTAATGGACCTACATAATCAAAAGGGGCTGGCCACGTTCAGTTTACATGAACGTGGTCTGGCCCCCATACTTTTAGTTCTTCTTGCTGCTTTAGGCATAATTGCCTATACTCTTATATCCTCCTCAGCAGAATTTAAAGAAAGACTATTTTCCTTCCTTTATCCCAAACCCACACCTCAAGCTCGGGAGAAGCCTGAAGCTGTACCTGATGAGATTCTTTTGAAATTTAAACCAGGTGTATCTGAAAAAATCCAGGATAAAGTCATGGGTTTTTATGGCATGAACAAACTAAAAACCATTCCCCAGATTGAAGTACATCAAACTAAAGTGGCTGAAAAGGGAAGAGACAGATTAATTAAAGCGTTGGGGAGAAACCGCAAGATAGATTTTGCCGAAGTTAATGGCCTAATGGAGGCAGCAGCTCTCACCAACGACCCCAGTCTTCCACAGCAGTGGGGTATGTATAAAATCCAAGCTGCCTCCTCAGGGACAAGTGCCTGGAATGTAACTACTGGAAATTCTGCCATAAAAATTGCCATTTTGGATACAGGAATTTATCAAAATCATACTGATCTTTCGGGCAAGGTGGTATCAAGTATTAATTTTACTGACAGCGCCACAGCAAGTGATGTGTATGGTCACGGTACCATCGTTTCGGGGATTGCCGCAGCTGCCACCAATAACAGTAAAGGAGTGGCAGGAGCGGGATATAACTCAACTTTGATGAATGGCAAAGTGCTAGGTGATAGCGGTTGGGGACAGTGGGATTGGGTTACCAGCGGGATAGTTTGGGCTACTGACAATGGGGCTAAAGTAATCAATATGAGTCTTGGTGCAACAGGGGCAAGCTCTTCTGTGGAAAATGCTGTTAATTATGCCTGGAGTAAGGGAGTGGTACTGGCAGCAGCAGCCATGAACGATAGCAATGATACACCCGCTTACCCTGCTGCTTATCAGAATGTAATTGCAGTGGCTGCCACTGATCAATATGATAAAAAAACCAGTTTTTCAAACTATGGATCCTCATGGGTGGATGTGGCAGCTCCGGGTAAAGATAT
This sequence comes from Candidatus Microgenomates bacterium, assembly GCA_016182045.1. Lineage (GTDB taxonomy): Bacteria > Patescibacteriota > Microgenomatia > Daviesbacterales > UBA10151 > JACOYE01. The sequence goes on from JACOYE010000010.1 coordinate 74,401, forward strand.
ACTTTCCACAGCCAAAAACGGAGGATATGAATACTGGTGGGGGACTTCTATGGCCAGTCCTCATGTGGCAGGGGAGGCAGCTTTGGTTTGGGCTAAAGGAGCTTGCACCTCCAATAGCTGTGTCAGAAGTCAGATTGAAACTTCTGCTGATGCCATTTCCGGCACTGGAACCTTGTGGAAGTATGGTAGGATCAATGCCTATAAGGCAGTCACTCAGCCTGCACCGTCCCCAACCCCCACTTCAACACCTACCCCCACCCCTACGCCAACCCCAACTCCCACTCCAACTTCCACACCCATTGCTACTCCAAAACCATCTCCCACCTCAACCCCTACCCCCACACCTACCACAAAACCCACTGCTACACCTACTCCCACACCTACCCCAACTCCCATTCCCACTCCACCTCCTGATACAACTCCTCCCACCACTTCTATTACTTCTCCCAGCGATGGTTCAACAGTTTCTGGTTCAATAGATATCCAGGCTTCTGCCTCAGATGATGTGGGAGTGACAAAGGTGGAGTTTCATGTTGATGGTGTTTTACATGCTACAGACTTGGTTTCACCTTATGTGGCTTTATGGGATACTACCACTGTATCAAATGGTTCTCATACACTTGTAAGCAAAGCCTATGATGCTGAGGGTAATATTGGTAAGTCTGTCACTGTCACTGTCACTGTTAATAATCCTGTTCCAGATCTCACTCCCCCTACCACCGCTATAACATCTCCTACTGATGGAGCTACTATCTCAGGTAACGTCACCATCAAAGCTTCTGCCTCTGATAATGTGGCTGTTTCCTCAGTATCATTTTTTGTGGACGGAGTATTTTTGGAAGAGGATATTAATGCCCCCTATGAGGTGGTTTGGGATACTACCAAAGAAACCAACAGCTCTCACCTTCTTAAGACTAAGGTCATTGATCCCTCAAGCAATGTAGGTGAGTCAACTACAATCACCGTCCATGTCAATAACCCAACCCCTACTCCTACTCCCACCTCTACCCCTGTTGCTACAAAAGCACCCAGTGAACCTACTCCAACACCCACTCCCACCCCTAAAGCTGACACACAACCTCCCACAGCCCCAACTATTATTTCAGCTACAGCTGTTTCTTCGTCTCAAATAAACCTTTCTTGGTCTACCTCAACTGACAATGTGGCAGTTGCAGGTTATGATATCTACAGAAACAGCAGCAAAGTGGCAACAGTTACAACTACTTCTTTTGGCGACACTGGTTTATCACCGGCAACAACTTATTCATACTTTATTAAAGCTTTTGATGCAGCAGCTAATGTTTCTAGCCCTTCCAATACAGTTTCCGCCACCACCCTTACTCCGCTTATAACAGTAGGAAGTATCACAGGTACTGTTTATTCATCACGAGGTGGAATACTTTCCGGGGCAAGGGTAACAATTGTGGTGGGAGGTTCAAAGAAAACCTATCTGACCAATTCTTCCGGAGTCTACCTGATAACCGGCATTCCTCAAGGATCATATACTTTGACCTTTAAAGCTCCTTCTCATTTAACAAAAAGTGTCAATGTGACTGTAAAATCTGGTGAGACTTTTACACTAAATGTTACTTTAACTAAAAGATGAATATGAAAAAATACAAAAATTATCAATCCGGTTTTATAGTGCCTTTATTAATACTGGCAACGGTCCTAATGGCGGGTATTTTTGGCTATCTATATCTTCAAAGCCCTCAAACTTACAAACCTCCTGTACTTAAACAGGTCCAAAAAAAGATCAATATAGAGGAGGCAGTTAACAGCCCGGCCGAGGTGACCATCACCAGGGATGGTTTTACTCCGGCTACCATTTCTATTGTGGCCGGACAAAGTATTACTTTTGTCAATCAAAATAAAGCAGCTCACAGGATCGTTTCATATCCTAAGACTGCCATTAATAATCTGTCTGAATTTGACAGTGAGGATTTACAACCCACAGATTCTTTTACCTACTCTTTTGAAAAGATTGGCAAATTTACCGTAGCTGATTCTTACAACCCTTCCAATTATAAAGTCACAATAATAGTGCAGTGACTATTGACAAAATGACTTATAGGTTGTATTAATATGTCTTACCAGTGGATATTAAGACAAAGTTATTAAATAAAATCTTCGTTGCTTTTTCCGGCTTGCTGATAGTATTTCAGTCGATTGCCCCAAACCTTTTTTTACTTTTAACACCTGGTGTGGCTTATGCACAGGAGGAAACACCTGCCCCTCAAGTTGAAGCATCCCCTTCTCCAACTGATGAGCCTACCCCCACAGCAGAACCATCCCCTACCCTCACCCCTGCTCCTCTGCCTGAGCCTTCGGTAACTCCTGAGCCTACCTTGGAACTTTCTCCCACCCCCACATCAGAACCTGAAGTCACAACCACCCCTGAACCTACCCCGTCTGAAAGTCCCATTCCTCCTCCTTCCGAGAGCCCCACTCCCTCACCAACTGTGGATGCTACCCCTACCCCTGATTTAGAACAGGGAAGTTTGACAGCAGTGGTGGTAGAGAATACCTCGGCAGAATCTGTAGAACAGTTGGATTTGGATCCGGTGGAGGCAACCAGCGCCCAACTGGTGACAGACAAGGCAGACTATGCTCCCACAGATACGGTGGTTATTTCCGCAACAGGACTGGAAGCTAATACTAGTTATACTTTGGTAATTTCCTCGGATGGTCCACCAGCTCTATATTTTGAAACTCAACTAACAAGTAATGAAGAAGGAGAATTTGTCTATGCTTATCAACTGGATGGGACTTATAGACCAGAATATAAAGTAGAACTTAAGGATTCCTCCGGCCAGGTTGTGGCATCTACAACATTTACAGATCCTCCGCCTGTAGATTTTAAACAGTGTGCAAATGACAGATCAGAACCAGCTGGTACATGTGATTGGATTGGTTCAATTCTGCAAAGTTCCAATTCAGTTTATTTTGAGGGAATGTCTGTCCCGCAAAGAATTCTTTACCGCAATGTCGGTAATGGTGCACACACCATTTCATTTAAATACTCCTATACAAAAGGAGGTACTCATGCTTATGATTTTATAACTTCACTTAACCAGGGTAATGGCGGTTTTTCTCCGGGTATTACTGATCTTAATAAATGTCAGGGTTTGTCCGGAGCAGATTTGACCGCTTGTACTAATCTTGATCCCACTAACACCTCTCCGGATGATGAACCGACGATCCCAAATGACTCATTTGATAGTAAAGATAGTGATCCAGCCCCAGGAACTGGTACAAGTCAGACAGATAAAGAAATTGCTTATGAAGCAGCAAGTGGAGATAGAAAAATACAGATTTACACCTCAGGTACCTTAAACTCAGCCAGTGTTGATCAAATTACACATGATGTTGGAGCAAATGGAGATACAGGAGATAGTAATGCCCAAGTTGCCATCGATGTAGATTTGTCGGCTTGTGGGGTAAGTGGATGTAGTCTTCTTATATATTTTGGTGGACATTTAGCAAAAGGTGGAAGTGATAACACGACAGGGGTTAATTGGGGTCCAGGGCTTGGATCTTCAAGTATTAATGGTGGACCTTATCATATTAAAGACTTAAATATTGATGGCAGTGGGGGAAGTTTAGACAATCAAATTCAAGGAGCAGATATACTTGTTCCTCCAGGATCAATCACTTTAGATAAAGTCACTGATCCTTCAGGAGATCCCCAAAGCTTTAGTTTCTCCACCACCAACTTACCATCCCCAACCTCACCCAGTTTAACTGATTCATCAACTCCGGTAGTTTGGCCAAGTTTGTCAAGTGGGACCTACACTATCACAGAAACAGTTCCAGGTGGTTGGACTTTAACCAGTAAAGATTGTACAGGAGGTAGCTCTTCAACAGTTACACAAATTACCAATGGAGTATCTATAAGTTTAGCAGCCGGAGAAAACTTAACTTGTACCTTTAACAATACTAAAAAAGGAACAATCATTGTTGAAAAACAGACTGATCCTGATGCTACGGCAGGAAGTTTTACTTTTACAGGAGATGCTTCAGGGACTATTTCAGATAATGGACAAATTACTGTAGGTAACTTAATTCCCGGAACTTATACATCTACAGAGAATGATCCCGGTCCTACCTTTGATTTAACAACTATAGATTGTGATGATGATTCCTCTACTACCCCAAGCACATCTAATGTTGGTACAAGAACTGCAACGTTCAAATTAGATCCTGGTGAAACTGTTAAATGTACCTTCACAAATACGCTGCAGGAGGGGACTTTAATAGTTAAAAAACATGTGGTTAATGATAATGGTGGAACTGCAACAGCAGCAAACTTTAATTTACATGTTAAAAAGGATGGTAGTGATGTAAGTACAAGTCCAGATCCTGGTTCAGAGGATGGGACATCATATACCTTAGTTCAAGGTGACTATGTAGTTTCTGAGGATACTCCTCCTGCTGGTTATACACAAACAGGTTTTAGTGGGGATTGTGATGAAGGTGGAAATGTAACAGTGGTGGCTGGAGTTGAAAAGACTTGTACTATTACAAATAATGATATTGCCCCAAAATTAACAGTTATAAAACATGTTGTAAACAGTCATGGCGGAACTCTTGGTGCCTCTAATTTTACAATGAATGTGGCTGGTACAAATGTTTCTGATCCATCCTTCCCGGGTTCAGAATCAGGAACTCAGGTTACTTTAGATCAAGGCGCCTATAATGTAACAGAAGATGAAATCACAGGGTATACCACAACAGGCACTTCAGCAGATTGTTCGGGATCAATTGATGTGGGAGAAGAAAAGACATGTACTATTACTAATGAAGATACACGACCTATATTAAAGGTCATTAAACATGTTATTAATGATGATGGGGGGACTGCTTCTGCCTCAGAATTTACGATTAATGTAACCGCAAATGGTCCAGAACCTTCTTCTTTTCCGGGTGATGAATCAGGTACGGATGTTTCGTTAGATGCTGGTGCATACAGTGTTGATGAAGATGATTTTCCGGGATATGCAAAAACAATTGGAGAAAATTGTTCTGGAACTATTAATGTAGGTGAGACAAAATCATGTACTATTACAAATAATGATATTGCCCCAACTTTGAAGTTGGTCAAATCAGTTACTAATGATAATGGTGGAAATGCGAACCCAGATAACTGGACACTTTCTGCAGAGGCATCCTCACCAGATGATGGACGTAACTTTAGTAATTTGGGAGGTTCAGGTATTTTTGAAACAGTTTTTGCCAATGCCGGTTATGATCTTTCTGAAAGCTCAGTAGATGGCTACACAGCTGGATCTTGGTCTTGTGATGGGGGATCTTTGATAGGCAGTACTGTTACTCTGGGTTTGGATGATGATGTGACTTGTACTATTACCAATAATGACCAGCAAGCCTATATTACTGTTGTTAAAGTGGTAAATAATGATCATAACGGAAGTGCTGAACCTGATGATTTTAACCTGACCTTGGAGGAAGGAGCAGTATTATCTGGTGTGGCAGTTCCGGTTAATCCCGGTACCTACACTGCTGGTGAAACTCTACTTGACGGCTACGCTTTCGATGGTTTCACTGGGGATTGTGATAGTAATGGGGATGTGACTGTTGCCTTGGGTGAGTCCAAAACCTGCACCTTAACTAATCATGATCTGACAGGACATTTAATTGTTCACAAAGTGACAGATCCTGCTGATGATCCGACAGTGTTTAGCATAACCTTGAGTGATGATCCTGTTAGTGGAAGTGCAACTCGAGATTTATCTACTATATCAGATGTTGATTATGAGGTAGATGCAGGAACATATTCTGTATCTGAGGCTGATAAAGATGGGTGGGATGAGACAGGAAATACCTGTGTAGATGTGGTTGTGGCAAATGGAGAAACTGAGGAATGTACCATTACCAATACCCAGCGCGGGCACATCATTATTCAAAAAAACGCTATCCCTGATAGTTCCCAGGCATTTACCTTCAACAATAATTTTGGTAATGGTAACCCCGCTACCTTTAATTTAACAGATGACAGCACTCCAGGTTTGCCCAGTTATGATGCTGAGGTACTCCCTGGTACCTATGCAGTGACTGAAGATCCGGTTATCGGTTGGCAATCTCCAGAGAGCACTTCTTGTGATCAAGGAGAAACAGTTGACAGTATTGATGTAGGTCCAGGTGAAACTGTTACTTGTACATTCACCAATGAAGAACTGGCCACCATAATTCTGGTTAAAAATACTGTGGGAGGAGATGATACCTTTGATTTTGATGCAACTGGAACTGGATTACCTGCAGATATAGATCTGACTACCTCTGGCGGAACAGCCAGCCAGACTTTTGAGGATCTTGATCCGGATAATACCTATACCATAGCTGAAAATATTCCTGGGGGATGGGATCTGACTAATGCCATATGTAGTGGATCTAACACCCCTGATAGTATCACGCCTAACGCCGGGGAAGTAATTACCTGCACATTCACCAATACAGCACGTGGCCATATCATAGTAGATAAAGTCACAGACCCATCAGAGGACCCACAAGAATTTGAATTTAATGCTTCGGGCGGTACAGATCCTGTTTATGTAGACTTCTCCTTGACTGATACTGATACTCCAAATGATCAAGAGCTAAAACCAGATTCTTACTCTGTAAGCGAGACTTTACCTGATGGTTGGGATGCCGGTGATGTTTCTTGTGTCAGCTCAATTGGAGATACTGAAACTGCCAGCAGTTTAGAGCTTGATCCTGGAGAGATAATTACTTGTACTTTTAACAACCAAAAAGATGCCTTCATTATTGTAGAGAAACAAACATTACCCAATGGAAGTGGACAAGAGTTTGCATTTGATCCAAGCTATGGTTCCAATTTCAACTTAACAGATGATAACCAGAACAATTCTGGTGATTTGGATCCAGGAACTTATTCAGTTGCAGAGGTAAATATCCCCAGTGGTTGGGATTTGACTAATACTAGTTGTACCAGCAGCAAAGGTGATGCTGAGAGTGCTGACTCAATTAGCTTACAAGCAGGAGAAACAGTCACTTGTGTATTTACCAATACCCAAAGAGGCCATCTGATAGTTCAAAAAACAACTGATCCATCTTCTGATCCTACGGTATTTGACATTGATGCCTCAGGCAGTGGGATTATCACTGGAGGGGGAGCTGGAACTATCACAGATGCAACAGACAAAAATTATGAGGTTACTCCCGGAATATATTCTGTTACAGAGGATCCAGAGACTGGTTGGGATGAGACAGGAAATACTTGTACAGATGTGGTAGTTGATCCAGGAGAGACTGAATATTGCGAGATAACCAATGTTAAACAAGGCAAAATTACCATTGTCAAAGATGCCACTCCCAATGATGCTCAGGATTTTGAGTTTTCGTTTACCGATGAAAACAATTTCTTCCTGGATGATGATGCCGGAGTTCAGGATCCGCCGGGCACTGACTATCCTCAGTCAAAGACATTTGACAACCTTCCTGCAAATGAGGATTACACAGCTTGGCAGTTTCAAGGTATTTCTTGTGTAAATGATAGCGATCAGTCACCGTATACCAATATTGTGGTTGAGGGTACCAGTGTGACTATCACGCTTGATCCAGGTGCAGAAGTAACCTGTACCTTTGATAACTTTAAACCAGGTCCTACCAGAACCCAGGGTTTCTGGCAGACTCATACATCCTTTACCTCATTTGTATTTGGCAATATCCTTGGTGGTTCTATGAATATAGGTTCACTTCCGCATAGGGGTCCCATAACCAATACGCCGGCTCCTGGAGCAAGCCAACTTTTCGGAGCCTATTATTCAAATATTGCCATGAAATCTATTGGTAAAGGTAAAAATTTCAAACGAAATTCAACTGATCATGCCAGAATGGTGCTTTTGCAGCAATTGGTGACAGCCAAATTAAATTGTGCAGCCTTTGTATGTTCATCAACTATTCTTTCAAATATTGCAGCAGCTGATAGCGCTTACTTTGCTGGCTTAATTGGTTTGATGCAACTTTATACTGGTTTGCTTGATGCCTACAATAACAGCGGCGATACTATCATCATTAGCCCGCCATTACCTTCACCTGGTAATGCTACCCCGCAAACTTCCAGATCATATGCAAATATAAGTTTCTGGGATATTCCTTAATAAAGAAGTTGTTAAAAAGCGTTTATGCCTTTGGGAGTACCCAATCCTGTGGGGCCATCATAACCTGATACTGCTGTACAAAGATACTTGGTCTTTTTCAAACATCCCCCGTTGCTGCCTGAGGTGATGTCACGCAAATTGGTGGATGGACTATTTAGATATGGTAAAGAGTTGGCTGCAACTTGGGCGGGTATGCCTTTTAGAGCATAAACTCCTGCTATAATGGGAGCAGATAGAGAAGTTCCACCAACCTTAAACCAACCTGTTTGTCCTGAGTAAGGCACGGATGAATAAACTGCTGCCGCAGTGGAAGGATCTGCCACAGCAGATACATCGGCAATGGTTCTTTTTTGGCAGCCTGTGTCTTTTTGCCAGGAAGGCTTGCTCTCGTAAGTGCTACAACCGCTACCAGATCCGCTCCAGGCAGTCTCAGACCCATAAGAATTGTCAGCATTAACCCTTAAAGTTGTGCCTCCAACAGCGGTAACGTATCTTGAGGCTGCAGGATAGATTGTGCCATAACCTGAGTCACCGGAGGAAAAGGTAAAAGCCACCCCAGGAATATTGAAGTGAGAGTCAAAGGTAGTTTCGGAGGAAAATTCAGAAGACCCCCAAGAGCCTGAGACAACATTGGCACCCATGGCTATTGCTCTATCAATGGCGGTAGTAAGATCCTGATAAGTGTTGCTATTTGCCTCAACCAGCAATATTTTGCAATCTTGGCAAATTCCATGGGCCACCTCCACATCCAGGGCAGTTTCCAAGGCCCAAGTTCCATCCACAGTAGTTGGATAGTTTGTACCACCATTTTGATCAACCTTTTGGAAACAGGGATCGGTAGATGAACTAATCGGACCGCTGCATTCAGGCAAAACAGCAATACTAAAAGCATTACTGTAAGTATCAAGATCGGATTTAATATTAGGATGATCAAAAGCCGAAACTATGGCCAAAATTCTGCCTGAGGAAGAACCAGTCAAATTATATGCACCTTTAAATTGGGCAGGACCCAAACCATTGGGAAAAGGATCAACTATGGGGCGTCCTTGTTGGTTTATCACCACTCTGGCGTGACAGCGGGGGGTCTCTCTTCCAAAGGGTGGGCAAACCGGGATATGCTGAACAGCCTGAGATTGCTCGGGAAGCTGTTTTGGAGTTAGGGCTTGGGGACGAGAAGAGGAGGTATCTTGTTTGACCAAATAAATAGTTGCCAAAATTCCTGTTAAAAGAAGGAAAAGCAAAAACAGTTGAGCAAAACCTTTTTGAGACACGTCCTTAGTATAAGCATTGCTGCCGAGTATTTGTCAAATTTTTAGCAGAGCTTGACACCAATTAAGAAATTTTTGCATAATTATTTTAATGCCCACTTCTCAAAAGGGTCTTGCACCCATACTTTTAATATTACTGGCAGCTTTAGGAATAATCCTGTTTATCCTGATTGCCTCTTCTGCCACTTTTAGAGACAGGTTGTTTTCTCAACTTTTCCCCAAACCCACTCCTCATGCTCAAGAACCAGCTCCCCAGGTTCCTGATGAAATACTTTTGAAATTTAAAAGCGGAGTAGCTGACAAAATAAAG
>JACOYE010000002.1 GCA_016182045.1 Candidatus Microgenomates bacterium
CCGGGTATAGTCTTTCCTGCCAATGGCTTGGCTGTTTTGGGGAATGTGGGTATTGGTACTACCACTGTGGGATCTAACTTACTTCAGGTGGCCGGTAATGTGGGGATATCCAGATCCTTAACAGTCACCAGTGTTATTGCAGCTAATGGAGGATTAAAGGTAAGTGGATTATCCGATCTAACAGGTAATGTGGGAGTGGGATTATCCTTAACCACTCTATCTGTTGCTAATTTAAACACTCTTAGGGTAGGTGGTTTCTCAGATCTGAGAGGTAATGTGGGGATTGGGGGATCTTTAACAGTTACCTCTGCTGTCACTTTTTCCAACTTAGTTTCCTGTAACACTATTGACACAAATGCCAGCGGGGTTTTAGCTTGTGGTACAGATGCCGGGGCTACTTTTGAGCGCTTTACCGCAAACGGTACATACACTAAGCCATCCGGCGCAGTAACTGTCTACGTCGTCGCGATCGGTGCTGGTGGAGGCGGTGGAGGGGGAGAGGGCGCTGCTGCCTCAACTGCCCGGACAGGCGGGTCTGGTGGTGGTGGGGGCGCGATAGCTTCCAAGATATTTGATGCTGCTGCTGTGGGGGCAACCGAAACAGTTACTATTGGTGGGGCAGGCACAGCAGGTAGTGGAGGATCTAGCGCAAATGGCGGCGATGGAATAACAGGCGGGGACACGACTTTTGGCAGCCTTTTAACAGCCTATGGTGGTGGTGGTGGTGGTGGTGGAAAGGGTTCAGCGCGTGGGGGTGGTGGAGGAGGAGGCACAGGTTCGGCAGGGGCCAGTGGAGCGGATGCTTCAACCGCACAAGGCGGGCAACCTGGAGATGGGCTAGTCGCGGCTGGTGGTACTGGTGGTGATGCCACTAGCTCGAATGATGGTAGGAGTGCAGAATATGGTGGTGGGGCAGGTGGAAGCGCAGATATTTCGGGTGGTACTAGTAGTTTAGGTGGTAGCTCAATATATGGTGCGCCTGGAGGTGGCAGTGGAGGTGGTGTTTCATCAGCCAATGTAGAGACTGGTGGGGCGGCTGGAGGAACCAGGTCAAGCTACACCGCCGGCGGCGGTGGAGCCGGAGGGGCAGTTAACGGGGGTGCTGGAACAGCCGGGACAAACAAAACAGACGGCCCAGGTACAGGAGGTGGTGGTGGTGGTGGGCAAGACTCAGGAACAGGTGGTGTTGGAGGCAACGCTGGAACCCCAGGAGCAGGTGGAGGGGGCGGTGGGAGTGGGACTACCACTGGTGGAGCAGGTGGCGAAGGTGCAAGAGGCGAAATTTGGGTTTGGACTGTGACAGGAGGAGCCGGGGCTGACCTGGCAGAAGTTTACTATTCTTTGGATATGTCTTTGGAAGCAGCAGATGTGGTGGTGGCAGATCCCAATTTACCTGGAATAGGGTTTAAAAAATCTAATAAAGCTTATGATGGTAAAATCTTGGGTATCGTCTCCACCCAGCCGGGATTGGTCTTGGGAGACGATTCCACGCCTCCATCAGATAAACAAGCCAAACCAGTTCAGCTGGCTTTAGCAGGAAGAGTGCCTGTGAAAGTCTCCACTGAAAATGGGCCAATTGAGGTTGGGGATTACTTAACCTCCTCCTCCACCCCCGGGGTGGCCATGAAGGCCACGAAAGCAGGACCTGTAGTAGGTAAGGCCTTGGAGGCTTGGGATGGTGAAGGAGGAACTCAATGCCCCAACCAACAAAAAACCACCCTTGCGGATGGCTCTTTGACGGTTCGCACTTCTGATGAAGTAGCGCTCGATCTGTCTGGAGAAACTATACCACAAAATACTACCAATGTCAATAATCAAAACGTGGAGGTGACGAGCACCCCCACGCATCCTCCATTATGTGGTAAGATTTTAACTTTTGTCAACGTCTCCTATGCTGATCCTGATGCATCCCTTACCTCAAATTCAGGCTTTGAGATTATTAAGAAAATATTAGAACCTATTGGTGAAGTTTTTTATGCAGTAACTAATGCGACAGGTGAAATTGTCCAAAGAATTGGCATCTTTTCCGAAGCCACCATTGGTTCTTTGGATGCAGGCATTATTTTGGCTGAAGATCTAAAAATAGACGGCCTGATCCAATCCACTGCCTCCTCCTCTGCCATTGCTCTTAAGGTTTCGGATGAGACTATCAATGTCTTTAATACTAAGGAAGCCACTCCCTCGGCTGTAGTGACCATTGACAATCTGGGTAACATTGACACAGAGGGTACCATTTCCGCTCCTGTGATTGCCGTGAGTCAAATCATGATTGCTTCTTCCTCTGCCAGCCTGACCATCACCAGCCATACAGGAGATGAGCTGTTTACCTTAGATAATCAGGGCAATATTGAAGGCAAAGTGGCTAAACTGGATAAGCTGCTTTTGCCGGCAGGCATTAATCTGGCCCTGGATGAAGGTCAAACTATCCTGGCTTACCAGACCACCACCTTAAGCAGCGGCGACACCTCATATCAGGTAGATGTCTATCAGTCTTTAAAGAATCTGGAATCTAAGGTGTTGGAGGTGGAGGAGAAGCTTAATTCACAAACTCAGCAGGCTTCATCTTCTGCTGAGTTGGCAGATGCTGCCGAGGTGGCCACTTCTTCTGCTAATCTGGCTTCCACCTCTGATACCTCTGGATCCTTCGATTCCACTCAGGCCTTCGGCTCTGAGGCTCAGGCTCGAAGAGATCTCGCTTCGCTCGACCTCACCCCTCCTGATATCTTACTGGCCTCTGATTCTGCTACTTTAACAGCTGATTTAACAGTCACCTCCAATGCAGACATCTTAGGTCAATTAACAGCCTATGAAGGAATATTTGAGGAATCTCTTAATTCATATGGTCAGACCACTCTATCAGATACCCTGATTGCCGGCAGATTAACAATTGACGGTCTCTTCTCCATTGATAACGGCAGTGAGATTAATGTGATTGGCGGAGCCTTTTCCCAAAACAGCTCTTCATCCGGCATCCTTTACCTTCAGAAATCTCCCCTCTCCCAGGGCCTGGATATCCTAAACGGCAAAGTGACTATTGATAAGTCGGGCAATCTTAACTCCCAAACCATCACCACCAACCAGCTTAAGATCAATGAAGGACAATCTGCCGGTGTAGGCAGGATTGCGGCAGGACAAATAGAAACCCTGGTGGAAAATCCGCTGGTTGAGGAAAATTCCCTGATCCTGATTACTCCCAGAGTACAGCTTGACCAAACCATGGCTGTGGTGGAAAAGTTTAAAGGCAAGTTCCGCATCAGGTTGATCCGATCCGAACAGCAGGATGTCACTTTTGATTACCTGATCATAGGAGTTACACCACATCAATGAAAAAACTACCATATTTTATTAGTTTGATATATTTGATATCAGTTGCAATAAAAACAAATAGCCTTTATGGTAGTTAGGTGATAATTTAATGAAAGAGTCAATCAATACCTATCTCAGCTTGATTTTTAAAATCGGGGTGGTCTCAGTCATCCTGTCCACTTTCTTTCTTTTTACCAATTTAACCACCGATTTTTATGACACACCTAAATTTATAGTTCTTTTGATCTTTACCGCTATTATTCTGATTTTATTAACAATCAAGTTTACCCTCTCCGGCAAAGTGGTTCTAATCAGAACCCCCCTGGATTTGCCACTGCTACTGCTTTTGGTGGTGGTAATTATTTCCACCTTTTTATCCCCCGCTCCATATGTATCTTTGCTGGGCAACCAGGTTAGAATTCATGGCAGTTTAGTGGCCATAGCAGTCTATGTACTGTTCTACTTTCTTCTGGTAAACAATTTAAGATCCTTAAGAGAGATCAAATTTATTAACTTGGTGCTAACGGGCAGCGGTGGGGTGCTGGCAGCCGTTACCCTCCTTTCTTATTTTGGAGTCAGGTTACTTCCATCTCCCTGGAATGTGGGGCCTAACTTTACCCCCACCGGTTCTTCCTTCTCCACATCTGCTGTTTTGGTCCTGCTGATCCCCTTGGTGGTCTTACAGATCATTTCCGAGAAAAGTTTTGCCCCCAAACACTTAGCCTCCAAGCTGTACCATATTGTGCTACTGACCACTTTTGGAGTGACAGTGGCTCTGGTTGGTAGCTGGGCCACTTACATTGCGGCCATTTTAGGTGTGGCTGCGGTCCTTTATCTAAACCGGGACGTTTTGGAAACCAGTCTGAGAGGGCTAACCGGACTGATTGGACTAATTATCCCTGCAGTGGTGGTTTTGGCAGTAGTGCTACTGTCTTTTGTGCCCATCCCAGTTCAAACTCCTTTAGCCGAACGGGCCAAAAACTTTCCCAGAGAAATACAGCTACCCTTTGTGACTTCTTGGAAAGTATCTGTTTCCGCTTTCAGAGATAACCCATTTTGGGGTAGCGGACCTTCCACATATCTATTCAACTTTACCTCCTACAAACCGGTGGAGTTTAATCAATACAAGTTTTGGAATATCAGATTTGATACAGCTTTCAATGAATATTTGCAGGTGCTGGCCACTTTGGGAGGAGTAGGACTAGTGGCTCTTCTGTCCTTAACAGCCATGTTTATCAATATGGCTGCCAGGGTGCTACGCTTACCTCATGCATATGCCGGTCCTGCTCATAAATTAGCTCAAGCTTTGGCAGTTTCAGGCTTAACTTTCTTTTTGATACTCCTTTTGCACCCTTCCACTTTAACCTTGTGGGTGGGGGGTCTTTTGATTTTGGCCATCTTTTGCGCTCTTAATCTGATGACTTCGGGCAATCCTTCCCTCAACCGGGAGGGAGTAGGAGGAAACCTCAAACAGGTATTTATGCGTTTGGCCTCCAATATCTCCCAAACAGGCACCAGCGAAGAAACAGTCCGAGTTGATGCTTTACCGGGGATATTGCTGGTCATATCTTTAGCAGCGGTCTTGAGCGCATTTTTCTTTGGAGGCAAGTTGGTTTTGGCAGATTTCCATCACCGCAAGGCCTTGGATGCGGTTTTGCAAAACCAGGGAGTGGTGGCTTACAACGATCTGGTGAGGGCGGAACAACTTAATCCGGTGTCTGACTTATACAGAACCGATTTGGCCCAGGTCAATTTTGCCCTGGCCAATGCCATTGCCCTGGCTAAAGCACCCTCCGAGGCATCTCCTGCCGGTTCTTTGACTGATCAGGATAAACAAAATATTCAAGTTTTGCTTCAACAATCCATCAATGAAGGCAGAACTGCCGTCTCTCTTTCTCCCCGTTCTGCCATCAATTGGGAAATTTTGGCCACACTTTACAGACAAATAGCCGGTGTGGCGGAAAATGCCTTAATCTTTTCTTTGGATTCTTATGGAAGAGCTATTTTCCAGGACCCCTTAAATCCCCTTTTAAGGCTTTATGTGGGAGGAACGTATTATGCTGTTCAAAATTATGATTTGGCCGTCCGCTTCTTTACCGATTCCATCAACTTAAAACCTGATTTTGCCAACGGTTACTACAATCTGTCTGTGGCTTTAAGAGATAGGGGGGATTTAAATGCGGCCTTACAGGCAGCGGAAAGAATGATTACTTTTGTTGAGGCCTCATCTGCCGATTATCAGGTAGCTCAAGACTACCTAAACGATCTAAAAAACAGGATTTCTCCGCCTAATCCTCCTCAACCACCTGCCGCTACTGCCTCAGGAGCTTTGCAGGAAGAAGGTTTGCCAAAAGTGGTTGATGTAGGACAACCACCGGCCAAAATAGCCACACCCGAAGCTATAAAGAGACCATCACCTACCCCATCTCCTCAGCCATAATAAGTGGACCAGAGCGGAATCGAACCGCTGATCTCCTCAATGCGAATGAGGCGCATTGCCACTCTGCAACTGGCCCAACTGAGCGAGCGTAGCGAGTCGAAGTGGACCCGAGGGGAATCGAACCCCTTATCTGTCCGATGCCATCGGACCGTCGTACCGTCAGACCCCGGGCCCATTAAATATAATTTTTATAATAATTATAACGATTATAATAATTATTTCAAAATTGCCAGCGGATTAAGGGGCACACCTTTATAGTGAATCTCCAAATGCAGATGAGTTCCGGTGGAGCGGCCTGTTGATCCCATCTGTCCTATCAGCTGTCCTCTGGAAACAGTCTCACCCACTGAGACATAAACGTTGGACAGATGAGCATATAAAGATCTGTAACCGTTGCCGTGATCCAAAACCACCCTGTTGCCGAAACCGCCGCCATCTGGCCAGCCTGCCATCACCACCGTACCCCCATCAGCTGCCGCAATCCCCGGAGCAGACCTATTGGCTATATCTATTCCCGAATGATACCAAGCATAATATTGGGTTAAAGAACCACCCACCGGCCAGATAAATTGGGCTCCTCCGGGAGCAGAAAAGGCAGGAGAAGAAGGACCTTGGGCCAAGTATTGGGGTTTAGGTCTGGCAGGCGGTTTTACTTGCGGTGGCGAACCGTCGGGAATAATCAGCAGCTCTCCCACCTTCAGAGTAAAATCATCAGGCACATCATTGAAGGGAAAATCAACTATGGCCTGTTCATTGGCAGAATATTTTTTGGCCACTGATTCCAAAGTATCTCCTGATTTGACAGTATGGGAAACACCACTGACAGGCAGAATCTTTAAAATGTCCCCTGGTTTAATTGCATCACCCTTTAAATCATTTGCCCATCTGATTGTCTCTGTGGAGATGCCGAATTTTTTGGCAATAGAGGATAGGGTATCTCCTTCTTCCACTTCATAGTCTATTATTTCCGAGCGGGGTTTTTGAGAAATGGTGGTATGAGGGTCTATCCCGTTTGACTGAGGATCAAATAACACCCCGTTGGGGAAAGGTTCAAAAGCATCTGTAAAACGTGGATCCGGCCCGCCAATGCCGGGGTAGGTAGATGAGATCAAACTTTGACCTCCAAAAACTCCCGATGTTAAGATCCCCACTGAGGCCAGTCCCACCATTGATCCATGCCAAAAATGTTTTTGCAAAGCTCCCCTTTTTAACATCAAAGCCTCTACCACCCAGTTCTTAAAACCTTCAAACTCTGTGGCAAAATAGCGGATTTTCTTTCTGGAATACCAAATTAAGGCCAAAAAAATAGCCCTTATATCATCTGTTAGGGAATTCACGGGAAATATTGTAACACATTGATGCTAGACACCTTTCAAAGTCTTGAGGAATTCCTCATTAGAATCTGTCTTCCCCAACCTTCCCAAAAATACCTCAGTTCTTTCTCCCGGATTTAAAATTCCAATCATCCTGCGCATCACCACCATTTGCCCATAATAATCTTCTGAAAATAACAGCTGTTCCTGTCTGGTGCCTGAAGCCTCAATATCTATGGCCGGAAAAATTCTTCTCTCGGCAAGAGCGCGGTCCAGATGCAACTCCATATTACCGGTGCCTTTAAATTCCTCATAAATCAGATCATCCATTCTGGATCCCGTATCAACCAAGGCAGTACCGATGATGGTCAAAGATCCACCTTCTTCACAATTTCTGGCAGCCCCAAAAAAGTGCTTGGGAGGATATAAAGCTACCGGGTCAAATCCGCCGCTTAGCGTTCGCCCAGATGGCGGGACAGATAGGTTGTAGGCCCTGCCAAGTCTGGTGATGGAGTCCAGCAAAATTACCACATCTTTCCCGCTCTCCACCAGCCTTTTTGCCCGTTCCAAGGCGATCTCAGCTGCGGCAGTTTGCTCTTCTGCCGGCTCGTCAAAATTGGAGGCAATCACATCACCTTTGATAGAGCGGGAGATATCGGTAACCTCCTCTGGTCGCTCACCCACCAACACCGCCATCAAAATCACCTCGGGATGATTTTTGGCCAAACCTTCGGCAATATCTTTTAAGATGGTGGTTTTACCTGCCTTGGGAGGTGAAACAATCAAACCTCTCTGTCCAAAACCAATGGGGGCCACCAGATCAATTACTCTTTGAGACAAGGGAGCTTTACCTGTTTCTAATTTTAAGTGCTTGTTGGGATAAATGGCTGTCAGGTCTTCGAAACGTTTACGTTTCGCCCTGAGCGTACCTGTGGTGAGCGTAGTCGAACCAGTCGAAGGGATACTGCTTACTAATTTCTCTGCATCCTCGCCATTGATTTTATTAACTTGCAGCAGACCAAAATATCTCTCTGTTTCTTTGGGAGGCCTGGCAGCCCCTTCCACCAGATCACCCGACCTCAGCTGAAACCTTCTGATCTGGCTGGCAGAAATATATATATCTTGATCAGAAGGAATATATTTGGGGCGTAAAAACCCATGCCCTTCCGGCATGATTTCCAGGATACCGGAAACTTCCTCTGTAGGAACATCACGGTCACGATCTGAATAGCGGTCTCCATTATAGCGGTAACCATTTCGGAAAGACTCAGAACGACTCGGTGTATCAGAGTATCGGTGTGTCGGAGTGTCAGAGAAATCAGAGTTTCTGACATTCTGAGTCTCTGATCCACTGATACTCTGGTTCTCCGAGTTTTCCGAGTGTTCTGAACTACCTACCAGTTTATCAACTGATTTAGTTTCGTCCTTTGGCTTAAATGTTTTAGTTACACGAGGCATGATAAAAATTTACAATGATTTAATGATTAATGTTTGAAAATTTAAGAATTGAACATTGATTGAAAATTGTTACTTGAAAATTGAAAATTATTCAAAGAGGTTTACCATTATTAGTAAACCATATAACTCATGTTCTGTCAAGCATTAAATAGTGATCGAGATATTATTATTGTTGTTATTATTATTATTGTTATTATTGTTGTTATTATTTTGAATAATCAGTGGGCTGGGTGGAAAAGTGGGGATGGTTGGTATTGGTGGCAGAGGACAAATCAAACTACCGCAAGTCAAGACTACATCTGAATCACAGGTATCGGTTAACTGACCGGAATAAAAGCATCCGGAAGGTGCATCCGGGCAGGAAATACTCCAGCAAGCACTCGCAGAAGGACAGGCAAAAAACCGACAACTATTGTTGGGGCTCTACCCACCAATGAGTCGTCAGGGCAACGTAGCAAATCGGCCGAACAAACCAAAGGGGTAGAAGTGATGTTCACAAAAGCCGAGCAGGTATCTCTGTTTCCAGCGGAATCAGTCACCCTCAGCCTAACTGAGGTATCCTGATAATAGGTTGTTGCAGCAGAACTGTCAAAAGCATCTTCAAATTGTCCGTCACCATTAAGATCCCAGGCATAGGACCTGACAAATTCTCCCCAAGAAACTTGGACAGAGGAAGAAAAACTGACAAAAAGTGGGGCTGGACCTGATGAAGATTGAGGGAAGATGGTACAGATTGGCCTGGTTGTTGTCTGGGGAGCAGCCACCGAAAAAGTGGCCTGGGCTATTCCCCCACTGCCACACTGATTAAAGGCCCTGATGGACCAGATATAGCTGGTATTATCTTTTAAATTGTCAATGGTAATAGAAGTTCCCGGATAATTTCTGTTGGCATAGACAGTGTGGGTAGAACCAATTCTGACATTGATTGAATAGAAGCTCGCCCGCTCCACCGGGCTCCAAGACAGAGTAACAGATCTGGTACCTGCCGGGAAAATCTGTCCATTAGGTGATAAATTTGTAGGGCTTCCTGTGGGAGACTGACAAGTCTGGCTGTCAGCTGCCACCCTGACAGAATCATAATTGAAAGCGGCGAAAATGATATAGAGGGAAAGTAAAAAGAGCAGGATGCGAGAAAATCGTTTCCAAAATACCGTCTGCTTAATTCTGCTCATAGTGCCTATTGTATTCTCTTTTTTCCCAAAGGTAAATAGGACTGTTTTCCAAATCACCTTTGACCTTTTTGAAACTCCTCATTCTAAATCCGGCCGGAATGAAGGCCAAGGCTGTCCAGGCTAAAGCTGGCAAACCGGTTTTTGGCAACTCTTTAACTTGAACACCTGCCACCTGAGGAGCCTGAGCATAGACCACTGTTGGCTGAGCTGCCTCCACCACCCTAACTACTTCTCTAGGAGCTGATGCATTAATAGATATACTGTTGTTGTTTGTATTACTATTATTATTGGTGTTGTTATTGTTATTGGTCACAGTGATAGGTGCGCCCTGCGGGGGAGGCGGAACCACCGGAGGCTGAACCACTCTACATCGAGAAGAGTCCACACAATCAAAGGGGCCTCTTTTCACCACACTACAATCCCGTCTTCGCTCAAAATTAAAAGTACAAAGTTGAGCTCCCACACAGGATTGTTCAGTACTAATGGTTCTAATCCGACAAACATCCGGGGTAGGGGTGGGTTGAGCAGGCTGAACTTGAGCCGGTTGAGCACATAAAATAGTCCCATGACAGTTTTCATTTCCGCTATATTTGGAAGAAATGGCTTTAGGGCTGCCATCAGGCCATCTTTCTGACACCCAAGAGATATCATATGTCCACTGATTGCTACATTGAGGTTCTTGTCGTGAACCAAGCTGTCCAGGGGTGGGACAGGCAGGCAGCTGAGCAGTCACAGGCTGTGGAGTAGGTGTAGGTTGGTAAACCACAGGCTGAGGCTGTGGAGCAGGCTGTTGATAACCACATCTGGTATCATTTTGACAATTATATGGTCCACCTTCACCAGTATTACAAGTACTACCTTTCCATTGATTATATGTACACCACAAAGTGGTATTTGGCTCACAATGCTGGGTAATACCTGTTTGGTTATCAGGTTCACAAGTTGGAGCAGTTGGAGCCTGAGTTGGAGCCTGAGTAGGGGTTGGTGCGGGTTCCATTGGTATTTCTCCTGCATCATAACCTGGATTAGGACACCCCAGTTCATCTTCTCCTCCACAATTATCTTCATCAGCTAAGACAGCATTGGGACCTTTTTGAAAATTATCTCCTAATACCATTTGCTGAGCACCTACCAGTAAAACCATGGCAGATAAACCTATCAGAAGGTATCTGGTAAATTTATTCCAAAAATTAATTGTAGTTTGTGTATTCATGATTCTTTTATTAAGTTTAATCTGAAAATAGTCCTGGAGGTGCTACAGGAGCTAGTCCTACACCTCCCCGGCGATGTCTCAATAACCTAACCCAATATATTGGAGATCGCCATATTAAAGCCACAGTATTCCATAATCTGGTTCTGATTCTTGCTGGACGATTCAGAAGTAATCCCAAAGCCACTAACCATCCTGCCAAATCAATTCCCCATCTTGCGGGCGGTTCCACATCACGCTCGGTGACTTGATCAACTAACTTACCTGGCAAATCAGCCGCAGATTTTCCCACTTCTCCTGCCGCGCTTAAATCAGGTATTGTGATTTCCGGTAGTTTAAAGCCTGCTGGCTGTCCTTCTGCATCATTTACCTCATCCTTTCCTCCACGATAGACTTTTATCTTCTTCCTCAGCTTTTTTAGCTTTATCAGCTTCCTCTTTTTGTTTTAATAAAGTTTTAACTTGTTCCCTTATAAGTTGTCTATTGGTCTCTGATATTATTTCTGCAGTCCCTGATGGGGCCTTAAATGAATTTAATTGATATCCTCTTAATTCCTTGACTGCTCGATCTACCCACATTCCCACAGGTAAAATTTGCAAAGTTTTATCATCAGCTATTTTATTTAACTCATCTACTCTGCTCTCTACTCTACCTGCTACATGAATCCTCGTTTTTCCTTTACTAATAATCGCTGGATAAGTAGCAAAATCATCATCTTCAGGCTTAGGAGCCGGAAAATGAAGCCACACCTTTAGCGCTGGGTGTCCATTTTCATCTTTTGTATTACATTCCCTGGCTGATTTTTCATCTTCAAATGTCACTGTGGCGTGACTATACATCCCTCTATTCACCATATTATCAGAAGTAATTGGCTTTGGTCTGTTGGTGAGATCTATTCTATCAGGATCGTCTTTAGGCAATCGAGCCAATTCAGCTAATCTTTTAGCTCCTTCTTGGTCATATGCTTGAACCTCTGTAAAGTTAGCTGCTCCCAAGGCAAAATCAGTAGGATCAGTAATCTTTTCTCTTCCTAATGTAGGATGATCAACCACTTTAAAGCCTAAAGAAAGTACACTACCAGTACACAATTCAGCTGCTTCTGCTGATGTAATACCCTTAGTAAGAAACTCAATAGTTTCAGTAAGACTTAGTTTTTGAGTGTATGCTGAAGGATGATCTTGAAGCTCTGTAACAGCTGCATTAATTAACTTATCTACACCACCAACTGCCAATAGTCCAAGAAAAGCTCTGCCACCTATATGAAAAGCTGGTCTAAGCCACTCCGGAGCCCCTCCTGATTTTCCATCTCTAACTTGCTCCTCAGATCCAAGTTCTACTCTATCTGGATTATTCATAAATCTTGGTGGATTATACTATGGGATCTATGACTTGTCAAGTCCCCCTTTTACAGAAAAGCTTAAAACCGAGAATTTGTCCCTGCCCAAGACAAATTCTCGGATCCAAACCTTCCTGCTCAGACCTCCTACTACCCAAATAAAACCTTCTTTCTAAACTCTCACTTTTGAGGGTATTTTGTCCCCAATTTTTCAAAATAGAACCTAATTTGGGGTCTTGACAACCCCCTAAAATTTGATCTATTGTTAATTTAGAAAGTGTAGTTTCTCTGCTCTGAAATTATGCTTTCGAAATCAACAAAAGGGCATTGCTATTCGAGTCCGTCTGCGGTAGTAATGCTCTTTTTTTTAGTTTGGACTTTTCTGAATAACCTCTCTCTGTTAATTAAGTCTAATCTGACGAAAAATCCAGTTCGACCCTTAGTCTCACAATTTAAAAAGCAGCGAAGTCACAAGTAACAAAGCAATTTGAAGATACAGAATATTCTAGTCGAGCGGTGCTTTGTACTGTGACAAGCTGATTATTCTATTCTTAATGTACAAAAAAAGGAAAGTGCGTCCGTCTGCTTCGCACTTTCCTTTTTTCTAACCTCTAACCATTAAAATTAATTTTTGATCAACATCAGTCAAAATTTTCTTCACCTGTTCTGTCATAAAATCTACTCTTTTGATTCTTAACCTTTTTGATTTTTTGCCCAATGACAGTTTGTGCAAAACCATATTAAATTAACATTACCACCAAAAATACTATTTGTCAAGTTTTTATTAACCCATAGGAAAATATATATCAAATTTCACCAGTCCCGTAGTTATTTAAAGAGGATATAATATAATATTTAGGTTGTTGCAATAAACCAAATAAGGGATATACTTTTAGATATTAACAAGAAATTTAGGGGTGTGGAAAACTTAGGAAATTTTATACTTTTTTCCCAAATATCATCCTGCCTTGAGGAATTTGCAGAATTTTGGTCACCTCAACCTCAATGGTTTGACCTATTCTTTCCGAAGCATCAGAGACCACCACCATGGTCCCGTCCGGCAAATACCCCACTCCCTGAGAAGAATCTTTGCCTAAATGAACTATCTTCAGCTCCAACTTCTCACCCGGCAGACTGACTGTTTTTAGAGCATTAGAAAGCTCATTGACATTCAACACCCCAATATTGGACACGGAGGCCACCTTATTTAAGTTAAAATCGGTGGTTAAAATCTTGCCATGCAAACCTTTGGCCAAATTGATCAGCTTATCATCGGCAGTTTTGCCGGTTTGATCCTTATCCCAAACTTCTATTTTTATCCCCTTGACCTTTTTCAAATCTTCCACCACCTCAAACCCCCTTCGCCCCCGTCTTCTTTTCAGATCATCTTTGGAATCCGCTACCTGCTGAAGCTCGGTTAAAATAAAGCGGGGCACCAAAATTAGCCCGGAAATAAAACCGGCTTTGGCAACATCTAAAACCCTACCGTCAATGATGGCCGAGGTATCCAGTATCAGGGGCTTGGTTATAGAAACAGATCCCACCTGAGGAGAGGGATGACCAAATGGCAGGACGGGACGAGGCAGTTTAAGTATCTGATTGGAAACTTCAAAAGAAACCCTGTGCACCACAAAATTGAAAAGAGTCAGGGTGATTAGTTTAATAGATCTGGCCACAGAGGGAAAAACCAGATAGCCCACCCCGAAAGATGCTATAGTCACCAGTACTTTAATAAGAAAGGGGTTAGTCCCTTCCAAGGGCGGGATTAACTCAGAATAGATGACTGCCAAAGTCCCAAAAATTACCGCCAAAATCAGGCGCAACACAAATATTAAGCGCACAGGATAAATCCTTTAGCAGAAAGAGGTTAAAACAATAACTTCCTGCCGAATATATTTTGCCATGACCCGTGATAAAATACAACCACCAAACTTATGGCTACAGTCGTCTACTCCTGGATTTTACCTGCTAAAAATGAGGCTTTCTCTCTCCCCCAGCTGATCAAGGAAATTAGACAGACCATGCAAAATAAAGCCTATGAAATTCTGACCATCAATGATGCCTCAACCGATAACTCTGGGGCCACCCTAAAAGCCCTCACCTCTCAAATCCCACAGCTTAAGATACTAAGCTTTAAATCTCACCAAGGTAAATGGGCAGCCCTTCGGGCAGGATTTGAAGTAGCCAAGGGGGAAATTATCATCACCTGTGATTCAGATTTACAGGATGATCCAAAGGAGGTTAATAAGCTTTTGGCTAAATTCAGCCAGGGTTATGATCTGGTTTCCGGTTGGAGAAAGATTAGACATGACACTTTCTATAAGGTGGCCATCTCCAGGCTGGGTAATTGGTTAGCTTCCACATTAACCAGTCACAGATTCCATGATTTAAATTCTTCTTTTAAAGTTTATCAAAGAAGGGTATTAAATTATCTCCCAAAAGAGGGTTCTTTATTAAGATTTTCCCTGCTGTTTGCTCATAAGTTAGGTTATAAAGTGGCTGAGGTACCAGTTAATCACCGTCCCCGCCTTTTTGGCAAATCCAAATTCGGCATAATTAAATATTTAAGGATAATTTATGATCTGATCCTGATACTGCTGCTTTTTTCAGGTTCAGGGAGAGTGAGAAGATTTAGCTAAATCATATAAGTAGATTGAAGCACCCGTTGTGTGGTATTCATCCAATTTTTTCCCCATCCTGTCAAGTTTACTGATAAAAAACTGTTCCTCAGTAACATCTGGTATTCCCTTTACATTAGCAACATGTGAGAAAACAAACCAGATTCTTCTTGAACCCTTAAGCTTCTCCATATCTTGAGCATATTCAGCTAATTTTTCACTGCTAGATATGCCCATAATTACAGCTGATTTTAAGCCCAATTTTTGAGAATAATAACGAAACCCTGGCGCTGCTGCATAATAAAGGTAGACTAAATCATCTTCCTGGTGTTTGGATTTATAATATTGCACCACTGACTCCATATCTTCTGACACCCTTGAGTGAGTTAAATAGTTAATATCTGAGATAATTGTTTTATAAAAGAATAAAATTATGAAAAGAGAATAAATAATATAGCTTCGGAAGGTGTCCCCTTGCGAACCTACACGCACGGAAGGCGTCGCCTTTTGAACGTAACTTTCAATAAACTCCACACCCTGAGCGAACATAATCAATAAAGAAGGCACTAAAAAGAGTAAAAACCTCCCAATAAATGGGTATACATGCAAGCTTGATGTTATTAAAGTTAAAACAAGTGGTGAAGTAAGTAAAGCCAATTTAAGCTTATTCTTTCTTAATAAGATACTTGCTCCAATTAAAACTATGATTAAACCCCTTCTAGGCCAGGAAAAATTCAAAGGATTGATCATGAAATTAACAAAAGCATTAAAATACCATGTTAAATCCTCCTGACTTTTTGGTAATGGGGCAAAGGCAAAGCTCCAAAAACCAATTAGTCCTTGATTACCTTCTAAACCTAACTTTATGGTTGTTAAATATGATGCTAGAAAACTTAATCCCCAAAGAACTTGAATAAAAATTATTTTCTTAAAATCAGCCCAATTTTTTGAAAAAAGTGAGTAAAAAGTCAATGTTAATCCCAATCCTGCCAAAACAAAAATAGCTGGATGGGAGAACCAGATCGATATTACTCCAATCCCAATCAAAATCCATATATTCTTGGGAAAATATTTTAATACTAAAAAATAAATTAACAAGGCAATAAATAAATCAAAAGAATATTGTTTAACCTCAGAAGAATAATAAATTAAGCTATCTAAGATCGAGAAAATAAAGGTGGAAAAGACGGCTGTTTTTGGAGAAACAAAGTAACCGGCTACTTTGTAGAATAGAATCACAGACGAAATGCCTGAAAGTAAGGGGAAAAACCTTAGAGACAGTTCACTTCCTCCAAAGATTACCACAGCTAATTTTTCCAGCCAGAAAAAGCCAATGGTAGCATAAACAGGATCCATCTGTTGGGTAAGTTCCCAAAAAGATCTTTGGATAATGAATAATGCAAAGGCAGCCTCATCAAGCCATAAAGATCTGTCTGCCAAATACTCTTTTAACCTTAAAATTACTCCTAAATAAATAGCAATTTGAGCCCAAAATGGGGTATTTTTTAGAAGGCTGTACATATCTTTCACTTTTTAGTATATTCTACACTGCTTTATGATTCCCATATCCAAACCTATTATTCCCAAAAATGCCAAAAAAAAGCTTCTGGAGTGTCTTAAATCAGGCTGGATTTCGGGAGCAGGACCGATAGTTGTCAGTTTTGAGCGGGAATTTGCCAGATTTGTGGGAACCAAATATGCGGTAAGTTGTACGTCAGGTACTACAGCTTTACATCTTGCTCTGGCAGCATTAGGAATAGGCCCTGGGGATGAGGTGATAGTACCTACCTTTACCATGATTTCCACTATTTTACCTGTGATTTATGTAGGAGCCACCCCTGTTTTGGTGGATTCAGAAGCAGATACAGGTAATATTGATGTTTCACTTATTGAATCTAAAATTACCAAGAAAACTAAAGCTGTCATGCCTGTGCATCTATACGGGCATCCTGTGGACATGGAACCACTCTTAAAGCTGGTTGAAAAAAATAGACTAGCCATCATTGAAGATGCAGCTGAAGCTCATGGAGCACAATATCAACTAAAAAAAGTAGGCTCAATCGGTGATTTAGGCTGCTTCTCTTTTTATGCTAACAAAATTGTTACTAGCGGCGAAGGGGGCATGGTCACCACTAATGATAAGCGATTAGCTGAAAAATTAAAAAGTCTTAGAAATTTGGCCCGCACACCAAAAAAGCATTTTTATCATCAGGAAGTGGGCTTTAACTACAGATTATCCAGCTTACAGGCAGCATTAGGCCTGGCCTCTTTGGAGGAAGTAACAACTATTCTGAAGCAGAAAAGGCATATTGCTTCTTTATATCGTAAACTGCTCTCCCTTCTTCCCCATGTTATTCTGCCTGTGGAAAAAAATTATGCCTCTTCAGTTTTTTGGCATTACGCAATTGTTATAAAAAAAACCTCACCGAAAAGCAGAAATCAGTTGGCAGAAATGTTGGCTAAAAAGGATGTTGAAACCAGAACATTTCATATTCCAATGCATATTCAGCCAGCTCTTGTCAATTTAGGTTTGTTTAAAGGTGAAAGATATCCTAATGCAGAATTTTTATCTAAAAATGGCCTTCTGTTACCTTCAGGACCAAATATATCTGATAGGCAAATTGCCACAGTCTGCTCACTGATCCAAAAGTTTATGTCATGAAGTCATCCCCATCAATATATATAATAGCCGGTAAAAATGTTTTGGCTGGACGAGGTGGGTATGCAGTTGTTGGGTATAATTGGGGTAAGTTATTATCCTCTTTAGGATACGAAGTTAAAATCTATTGCGTAGGAGCTAAAGATCAAATAACAAAGTCTCAGATTGGTGAGGTGCATATAGTAGGCTCAAAAATAGCAACTACCTTTTTAAAAGATGTTGAAATGGCAGGACTTTTATTTTTAGCTCCAAAAATAGCCTTGGCAATCTTACGTGATATTAAAGATCAAAAAATTGTTATTTTAGGCATGGGGCCATGGAGTTTAGCAGGAGCTTTACTAAAAATATACTCCACTGTCATTCCCGCGAAAGCGGGAATCCATAAAATAATTCTTTTATCTGATTATTATACTTCTATAAAACATGAGTATTCTGGTATATTATCAGGGGTAAGAATTTCGGATCATGGCGTGTTAATAAAGCTTCAAATTCAATTAATATACTACTTTATTTTTAAATTATACAGCTTACTAGAAAGGTTTCTTTTAAGGATAACTGATAAAATTATTACCCATTATTTATCAACTGAGAATATTTTAAAAGATGAATTTAAAATTAGCCCTAAAAAATTTATCCGTCTTCCCTACCACACCCACGTCATTGCGAGGTCGCCAAAGGCGACCGTGGCAATCTCTCTTAAACCCAAATTACCATTAATTCTGCTCATTTGCCGCCATGATGGCAGAAAAGGCATTAACTTTTTACTTCATGCTTTTCATATTTTAAATAAAAGAGGAGTTAAATACTCAGCTCTAATCGCAGGAGCTGGTCCACTACTTAAGAAACATCAACAGTTGGCAAAAAAATTAGGGCTGGATAATGTAAAAATACCAGGATTTATTGCAGATACCAGACCATTTTTAAAAAAAGCTGCTCTTTTTGTTTTCCCTTCTTTAGAGGAAGGCTCCTCTTCTTTAGCAATCTTAGAGGCTATGCAACAGGGCATGTCCATTGTTTCCACCAATGTGGATGGAATACCAGAAGATCTGATCCATAATAAATCTGCCATATTGGTTCCCCCAAAAGATCCGGAAGCTTTGGCAGATGGGATGGAAAAACTATTGAGCGATCCTAAACTTGCTAAAAAATTAGGCAGACAGGCGAAAATTAGATATTATCAGAAATATAATCTTTTAAAAGTTAAAAGAGAGGTGAGGAATTTTTTAAATGGACTTTAGACAATCCGAACCTTTTGCTAAATATTTAGAATCGTCAGGCTGGAAAACAACCAGATTATCTGATGGAACCTATGTTTACATCTTTAATTTTCCAATCTTAGGTGCCTTTTTAAGAATCCCCCGCCCCAAACTACCCCTACATTTTTCAGAGATAGACCAATTAGCCAAGAAATATCATGCATGTGCTATAAAAATTGAGCCTGATGCAGAAAGTTCTGATAATATTTTAAAAGAACATTTTCTGCAAAACGGCTACAGATTTGACAGTTGGTCTATAGAGCCAACTAACACTCTAGTTGTAGATTTGAAACTTTCTGAGGGTAGACTTTTAAAAGATTTAAAACCTAAATGGAGACAATATGTTAAATTTGCTAAGAAACATAAGATTATAATTCAAAAGTCAGAGGATATTAGCTCTTTTGTCAATGTTTGGCAGAAAAATGCCAAAAGAAAAGGCTTTTTGGTAGAGTCAGTTGATCAGATCAAAGCTTTTTATTCTTCGCTGAAAAAAAAGGATGGCGTAAAACTCTATAATGCCGTTTATGACAATCAAACAGTAGCCTCTGCTTTTTTAATATTTTGGGGACAAACTTGTTATCTTTGGCATCTTGGATATGATGGCCAATATCCCAACCTCAGACCACTTTATCTTCTAGTATGGGAGTCTATTATTTTTGCCAAAAAGAAAGACTACAAGTATTTTGATTTTGAAGGGATAGAGGATAAACGTTTCCCATATTCTAAAAAGACTCAACCTTCCTTTTTTAAGAAAGGATTTGGGGGAAAGGAAAAAATTTATCCAGGCTCCTATATTTACTTTTTGAATCCAATTGCAGCCTTAGCTTATAAAATCATTAGTTTGATCAATCCCGGCCTTTTTAGGATCTTTGTTAAGTCAAGACCTTAAATCTGAAACATTATCTATCCATTTATTAATGAGAAAAGAAATCTCTTTGGATTTTTTAGCGCTTATATTAATATGGGTAGGTAGAGTTAAAGCAGTCCCCTTAAACCAAGTATCATCTAAAAAAATTCCATAAAGGGCGAGATAACTAATTAGCTCTTCTTTTTTTGGCACAAATACAGGGAATCTAAAGTTAGCAGACAGACTAATCTGACTAACCAATTTAGCTGATAGAATATCCTTATCAATTAACTTTGCATAAATTCCGGCAATTTCCCTCCGATGTGAGAGTTCGTAATCTAAATTATTCAACTTATATAAGACAAGTGAGCAATACCAACCTGGTAACTGATGTATTCCATCTCCAATTTTAGTAAAAGGCTTTGAAAAAAATACTAATTTTTGGAAAAGTAAATACAACGGGTAAAAACTCTTACTTAAGTACATGCAGACAGGATTTATTCTATCAACCAGCTGCCTTTTCAAATCAGGTTCTTTTTTGGGTAAAATAACTCTAAAGGGTTTTTTAAAAATTAATGCTCCACCAGCAGTTACATCCAAAATCTTATTTTGGCTAAACGATAGTACTACCATATCCCCCATACTTCCAGCCTCTATCCCATTTTCATACTTACAACCTACACAGTGAGCCAGATCCTCAATTAAAACCAGGCTGTTTTTACGGCATATCTTAGCGATATTTTCTATTTCACAAGGATAACCCAGTGTATTTTGTATCAATACTGCCTTAATTTTAAGATTTTTAGCCAAAGCTCTCTTTAATACAGAAGCAGAAAAATTTAATCCCTCTTTCCCAATATCCAAATATTCAATATTTAAGCCTGCTTGTTTTATTGCACCAATCACCTCTTGGCAACTAATGCTGCAGATTGCAACAAAACTCTCCTTTGGTAAAGCTAAAGATAAAAGACCGAGCTCAATTGCTTCTCTACATTTATAAGTTAATATAACTTTCCCCTGGTATTTTTTCTTTAGAAAATTGACCAGTTTCTTTTGAAAAAAATATCCATTTCTGGCAAAAATGACCCTAAGTACAAATTTAAACGAATAATTAGCACCAAATGAGCTGAATACGTTCATAAAGATAAATAGCTATGGTAGACTATATCAGAAAATATGGCAATTTTTAATAATTACCTATCTACCACCATACCCCTTGCCCTTAAAACTACGGATAGAAAAAGGGTGGCTCAACAAATATTAACAATTCTTAAACAAACTACCCCTGTAGTTAAACTGGAAAAAGCAAATTGCCTGGACCTAGGATCATCAAGCGGAGAAGTAAGCAGCTATTTATCTGAAAATATTGGGAAAATTGTTTGTATTGATATCGACAAAAATGCTATTCAGATTGGGAAAGAAAAATTTACTAATATAAAAAATCTATCATTTACTTATTTTAACGGCATAGATATCCCCTATCCGGATCACAGTTTTGATCTAGTTATATTAAGAAGAGTTATCGAATGTGCTGAGAAACCCCAAGAATTAATGGAAGAAATTTTTAGAGTGTTAAAGCGTAGTGGTCTGGTTTATTTTGAAAGCCAAAATATAATATGGCCTGATCCTAATTGGGATTATTTCGCTTTTGTTCCAGCCCAAATTAAAAAAATTTTCGCAAAGCTTACCAGGAAAAAAGCATATTATTTCGCAACTTATAGAAATTATTGGCAACTTAAAAAATTATTCTTTCAGTTTAGAATTGACATCATTACTCCTAAAATTTTAAAGAACCCCAAAAAATACAACTTTACTAAGCTAAGCTTTATACAACCATTAACTCAGCTTCTTCCTGATTCTTTTTTTAATCTCCTCGAACCCTTAAACAGACATTTTATCTGGATCCTGAAAAAACCATAAACTATTCTATACCATATACTTTAATAATCTTCCCCTGACCAAAACAGGATTGATTATTTAATGGATAGATTCTGATAACACTTGCGCTCTCTGCCGGAAAATCATATTCAACGGTACCTTTTCCCAAATCCTTTTTTTCATTTAAAATAAATGCTCTTGCGGGATCTAAATCATTATCTACTTGATCTGAGGGGATGAAAAAGATTAACTCATTTGAATAAATCATTGTTTTATCACAAGCCGATAAATTTTCAACAAGAACTCTGGTAATTCGATAGTCCTTGTCTAGTCTGATTTCCCAAAAGTCTCCTCTTTCTTCACTTTTAGGTTGAACTATTATATTACTCAAAACTTTCTCTTTAGATATATCTAATTTATTAAACTTCTGTTCATTTTTATAGATACTAAGTAGTGATATCCCCTCTGCTTTTATTTCATGAACTGGATTTAGAAACTTTTCCGGATATCTTTTGGCAAAGGTGGGAGTATTTAAAGGATTATATAACACTAAAATATATTCTCCTTTTTGATCAAAGCCAGAAAAATGATACGGAGAGATAGAAATGTCCTCTCTTAACCATAAAGGAGATATGGCATAATCAGAGCCCTGAAGATGGGCAATATTGGCATTTTCGTCTGCATTTTGATTCAGCCATAAAACAGCTTGCTTGTAGCTATTACCATAAGTTAATCCCCAATCATTAAATTTAATTTGTAGATCTTGGGGAAGTGTTTTCAATAAAACATTAAAATAAGCATTCTGGTTGGGATGAAGCTTAATGGTGGGGAAAAGCAATATAACCGTTATAATAGTTATAATCATTATAATCGTTATATTATTCTGAACCTTTTTTGCCAGGTAAGATCCTCCCAACCCAGCCAGAATTGCCATAACAGGTAAAATCTCCATAATCTGTCTTACTCCTGTATAAGAATTCATACCTGGTAAGCTAACCCTTAGCGCTGGCATAATTAACCATACTAACAATAAATATCCTATCTTTAAGTTTCCTCCTCTTTCCTTAATTACCCAAATTACCCCTAACATTCCCAACAAAAGGATTATCTCTGGTGTCTGTAGTAAAGTAGCAATTACAGGATAAAAATTAAATCCAAAAAAAGTAAAACCTTCAGGTTGCAGCTTATTTATACCTGTGCCAATAGTAAAATAGTATTTAAAAGGCTCAAGCAGTTTTCCAAGATTAAACCAAGCAGCAGGCCAAGTAGCTATTAAAAATATAATTACCCCTACTCCCCCTAATATCCCTAATTTCCCTAATTTCCCCCAATCTTTAAACTTAATTAATATTAGCCAGGGAATTAATATCAATGGCAGAAAAACTATGTTCCACTTAGTAGCTAAAGCTAAGGCTACAAACAAACAAAATAACCCCCACCACCTTAAATGGCGAGAGCGAACCCAATGCCAAAATGCCCAGATACTACCCAGAAAGAATACTGCTTGAGCTGGATCCTTCATATTAATATGTGATTCTGCAAAAAAGATGGGAAATAACCCTAAAGAGAGTCCTGCTACAGCTGAAGCAAGAAAAGAATGGGTTATCTCGTAAGTAAACAAACTCACTATAAATATGCCTAAAGATGAAATTAGAATATATACTAGTTGATAACTCTCAATATCCCCAAACCAACCCAATTTTCCCCAGAATAACCTATTTGAAATAGCTGAGAGTGTATCTACAAGTGGCAAATGCGGAGTATCATACCTTAACCATAATTCCCCATTCCAAATCTCAGATTGATAGTAACTTAATTTTCCATCCCTTTGTTTTTGAACATTATCAAATTCTTTTTTAAGCAACAATCTTTGTGGCAAAGGGCCAATGGGTTTTGTATCTTCTACAGGTATATAATAATATCTGCTGGCTATTTCACCTGGCTTAATAATATTTGGTGAATAATTGGTAGGTAAATTATATGTTTTCTGACCAGTTAAATAAAAATTGGCAAAAGCCTGACCACGCATCATATGAATGGGTGCATCCCAATTTATCCCATAATCAGAGATGGTAAATATCCCTACTATTAAAAATACTAGAGATAAAGAAATTGGTAAAAAATATTTATTCATACTAAATTTTAAATGCACTAACCAACTCACCTGTATAAATTTCTTTAAGATTAGATTCCTTAAGCTTCCTTATTAATTCTTCTCCTGTTTGTGAATTAATATACTCATCTTTGTGAACTATGATTGCATCAACTTTCATGCTTTTAAGCTGGTTTATCTTATCTTTTGTGGGGAAATTGATGGTTAAAGATTGTCCTAATAAAGTTCTTTGAGGAGGATTATATGCGGCATTTCCATTAATTAGCTTTTTTTTATGACCCAGGGCATATAATAAATACTTAGAATCATCAAAATAAGATCTGTTAATAGAGGGGTAATTACTTAACTCATTAGCAATTGGCAGCTCTAATATCACATTAATCTGAGGCTGTTTATCCAACCATTGATAAAAACTTTTCACTTCAGGATTTACTTTAAAAACAGGGAGCAAACTGTGCTGATACTCAAGGCTAATTAAAAACACCAGTCCTAAGATTACCCCTAATCTCCCCTTGTCCGCCGAAGCCTTGTCGCCGACGCTCCATAGCTTTGGCGACGGAGCGGCGAAGACGGACCATCTCTCTAGCAGCCATTTTACCGCAAAACCAGCTAAAATAGCATACGAGAAAAAACCCATTACCATAAATCTTGATGGAGCACGTAACGAATCAAAAAAAGGTACGAATTTGTAAAATAATAAATATATATTGGGGATTAATGTTTCTCCAATTATAAAATAAGGACCAAATGAGAAGATAAAGGCAATTATCCATACAGCTATTAGTGCAATAAAAACTTTTCTTAAAGCTGGCTCATACTTTCTTTTGAAAAACAGAAATAAACTAACAATAACCAAACCATAAACCACAAAACCTGCAAAAAGACTGTGCTCGGAATAATCACTATATTTTGTTCCTAATATTTGACCATATAACTTATTATCTTTGATGGTTGAGAAAAAATCCTTAAAAGTTGCTGAATGGGATACGATATTAGCAAATCCGGGACTGACACCAAACTCTTTTTTTACTCCCAAATAGGGCTGTAGATACAAAAACCCTATCACCACAGCCACAATTAATCCTACCAAACCCCATTTCATTCCCATAATCCTCCTAATCTCTCTTCCCCCCCTGATCACCCAATATACAGGCCAGGTTAAAGCCAAGAGAGTAGAGTAATAAAAAGAGGAAATTAGCTGACCCAAAAATAGAAAAGGTAAAATAGCAACCCACTTTTTTCTCTTTTCCAGTATCTTCTCAGTTACTAGAAATATCAGAGGCATCCAAAAAAGAACTATTTGAGCAAAATAAAACTGAGCCATTGCGTATGGATTATAAGTAAAAATTAACCCACCCACTATCGATGAGGAGACTGATTTTGTTAGCTGAAATATTAACAGATACATCAGCAGAAAGGCCAGAAAGAAATTGATTAATACCATGGAATGAGCAGATACAATCACATTTTTGGTCAAAATATAAACTGGCAAAGCCATGGCACTTTGAATAAACTGGCTGTTTCCTAAACTTAAAGTTTTACTCATGGGATAAAACATTCTCAGATCATAAAGGTGTTGAAAATCTAATGAGACAAATTTCGATAAATTATTATCCAGCAGGAAATATTCATAAAAAAGATCTGTATCAGATAATGGTTTATCTATGTTCAATATCAGTTGATTTAGAAAAACCACCACAAACAGTATTGAACTTATTGCCCCAATTAAAAATATTTTTCTCATTTTAATAAGAAACTTATATTTATTGTTTTTACTCCTTTAAAGCATGAATTTTCATTTTTGGGATGAATTTGAATAACCATAGCAGGCTCTGCAGCAAACTCATATTCTAACACTCCCCCTAAATCTTTTTTCTCCAAATTGGAGTGTAATTCCCTATGACCACTTTGGTCAACAAACAACACTCTTTCATTCCCCTCCTCACCTATTAAACACTCAGGATTGGCATAATCTAAAGTAATTCTGGTAACCAGAACTTGTTTTTCTAAATTCACTTTCCAATAATATAACTCACCTGATCTTAGTTCATTTAATATTAAACCATAATCAGTTTTTTCTTTATTAAATTCCGGCTTTAGAAACTGTTTGTCATTTTTATAGATAGTGAGTAATGATACCCCGTCAACAATTATTTCGTGAACGGGACTTAAAAATTTTTCAGGGTATCTTTTGGCAAAAATAGGAGGATTCTCTGGATTAAGAGGCACTAATATATATTCACCTTTTTGCTCATATCCTGAAAAATGGTGGGGGGAAATTGAGATATCCCTTCTTAGGAATAAAGGAGAGAGGGAAAAATCAGGACCCTGCAGATGAGCTATATTGGCATCCGTGGGAGCATTTTTATTAAGCCACATTGCTGCCTGTTTATAAATATTGTCATTGCTGGATCCCCAACTAATCATATTTCGGTTATAAGCTCCTTTTAATCCTTCAATTAGACTATTAAAATAATAATTTTGGTTAGGATGAAGCCTAATGATTGGCACAAGCAATATAATTGTTATAACAGTTATAATAGTTATAATTATTATATTATTCCTAGTCTTCCTTACCAGGTAAAATCCCCCCACTCCGGCCAGTAATGCCATAGCTGGGATAATTTCCATCACCTGCCTGATTTCCCCATAGCCCCAGGTTTTGGGAGTGGATACCCGAAGCAGAGTTACTACGATCCAGCTTAAAATTAAATACCCTGATTTTAATCCGCCAACTGGCGGACCCCCTCTTTCCCTAATCACACCTATCATCCCTACCACCCCCAAAATTAAAATTATCTCTGGAGTTTGAAAAAGTAATAGAGTAGGTACATACCAAGCCAGATTAAAGGAACTAGATCTGGATCCAACATCACTATAAAATCCTAGGATTCCTTTCAATTTTCCTAAAGGATCGTCCCAAAGATATGGCCAGATTAAAATTATAAATGCTATTACCCCTACCCCCCCTACCAACCCTAATACCCCTAACCTCCTCGCTTCGCGAAGCGAGCCCAACTTAAACCAAGCTTTAAACTCTTCAGTTTTTCTGATTAAAAATAACCAGGGAATTAAGATAAAAGGCAAAAAAACAATATTCCATTTTGTAGCTAAAGCCAAAGCCACAAATATTATAAATACCCCAAATCTTCCCAATCCCCCCCATCTCCCTGACCTGTCCTGAGCGTAGTCGAAGGATCTCCCTTCTTTTACCCAAAGATAAAAGGCCCAGATAGCTCCCATGAAAAATACAGCCTGCGAGGGATCTTTCATATTAATATGTGATTCTGCAAAGTAGAAAGGATGGAAAGCCAAAGATAAACCTGCTGCCAAACTAGCCAGATAAGATCCACTAATCTCATAAGTAAAGAGAGCCGCCAGAAATACACCCAAAGCTGAAATTAAAATATAGATTAGTTGGTAACTTTCAATATCCCCCAACACACCCAACCACCCATAAAAAAATCTGTTAGATAAGGCAGCCAAAATATCTATCAAAGGAGGATGTCCACCATCAAAATTCAACCAAAACTCTCCTCCCCACCCATCATATTGATAAAAACTTACTCTCTTACCCAATTTAGCCAATTGATCTTCAAATTCAGCTTTAATCAAAGGGCGTTCTGGTAAGGATACAGGCTGTTTAGGAAAGGGTGGGGCAATATATTCTGTATCACCAAGATAATAACGACTGGCATAATCTTTTGGTCCAACCAGCATGGGGGAGGTTCGTTTACCTAAATCATAACTGGTTTTACCGGTAAGGAAATAATGTAGAAAAGCCTGACCTCGCATCATATGAATTGGTGCATCCCAATTGATGCCGTAGTGCGACAAAGTCAACACACCCACGATAAGGAAAGCAATAGCGATGACTAATGGTATAAATATCTGTCTTATTTTCACTTTTACCATTGTATTATATAATCCCAATAAGCCAATGGGTAAACATTCTTCGCTATATTATTCACAGTTATTTCCACCGGTTTTAGCAGAAAATGGAAAACGTGTTGCCAACCAAATTATGGCATGCCTTAGATTTGTTGCTCCAAAACATAACTTTGCTCCATGTAAACTGCTTGATGTAGGCTCCAGCAACGGCCGGACAACTGTTTTTCTATCATCTTTTGTCCGCAAAGCAATTGGTGTAGATGTAGATGAATCAGCCATAAGCTGGGGTAAAAAGAACTATCATAATAAAAAACTGAGGCTATATGTGTTTGATGGCAAAAGCATTCACTATCCTGATCAGACATTTGATTTGGTGATATTCCGTTTGTCTTATTGGTATGCAGAGGATCAGGAAAAGTTAGTTTCTGAAATTTTCCGTGTGCTCAAAAAAGGTGGGTTAGTTTTTTTTGAGGGACACAATAAACTTTACCCATTTGATACTGACTACAAACTACCCTTTCTTCCATATCTACCATCAAGTTGGGCTAAACTTTACATAAATATGTTTAGCAACAAACCTTATTTTGCCAGAAGATATAAAACATATTGGGGACTAAAACAACTTTTTTCCTCATTTCAGATAACACCATTAACACCAAACATTATTAAAAACCCCAAAGCCTTTCAGTTTAAAAAACTCTACAATTTAGCTTGGATTGGTAAAGTTTTTCCTTTATGGCTTTTGCGCTTTTTAGAGCCTTTATCCTATGATCTTATTTGGGTTCTTAGAAAACCTGCTGGGGCCAAGTCAGAAGCTTTGATACAATAACTTAATGACCAAAATTCATCTTGGCTTAATTCTTGAATTTATCCTTTTTTTAATTATCATAATTTTTGCCATACATCCTGTGGAGAATTTTGATTTCTGGTTTCATGTTAAATTAGGTGAACATATTTTACAAACCAAAAGCTTGCCATTTACTGATCAGTTCTCCCATACTTCTCTGGGTGCTCCTGCCATCCCCTATGAATGGCTATTTCAGGTAATTATCTACCTAATCTATAAAACACTGGGCAATCCGGGAGTTCAAGCCTTAGTGGCTTTTTTGGCTTTAGCTTATTCATTTATATTTCGCCAGATCCTTTTGGAAATCTTCCAGGTTCCTTTAGTACCCAGATTATTTTTAGTAGGCTTTTCATATGTAGCAGGTTTTGACTTTTGGGTGGAGCGGCCGCAGTCTGTTGCTTATGCACTTTTTATGATCACCCTCTATATCATCCTAAAAAGAGTTTTTACGCACACAGGGAGACTCCTTTTGTGGCTGACCATCCCCGTCTTTTTCATTTGGACCAATTTACATGCCAGTATGGTGTTGGGGCTTTATTTATTCTTTTCTTTTGCCATCATTTGTTTGATCAGAAAGGACCTTAAACAGGCTCGAGACCTTCTTCTGTTTGGCGTCATTAATACCCTGATCACTCTTCTTCCTCCTTTGGGAATCAAAACTTACCAGCTTTTGTATCTGTTTTTTGAAAAAAGAGACTTTATTATGGTGGTTATTTCTGAATGGGTACCTTTGTATAAACTGGGCATCAGATACTATATCTATCTTCTGATAATCGGCCTGGCTGCCGCATCCTTATTTTGGGCTTTCCTGAAAAAAACCAGACTTCGTTCCGTCATTGCGAGGAACACTTCGGCTTCGCTCAGTGTAAACTCCGTGACGAAGCAATCTCATTCTAGTAAGATCGCCACGTCGTCCTTCGACAAGCTCAGGACTCCTCGCGATGACGTTTTGAGCTTGGATCTTTTTTTCTTTTTGCCCTTTATCCCTTTAGGTCTCCTTGTGATTTCCGGGGTCAGACAAACCCAATTTTCCATGCCAGCCATCCTGCTTTGTACAGTACCGGCCATCCAACTTCTAAAAGGTAAGCTTAAGTTTAGTATAACGATTATAACAATTATAACTATTATAATTTTTATCTCTCTTATAACCTCCCTCTATTTTTACCGCCAGCAAGTTATATCTATTTCCAGACTCTATCCCGAACAAGCTATCCCTTTTATTAAGGCCAATCTAGCAGGAAATATGTTTAATGAATATCATATGGGAGGATTTTTAATGTATCAATTAGGGCCTGCTATTAAAACCTTTATTGACGGCAGGACTGACATGTTTTTACCCCAAGTTTTACCTGAATATGACAGATTGATTAATAATGATTTTTCAGATAGGGAGTTTGCTGATTATTTCAATTTTTTGGTTCACAAATATGATGTTTCCTGGGCTATTTTAACAACTGAACGTTTTACTAAAATCAGACGTCTTGCCAGAATCATCAGAAGCGATCCTGCCTGGCACTTAGTTTTCTTTGATGATCAAGCTGACATTTATGTTAGAGATGATGGAAAAAATCCTTCTGTTACCCAACAATTTGCCATAAAAGCTGCCACTCCTTTTGGAAAAAGGCTATACAAAGAAGGTCAAAGAGATCAGGCTGGAAAGGAATATGACAGGATGCGCTCTATTGCTCCATCTGCTGCCTCTTTAAATGCTTTGGGCTTCATGCTTTTGGAGGATAAACAATTTGATCAGGCCAGAAGTTTATTTGAACAGGCTTTAATAATTGATCCCAAATCTGCTGCCCCCAAGATGAATCTGGCTGAACTGGCTGCCAAAGATGGCAATTTAGATGAGGCCAAAAGACTTTATAAACAGGCCATCAA
This sequence comes from Candidatus Microgenomates bacterium, assembly GCA_016182045.1. GTDB lineage: Bacteria > Patescibacteriota > Microgenomatia > Daviesbacterales > UBA10151 > JACOYE01. The sequence continues at coordinate 30,226 of JACOYE010000002.1, forward strand.
TGATGAGCCGGACAGAGGCTTGGCCTATTTAAGACTGGGACAGCTGATTATTGAGTCAGGGGGATCTAAAAATGAGGCCAGAAAAATTTGGCAAAAAGGCTTAACATCCACTCCGGATGAGGAAGTACTGGTTAAGCTAAGAAAAGAGTTGACAGAATAACACTACCTGCCGCCCGGATTTATCCTTTTAACATAAATGCCGGGAGTAAAGATTAATATTCCGGTTTGTTTAGACACTTTAGCGGTAAAGTGTCGGGTATTACCGGTAACCAGGCAATCTGCTTTACTATTGATGGCTGCGGCCAGTATCGGTGCATCCGTTGGATTGATCAAGGAACTTACCTTTTCTACCTGCTCAGCAGTCGGGTCTGCCACTATCTCAGGAGGAGTATTGGTTAGGTAGGTTTTCAGTTGAAATAGCAGTTCTCTCTTTTTGAGCCTAAAATTGGTAACCAGCTCCTCAAGAATTTGGCGTGAGATAATCATGGTGATTTTACCTTTTGCATGCTGATTGAGGATTTGAGCTGATGGTCCCAGAGATTGATAAAAGCCGGAAAAAAGAACGTTGGTGTCGATAAAAGGTCTGGGCTTATTTCTTGCCATAGCGGGAACTGGACAATTTCTGGCGGATTTTTCTACCCATCTTTTGCAACTCTTCCTCGGTTATACCGGAGTTTAAAAAGGCTGCCTGAATCTCCCGCAATGCGGCAAGGGAGAGTGATTTTTTGGGTTTGACTATCACCCCTTCATCGGACAGGGAAACTTGAAGCCGATCTCCCACCTGAAGACCTAAAGCTTCAACCACCTCAGCGGGCAAAGTTATTTGCCGACGGGGGCGAAGAGTTATATCCAGATTAGACGATGCAATTGGATTCATGGATTTTCTGATTTCTGATATCAGAAATTATCCTAGCACCTTATGCGCTCATTGTCAAGCGTATGCTGTCATGACCATCCTCTAAAATCTGGCGCTGATGGTAGCTTCCTTTGAGGTATCTTTAATGGACAGGGCTGTCCAGGAGAAGGCAATATCATCCGGAGCGCTCTTATTTAGCTTAATCATAAAGCCTCTGGTAGTTCTTCTGGTGACAATATAGCGGATATCTCCGCTCAAGATGGCCTGCTCCAAAGTCTGCTGAGCAGTTGTATCAGTGTTGTTGTCCAGGGTAATAGTAACGTTAACCACTGGTATTTGATCATACTCTTTATCAAAGATGACCTCTGCACTATCCCCTCCTTTGTTGATCACCACCGAACCGGCAGTATCCTTACTAAAGACCGGCCGGCCCAAAAATGTCACATCTTTTCTGAAGATTACAGATCCCAAAAAGTCGGCGAATTCAGAAATAATCAGTTTGGAAGAGGTAATGGTATCCACCACATTTAAGACCATCTCCACAATGGCTGAATCCTTAACATGTAATCTTTGGGCAGTCAGTTGGCCTGATACTGTGGCCACGGAGGCAAACTCAATTGCCTGAAGTTGAGTACTATCATTACTCAAAAGTGCGGATGGGCCTGTCCCGAGCAAGGCCGAGGGAGTGGCCAAAGAAGCATCTACCAGAGAGGCCGAATTACTGGCTTCAGCAGATGATGTTGCCTCCAATTGAGCCAGTTTTTGGGACAAAGAGTCAATCTTATCAGTCCAGATTTCCAATCCCTCTATACTATTAGCCTTAATTTTATCTGCAGTTAAAGTGCCGGCAAAATAGGCATTTCCAAAAGAATCAAATATGATCACTTCTTTCGGCATGCCTGTCAAGCCATCCTTTTCACCCTTAATGATAAACTTCCCATCAGCAGTCAAATTCAAAGCTACATCTTCACCTGTGGCAGCTGAGATTTGATCCAAGTTTATATTGGAGGTGATAATTTTGGGTGCAATCAACTCAAATCCGGCAGACAACCTGTCAGTTGAGATTTCTGACAAATTCAATACATCCAGTTGATCCTTTTGGACCATAAATTGAGCAAGGGCAAATTTCCCCAGATCCAAACTGTCCAGGTTGATTAGTTGTGGCGGGTCTAAAATAGAGGTAAGAGATACCCCGTTGGCATAATCAGTCTTGATAAAGACCATCACCATGCCTTTAGTTGAGCCTGTTTGAGGATTGGGCTCAAATGAGGTCATGGCCTGGCCAATGATTTGTCCTGCTTTGGTGGCTTTCATGGCCACACCCGGAGTAGATGAAGAGGTCAAAAGATCTCCCACTTTAATTGGTCCGTTCTCTGTTGTTACTTCGACTGGTACCCTTCCTGCCAAAGCCACCGGTATGGCCCGTCCACGAGTTGCATCTTTACTCTCATCAAGTACCAATCCCGGTATAGTTGAAACTATGCCTAAGATCTGATCATCATAAGGCCTATCTGTCTTTTTGGCACCTGCTGGAAGAGAACTGTCAATTGAGACAATCTGACCAGGTTCAATACTATCATCCAAAGTATAATAATTTTCCGCCAAATCTGCCCCGCCATTTGACTGGAATGATTTAACAATCACCACTCCCAGACCTCCATTTGCTCCGGCCTGGTCAGTAGTAGTCCAAGCATAGGCACCGGATGCTCCTCCACCATAATTTCCTCCATTAACTCCAGCTGCTCCGCTCGTACCTGATCCGGCGTGAACGGCACCCGCTCCCAACTGAGAATTACCTCCTTTACCACCTATACCATTTGCTGTAAAGTTACTTGACCCGCCAGCCTCTCCCGCCCAGTTGATATCCCCGAGGCTTCCCACACCTCCTGCTCCACCGGTGGCTATCGCTCCACCTCCTGCAGATGAATCACTCAATCCTCCACCCGTGGCTTGAAGTAAGGTACTGGTACCAAAGGTGGATGTACCACCAGCAGTACCATTATTATTACCGGCAGCGCCTCCTGTTCCTGAATCTCCCACTCCCACAGATTCTGTTGAGCCCAGTTCAGCTGCAGTAAACCACTCTTCTGAATAACCTCCACCACCTCCACCCCCGGATCCTTCATCTGTAGCATCAACTCCTGCACTGCCTCCTCCTCCACCCACCAGCATCACCTGGACATATTGGGTTCCCGAAGGCTTGGTCCAGGTTCTGGTACCGACCAGGTCAAATACCTGGACATTAACATCCTGGGTTGCGCAAAATACTCTGCCTGAGGAGTCTGTCTTTAAAACACCGCAAGAGCCGGTGGAGGCCAGAGTCAATGTTCCCCCTATCCCCACATTACCTATGACATGTAATCCATAGGCAGGGGAAGTGGTCCCTATCCCCACATTACCGTTGATAGCAAGTACCGTACCTGCTGAAAGTTGTTGGTTTGCTCCTGTATATCCTATTCCTACTGTACCCTGTACAGAAAGTTTCAAGTTAGGCACGGATGTTCCAATACCAACGTTTCCTGTATCATCAAAGACGGCAAAAGTTGTTCCCCCGTCTTGGATGACAAAATCACCTAATGAATTAAGATTAAATTCAATATCTCCCGAATCAGCACTGTTGGAAATAATGCTTAAAGGCCCGGCTGTCGAGTTAGAATCAGTGGTTAACTCAAGCAGGAACTGATCTCCAGTACCATTTTGACCAGCAGCAGACTCACCAATAGTCACACCTCGGGATGTAGCCGAAGTTAAAGCCCATTCCCAAATTATGGTGTTGTCTCCATTTAACAGAGCTGTATCATCTGTGGTGGCAGGATTCAAAGCATCCAAAGCTGTTGCTCCTCCTGAATTCTGATCTGCACCACAGCTAAATTGTCCTGTTGAGGCAGTGTAAAGTAGTTTGTCAGCAGTTGCCCCAGAACAACTGGTTAAACCCCCACCCAACCATGAACTGCCACTGACAAAAGATGAAAAGGTGGCACCTGATGTGACTGTTAAACTACCACCTATCCCTACATTACCTACCAGACTGGAGATACCGGATACATTAAGGGTGGTGAGAGCAGCAGCTGAGGTGACTGTTAAGGAGGAAGATATCCCTACATTGCCTGATACATTTAATAGATTAGATCCGACAGTGGTGGTACCTATCCCTACATTACCTAAAACAGCCAAGCCATTAGATGGAACTGATACATTTACTCCGGAAAATCCAATACCCACATTACCCTGGATAGCTAATGTCTGGAAAGGAACAGATATCCCAATACCTACATTACCACCATAAACTATTAACTTACCGCCAATTCCTGTGGTACCTATCCCCACATTACCACCGTCTAAAACAACCAGACCAAAGGTGTTGTTGGAATTATTTAAGGTTAAAAGGGTGGGAGCGGTAGTATCTCCGGATCCTAATATGTGCAGCTTGGCATTGGCCACAGATGGTGTGGTACCTATCCCCACATTATCTGAGGGAGTTAAGGTGGTAATAGTTGTGCCAAAGTCAAACCAACCTGAGACATTACCTCCTCCTGAATTCTGATCTGAGCCACAGGAGAATTGACCTGTTTGGGAGGTATAAAGTAGTTTATCTGTAGTGGCCCCATTACAATTGGTTAAACCCCCACCTAAGTAGGAATTACCATTAATAAAGGAGAGATAGGTGGCACCTGATGTGACTGTTAAACTACCACCAATACCTACATTACCCCTCAGATCTGAGAAACCTCCCACCCTTAAGGTATTAAGGTTGGCAACAGAGAGAGTGGTTAAGGATAATCCCACTCCCACATTACCGGTCAGATCAGATAGTCCTGTTACCTTTAATCCTCCATCTAAAGCTGTGACATTAGTGACTGTT
>JACOYE010000011.1 GCA_016182045.1 Candidatus Microgenomates bacterium
TTCATGAAAATCACCTCCTTCCTTAGAGGATGATTTTCATTCGGATTTTCTCATGATTCAATGATTCAATTTCATTCGGATTTTAGATGAGTCATATCGAATCCTTGACAAATAGTGCTAATATTTGGTATAACTTCCTCCAGAATTCCTGCCTCATTGATTCCATGCCAAAGGTTAAAAAGGAAAAAGCTAAAAATTTATCTATAAAGCCCTTAATGGGTTATGTTTTGGTTGAACCCTCTGAGGCAGAAACCAAAACAGCCTCTGGTATATATTTGCCGGAAGGAGCCCAGGAAAAACCAGCTCAGGGAAAAGTGATAGCTTGTGGAGATGACATGGTCATGGAAGGTGGGAAAGTTATGAAGTGTCCAGTTAAAAATGGGGATAAAGTAGTTTATAAAAAATGGGGCGGGGATGAGATAAAAATAGAAGGTGTGGAATATAAATTAGTGAAATTCGACGATCTCATGGCAATATTGGATTAAAAATATGGCTAAAATATTGAAATTTGATTCAGAGGCACGCGAGAAACTTTTGAAGGGTGTAAATACCCTGACTGAGGCTGTGGCGACCACTTTGGGGCCTAAGGGCAGGAATGTGGCCTTAGATAAAAAATGGGGCGCACCTAATGTGGTGCATGATGGAGTCACAGTTGCCAAAGAAATTGATTTAGAGGATCCATTTGAAAATATGGGAGCCCAACTTATCAAAGAGGCAGCCTCCAAAACTAATGATGTGGCAGGAGATGGTACCACCACCGCCACCATTTTGGCCCAAGCCATGGTTTCAGAAGGGTTAAAAAATATCCAGGCCGGTTCAAACCCGATGATTTTAAAGCATGGCATGGAGAAGGCAATTCTATCTTTGGTGGAAGAGCTTAAGAAAATGAGCAAAAAGATCTCCACCACAGAGGAAATTGCTCAAGTGGCCACCATTGCTGCATCAGATGTAACGATCGGTAATTTAATTGCTGAATCTTTGCAAAAGGTAGGCAAAGACGGAGTGGTGACTGTTGAGGAAGGTAAAACCACTGAAATGAGCGTTGATTATAAAGAAGGAATGGAATTTGATAAGGGTTTTGTTTCCCCATATTTTGTGACTGATGCTGATAAAATGGAATCCTCTATTGAAGATGCCTATATCTTAATAACTGATAAAAAGATCTCCTCAGCTTCTGATTTAGTGCCATTTTTGGAAAAAATTGTGGCTGTGTCTAAAAATCTGGTGTTACTAGCTGATGAGGTGGAAGGTGAGGCATTGGCATTACTAGTGGTTAATAAATTAAGAGGAACCATCAATGTCTTGGCAGTTAAAGCTCCTGGATTTGGGGATAGAAGAAAAGAGATGCTGGAGGATATTGCCATTTTAACTGGTGGACAAGTGATCTCTGAGGATACCGGGGTCAAGTTTGAATCAGTGGAAGTGGAAATGTTAGGAAAAGCAGGCAGGGTAACTTCTGATAAAGATAATACCTTAATTGTGGATGGAAAAGGTAGCAAAGCCAAGATTGAGGCAAGAATTGGCCAAATTCGCAGGGAGCTTGAGACTACAGATTCTGAATTTGACAAGGAAAAGTTACAAGAAAGACTGGCCAAATTAACCGGTGGAGTGGCTGTTGTTAATGTGGGAGCAGCCACAGAAATAGAGTTAAAAGAGAAAAAAGAAAGGGTGATTGATGCAGTGGCTGCCACAAAAGCTGCCATAGATGAGGGAATTGTGGCAGGTGGGGAAGTGGCTCTTTTAAGAGCTGCCAAAGTTTTGGATACCTTATCTTTAGACGGTGAGGAGAAAATTGGGGTAAAGATTGTTGGGAAGGCTTTAGAACAACCGTTTAGACAACTGGTCAAAAATGCAGGGATGGATGATGGGATAGCCTTGTCTAAGGTGATGGGGACTAATGGTAATATGGGAATTGATGCTTTGGATGGGGAAGTTAAAGATCTGGTTAAAGCTGGAATTATTGATCCTGTAAAAGTGACCAGATCTGCTTTACAAAATGCTGCATCTGTGGCTATCATGATTATGACTACCCATGTTTTGATAAGCGATAAACCAGAACCCCCTCCGCCAGCTGGCGGACCCCCAATGCCTCCAGGCGGAATGGGAGAATATTGAGTATGGCAACTGAAAGAGACACTTTTCCAACAGAGAGCCAGTGCAAGTTAGACTAGAAGAGTGGCTTGCCCCTTTTTCCAGGATAAAAACCCTTGAAGATTTGCAACCAGGTGAAACTCCTGACGTACTTTTAGTTGCAGATACTTTTTATCTTGAAGGTATTGGACATGGTAGGATTCAGATTGCTAAGTTAGATGTTAGTGAAGGAAGTCTTTTATTAGATTTATCAGGCGATGAGCCAGTTCTTAATCCCATGGTAAGGCAGTTCGGACGAATAGATGTTTTATTTAAGGATTTAGATAAAACAATGCTGACTAAACTTAAGTCTCTAATTTTATGGTAAAATATGTTTATTATGCAAACTATTCCTTGGCAAAAAATTAAAGCTTTAGAAGATGAAATAAAGGTTTTAAAAAACCTAGGTAAAAAGCAGGTTAAAAAGACTACTAAGAAAGATAGTCTTAAAGGTATATTAAAGGCTAAACCCAGTAGTATTGAAGGTATTCTAAAAGGAGTTAATGTTAGCTGGAAGGATTTTCAAGAGGTAAAACAAATGTGGCTTGATGAAGATCACATACTGCACCAGAAGCACAAAAAGTGAATATTTTATTAGATACAAATGCTCTCTTCTGGTATTTAGAAGATTCTCCTGTATTAAGTAAGGATGATCAAACTTATAATCAAAACAAATAAAGCGAAGCAAGCTTTGGATATTACGGATATTATAAATCAAGAAATCAAAAAATTAGAAATTAAGGACGGGGTTTGTAATTTGTTTGTTACTCATACAACAGCTTCCATAACTACTGCTGATTTGGATCCTGGGACAGATCAGGATTATTTGGGTGCTTTTGAAAAACTTATTCCCAAATTGGATTTTCACCATCCCCATGATCCGCAACACACCCCTGATCACATTTTATCTTCTTTAATAGGTACCTCAATTACTCTGCCGGTGGAGAATGGGAAATTGGTGTTAGGAATTTGGCAGAGAGTAGTTTTAATGGAATTTAATGGGCCAAGAGAACGAAATATTGTAGTTTCTATGGTAAGTTCTCGCTAATCGCTCGAACAATAATAACCTATCTGTTACAATTTATATAATGGCCAAGTTTCATTACCGAGAATCTCCCACACTAAAACAAAGAAAAGCTTTTGCTCCCTATCTTTCTGAAGATGAGGAATTGATTTTAGTGACAGGTTTTTCCAAAGCCTATACACGTTCCATGTTTACTTTATTCTTAGTTTTTCCTGGTTTAATTTTTGCTCTGGCAGGAGTAGGTATAGCTTGGCTTTTAGGACTTTCTAAACAAATGGCCATAATTTTGGCAATTTCTTTGATGATATTTTCAGCACTGCTTAGAATCCTACATGTATACCATGCCAATCGCTATCTGCTTACCACCAGGCGGGTAATCATCAAAAAAGGTTTATTCTCTGTCAAACTAACCGCAGCTTTATATGATAAGATCACTCATTTAGAAGTAATTCAAGGTCTGATTGATAGATTTTTACTTCATCACGGCACCATCATGGTCAATACTGCAGGTTTAAATAAGGGAGAAATTGTTTTAAAGTTTGTTGACTATCCAATGGAAATCAAAAATCTAATGGAGCGGCTTATCAATAGGGAGCGGGAACAGTTTGGTTTAAGAGGAGCAACCATCACCGAAGTTGAAGGTGAAATCATTTCTTAGCCAAGTTCTCGTTGGGCATATCAGGAATTTCCGGTAAGATTGTTAAGGGATTAATGTAGTTGCCATCTTTGGTAATTTCCAAATGGGTATGAGGACCGGAGGTGAATCCAGACAAACCAACCTCTCCGATGATGTTTTCAGATCTAACTTCTTGACCTTTCTTGATATAAATTCTTCCCATATGTCCATATAAAGACTTGAATCCTTCAGTATGAGAGATAATCAAATGATTACCATAGCCCCAAAAGCTGAAATTGACCTGCTCCACAGTTCCGGCGGTAATGGGATGGATGGGCATTCCCAAGCCGGCGGCAATATCGACACCAGGGTGAGATCTGGAGAAAGATGTTGAGAGGTAACCGGGATGAGGTAAAACAACCGGTTGAGGAAAAGAAGAGGCAATGATGCCATCTTGCACCTGATTTTGAGCAAAAGAGGTGGAGAGTCTGACAGGTGGAAATGTCAAAGCCGGATAGTAGCCGAAAAAGAAAAGAAGCAAGGTGATAATTATGGTAAGTCGTTGAAACCTTTTTGGAACCCTTGACTTGATGTTAAAAAATCTTTGAGTTAGGGCGACCCCTTCAAAAACTTTTCTAGGCAGAAGGTTTTGAATTTTCTCTTTCAAAAGAAAGCCAAGCTTTTTAAGGGCTTGGTAAGGAGGAATACTAACAAATTTTTCTTAAGATGTAAAGCTTACTGTGGTATATTATACTTTAGCTTGTGCCAAAACTTATGAAAAAGACTCTGCTTTTGGTTTTAGTAAGCATCAGCATTGCTTTGCTGATTGTTCGTTTCAGTTCAAAAGGCTTGGAGATTTTTTTGGGCATCAAAGAAAAGAGTGGCCTGTCTATTTTATCCCAACCTTCCGATGCCACTGTTTTTCTTGATGGTCAAGAGGTGGGTAAAACTCCATATGAAGATAAGAACTTACTTGTTAAAGACTATGTTGTTAAAATCGAAAAAGATCAATCCTTTTGGGAAGGAAAGGTTAGTTTAATAGCAGGAACACTGGTCGTTGTAAATAGGGAATTATCTAAAGAATTAACCACCTCTGCAGGTGAGATTTTAACTCTAAGAAAAGGTAGAGGTTTAACTGTCATATCAAATCCCAATAGTGCAGATGTAGAAGTAGACAATAAACCATCTGGTAAGACTCCTTTGTCAGTTAATGTATCAAGCGGTGAGCATAATGTTTCAGTTTCTCACCCGGGTTATCTAAAAAGGAATATCAGAGCGATGTTGCCGTCTGAATATAACCTGGTTGTTTCTGTTGATTTGGCTATTGCTGAGGCCGATCTTACCACCATAACTACTCCTCCTATAACTCAAACTCCCCAAGTTTTGGTAAAGGACACCCCCACGGGATTTTTAAGAGTTAGAGATAAGCCTTCTTTATCAGGAAAAGAAATTGCTCAAGTTAAACCTGGTGATACCCTGATACTTTTGGAAGAGCTTCCTTCTTGGGACAGAGTTAGATTACCTGATGGGACTGAGGGTTATGTTTCCTCAGTTTATGTAGAGAAAAAGAATCCCTAACCTGTGGTTTGCCAGTAAAATAAAAATAGTGCTTGACAAATTGCCCATAAAATGTTAAATTTTTAATTGTTTGCCTTCTAATAATTAGAAAACTAAAGAAAGGGTGGCAAGACTTTCTTGAGGCATACATTAATCTTTCACACTATAAATATCGCCAGAAAACTCCAACAGAGAGTAAGTTTTCGAGATACCCACTTACCTTTATCATATTCCCAAGCTTTAACTTTAATCACCCTTCGTTTGAAAAAAAGCTTAAGTCAAAATGAGTTAGCTTTAATACTTTATCTTAGCCCAGCTTCCGTGGTCACTCTGATTGATGAACTGGAGAAACTCGGCTTAGTCAAAAGAGAGATACCGAGCGATGATCGTAGAAGGTATAGCATTGTATTAACCAAAAAAGGGCAAAGGAAAGCTATAGCCATAAGAGATCTAACTTATAAATTGGACGATTTCCTCAAAGATAAACTTCAAGCAAGACATAACCGTTCTTTTCATTTGAATCTGAATAAAATAGATCATTATTTAGACCAATGGAAAGGAGGTGAAAAGTGAAGTATCTTGCTCAAAGTGAAATTTGGCAACTTGATCAGGTAACAGGTGTGCAAGCGTTAAATGGTCAGCCTCCCTCAAGGGTACTGGCTCGTTTTAAACAGATTTTCCCCTTGACGTTGTTTCGTGACGAGTTGATCATCGAAGAATTGAGAATGGTTTGGGTCAGAAGAGACGGACCATGGGCCGAGGAGGTGATTTCTATTATGGCCACCGATATTGCCTGCGTTGATGCCTCATCCGGACCATTTTTTGGACATGTACATATCAAAAGCCTAACTGGTGGTTTAGATATTTTTGTAGACAAATTACAAAGAGGTCATGTCTATCAGATTAGAGCATTGGTTGAAACTATTGCCTTAGCCTCCAGAGCAGGTAAAATAATTAATGGTTCTCTTCAAGCAGGTGGACACTCTCATTTTCCGAGTCAAGGTCATATTGAGATGAACTAACCATCTGCTTGTATCAAAAAACTATCCAATCTTCTTAAGAGGAGATAGAATCTTTAATAAACTTTAGCGGCTTTTCAAGCCCCCAGATAATAAATTATTCCAACTACCACAACAAGCCAGAGAAGAACTGCTATAAGAAGCGGTCTGTCGGTGAGTAAGACTCTTTCAGGAGACTCTCCCTCCTTTTTTTCATAAATTATATACAGATACCTCATAACTCCATAGATTACTAAAGGAACTGTTGCCATCAGATATTTTGCTTCAGCAAAAGGTAGCTCCAAACCCCCTAAAAAGTTAGATAGAGCACTTCTGGCGTTGATAGGTGGTTGTAAGAAAGCAAAGAAAGCATAAGTTAACCAGGTAGAGTTGGCAAACATAGAAGTTAAGATATCCAACAAGTTTTCAGAATAATGCAAAAGAGTTTCTCTATGGCGAGCAGCCTGGCTTTCCATCAAAGTTCGCTCAGACCGCCTCTTTCCAATTGCCAAAAATAAAGCAAAAGATATAACAGAAAGTAAAAACCAAACATTAAGATGAGCATCTATTGCCCAAACTCCCGCGTATACTCTTAAAACAAATCCAGTAGCAATCACCATCACATCAATTAAAATGACCTGTTTTAGATAAGCTGAATAAAAAAGTTGCAAAACTAGATAGGTTAATGCAGCAAAGAAAAAGGCAGGGGAGAGTTTGTAGGATAAGGGGAGAAGCAGACCGATTATAGCCAGTGCCACTGCAGTGGCAACCGATACAGGGACTGATCCTTCGGCAATAGGACGCTTCTTTTTAAAAGGGTGAAGTTTATCTCTTTCAATATCGAAAACATCGTTTAAAAGATAGGTGGCAGATGAGAAAGCGCAAAAAAACAAAAACGCTTGGAGTGTCTTAATTTGACTTATGGGGTCAAATAATGAGCCGGAAAAAATAAGAGCAGCAAATATGCTTAAGTTTTTTATCCACTGTCTGGGACGCGACGCTTTGATAAGTCCCCAAAGAAGTTTAACCATAGTATACCACCTAATATTAGTATTGCCACCAAGATGGTCGCAAACAGTTTGCCGGATGATGACAAACCCAGGGCGATAAGCCCTAAGATAACAGATCCCAAAAGGTAAAACAAGGAGATTCTCTGATGTGTCAGACCTATCTCTAAAAGTTTATGGTGCAGATGTCCTCTGTCTCCCCAAACAGGGGATTTCTTTTGAAAAATTCTTCTTAGGAATGTGTAGGCAAAATCTGTGGCGGGAATCAAAAGCACCAGCGTGGCAGTTGCTAGTTTTGCTCCCGATAAAATTGCCAAAGTGGCAATCATAAATCCCAAAATTGTTGAACCTGAAAATGCGGGGAAAATCTTTGCCGGATACCAATTAAAGACCAAAAGCCCCAAAGATGCGCCGGCTGTGATAAAGGCAATTTTGGCCACATCTGCTTGATTAGGATCTCCCAATAGAGTAAGTTTAATAGAGAGCAGTCCTAAAACTGCCGCGGCTACAGTAACAATTGAGGGCATTTGGCCATCTACCCCCTTTGACCAATTAATCATATTCATTACCCATACAATCCAAATTAAGGCCAAAAGATAAGAGATAAAGGGAGAGAAATGAATGATCCCTCCCAGGGGATTGGTGATAAAATTTATCCCTACTCCACTCCAAACCACTACTAAGGCAGCAATGAATTGAGAAAAAAGCCTAAAATAGGGAGATAAATTTTGATATTTATCATCCAAAAGTCCAATAAATAAAAGAATTAAAAGAGCTAAGAAAATAGCAATGATAACTTTACTTAGAGGAATAAAGATAAATATAGTAAAGATAATTCCTAAAAATGGTGCCAATCCGCCTGCCCGAGGGACTGTCCTTTTTTGTATATGTGCAGGATGAGGTCTAATCCTTGGGTTGTCTATCAGATTAAATTTTTTTGCTATTTTAATCGCGGGATACATGGCAATGGTAGTTGTGAAAAAGGATATAATGGCAGGCAAAAGAAATTGCATATAAATTTAAATAAATATAAAGATTATTTTTAGATAGGTCAGGCTCAGAATGAGGGTATTGATTAAAGATGAGATCATTAATATTTTTTTAAAAAAAGTCTGACTTAAATGTAGGTGCCAGGAGATTGCTAAATTGCCTAAGGCGATTAGCATAATGATAGCGGGAATGATGAAAAATTGCTGATGGGTTGCCAGCTGATTATCACCCCAGGGTAGAGAATAAAATAATGGTAATTTATTTGGTAAATTTTTTGAAAGAAGTAAGATAGATAGCCCGATGAAAGCAGCTATCAATATAGATAAAGCTTGGAGCCAAAGATAAAATTTATTGTTTTTTAAGACAAACATTTTAATAATTTAAATTTTTCTCAAGAAGTCTAGCTTTATTGGTGACCCTAAATTCCAATTTCTTACCAAACATGAGAGAAGTTTGGGCATCGATTGCCGGTAGGGATGAGATGGTAATTAAAATAATTGGCACCAAAAGCCACTGGATATATGACCAGATTACTTTAAAAATAGACCAACCCTTTGGCCTTTTGGGGACGGTTTTTTCGTGGACTAAAATGGTTGCAAAAAGCCCCAAAAAAGCCGTAGTTAAAATCCAGGAAGAGATAATGGGTAAGTTAACCGATAAAACAGAAAGTTTGTAGCTTGGGTTAACCAATGGAATCAAAAGACTACCGAAGGTGACGAATATCGCCAAAAACCCCCATTTCAAATCCCCCCAAATTTTAAATAGTAACTTGTCGGTTTTATCCCAAAAGTCAACTTCTTTTTTAAAATATTGTTTTACTATAAAAGGTATATGTTCAACCCCATAAGCCCAACGTTTAATTTGTAAATATTGATTTTGGAAGGTCTTAAGAAGTGTGGTATCTTGGACAGCATCTCCGGAAATTGGCAGGAAATGGGGAATAACTTTGTAGTCGCCATTAAAGTGGAAGTAAGCTTTCCAGTAAAAACCGGAGTCGTCATTAACCTTATCCGGTATCCACAAACCAACATCCAACAACGCTTTAAGAGAAATGGACATAGATGAATAGTTAATATATTTATCAGAGCCAACCATTTCCGCCAGTTGCCAAAATGAAGTTCCGGTGGCCATCAATCTCATGGGAGTGGGAGTCTGCCAATAATTGTTGTGATATAAGAATACCCCGGTAAATGAACGTTTATCTCTTTTTGACTGCGGCTGTGATAAGTATTTATGCAAGCTGCCTGCCAGAAATTGAGGATTAATACAAAAATCTGCATCCAAGGTAGTGACAAAAACATCTTCAATTTTGATGCCTCTTTTTTTAAACTCGGTAAGGATATTATTGATCATCCAGTTTTTGTTTGAACCTTGACCCGGGACTTCTCCCGGCAGACCATAAGGGTGAATGGTGGTGAATACTCCAGCAATTTTTGACTCGATCTTTTTAAGAATATTTTTAGTTTCGGTAATTTTTTTTGGATCATCTCTTTCTTCAAAGCCAACAGCTAAAAACATTTTATCTTTAGAGTAGTTTGAATTTAATATTGCTTCAAAAGTAGAAGTCAAAATATAGGGAGGCTCTTTATAGGTAGGGATCAGTATTAAATGATAGTATTTTTGCCAATTTTGGGGGAAATCTTTTTGCAAAAGATTTAACCAATCCTTACTTTTGGCAACCTCCATTTTTCTATATCCAATCAAAATAAGTACACCAATTTTTAAAGCACTAAGTAACCAGTAAACATCAGCAATTAAAATTAAGTAAGCCACAACATAAGGTAAGGTGAAGGAAAGCCAAACAGGGGAGGTGAGAGCAAGCCAGGTGATTGCCCCAGGCAAAATTTCCAAGATTCTTTCAACTAAATTTTCATGTTTTAAAACAAAGTCTTTTTCTATCCTTTCAGACAAAATATAACGACGAGAAAGAAGATGATGTAGCACCAGTCCAATACCAGAACCAATTAAAAATAGACCTGATAAAATATTAAGCCCACTACCTAAAAAAGATTGTCCAAAAATGCTTAAAAAAATTCCCACCGCAATAAAGATTATCCCAACCAAACTATGGGTTATAGGAATAACCTCTAAGGCAGGATATTTTCTGCCCAATCTCTGAAAAAGTTCTGCCAAATAAAAAAATGATACTAAACCTATAAAAAATGATAAGATTAAACGCATAATTTTGAGGACAGTAAGCTTAGTTTAATGAATTTGATAGGTGAAATCAAATGATCCGCCTTTGGCGGATCATCCTGAGTGGAGTCGAAGGATCTGTTTTACATTGGCACTGGTTTGATTGGCAACATCTTCTAAAGAAATCTCTTTTAGCTGGGCAATCAGTTGAGCAATCTCTAAAACATTGGCTGGTTCATTTCTTTGGCCTCTTTTTGATTGAGGAGGCAAAAATGGGCAGTCTGTTTCCAAACAGATTTTTTCTAAAGGCAACAATTTAGCAGCTTCCCTTAAATATTCATTTTTAGGATAAGTAATGGTGGCTGCAAAGGATATTAGTATACTCGGTTTCTCGAATACTCGTTTCGTCGTTTGTAGCAAGCCACTGTAACAGTGGAGTATAGTTGGGTGGTTACCAACCATCTTCAGTACTTCATCCCATGCTTCGCTGTTTTGTGGATTGTGTGATCTATCATCCCTGCAGTGAACAATTAAAGGTAAATTTAGTTTCTTAGCTAAATCAATCTGGGCTTGAAACAACTGGCGTTGCAGTTGTTTTATCTTGGAAACAGATAGGGTAGGCGGAGTAAATTCTGGATCAGAATAATAATCTAGTCCACATTCTCCAACAGCTACCACTTTTTTAGGATTATCACTATAGATTTTTCCCAATAGATCTATATCTTCTTGGACAAACCTTGTACGATCGGATAATGTTTGTCCATTTTTGGCATATTTTATGGCCTCATGGGGATGGATACCAATGGTGGAATACCCTTCGACTCCGCTCAGGGCAAGTTTATCCGAAACTTGAGCAGCCTCCCTAGATTTCTCCACATCAACACCAACATTTATGATAATGCCAACTCCAGCATCCTTGGCTCTTTGAATAACCTCATCAAGATCCTGCTTATAATCTTTCCAGTAAAGATGAGCATGAGTATCTACCAGCATACCCCTGATTTTATCAGAAATAACAATCCTCTTTAATCTCTTGCTAAAAGATGTTATAAGATAGGGAGATAAATAATCCTTTATGAGCATAACTACAGTTGAAAAAATTGAGAGGTTTCCTGCTGATCGACCAGTAGCTATTGTTTTGGGTAGCTCCAGAGGTATCGGGGGTGCTGCAGCAGAAGCTTTAGGAAAAGCAGGAATTAGTGTTCTTGGTACTCATGCTCATGAGCAGTTTAATAAAAGGCAATCTCAAGTAGAAACAAGAGTTCATCAAAGTGGAGGGTATATGCATTCAATTGTGGCTGATATGACCAAAGGAGTAGGTCATCAGGCCCTACTTGAAACTTCTCGCATAGTGGCTCCTGATGGGTTTGATTACATAGTTATCAACTTTGCAGTGGGATTAGAAGAGAATGCCGATGATGCGTACGCGGAAAAAGGTAATATTGCTGCTCCGATAAGAATACTGGAGATGTTCTTGCCCATGATGCATCGAGGAGGCAAAGCGCTATACGTAACCAGCCTTTGGGCAGATAGGTATGGAGAGTTGGAACAGCCACCAGGATATGAGAAAAGAGTTGCTCGACCTAAAAAAATTACTCAGCAATTACTGATTAATAGAATTCCCTATCTTTCTTCATTAGGGATAAATCTTGGTTTTGTGCGAGGACATGTCATCAAAGATACTGGTTTTTACACCATAGCTCAGCGTAAATATCCTGATTTATTAGAGAAATTAAAGTTGACGGCTGAAGATGGAGATTTTGCAACTGCTGCAGATATGGGCACTGCCATAAGAGATATGATAATAGGTGGATTTGAGACAGGCGATATGATGAGTGTAGGAGGCACAGAAGCATATCCTTATACAGGAGTTCAGCCCGCACCGTTCGTACTAAATAGAATGCAAATTTCTGAAAACTGGTTGCCGATGTATGGGGATGATAAGTTGCTAATTGATCTATTTGTCTCCCACAAAGATAAAAACACAGGGCAGGCTCGTTTTGATGTAATGCAAAGAAATGTAGAAGGTCATTTTAAAGAAGGCTATGCGGGCGGAATTCAGGTATTTCGAGGGGTGGAGATTCTAGAAGCTGAGGTTCAAACGGTAGGGGCTATTGTGCGGGCACGCGATCCTAATATGATTATAGTCCCAGCTGGCGAAGGAAAAATCCCACTTTTCCGTAAGGCACAAGTTGCGTGGGATGGAATGGTATTCCCAGGTGATCAAATTATTATGGATGGGGAGATTATATCTGTAGAAAAGAATTATGTTACAGCTGTATGCAAGGCCTGGATTAGGGGTGTAGGGATTATTTCTCAGAGTGAGGTAGGGTTTAACCTTGCATCGCCAAAGGTTGCTCAAAGACTAATTAAGGAACAAAAGGCTTTAAGAGATAAATACTGGGATTAGTTAAATTAAAAGCATTAATAGTTAACTGTTTCTTAAATTTATTCCTAATGTTGTAATGAATCTATAATCTTCTTTTAAGTTTTCAACAACAGATCTTCTATGAGAGAAATAATCCTTACTTTCATAAGTACAAATTTTTGGATTGTCTATATTTTTCTTTAAGACACTAAGCTTTTGCAGTTGATCTTCTGCTAATTGCCAAAGATTTAGTCTGTAATGACACGGCCCAATAGATGGACCGAATTTTACAATTAAATCTTTAGGATTTGTATTAAAATTTTTCTTCATACTTTTAACTACATTTTTTATTATGTCCTTTTCTAATCCTCTCCATCCTACATGAATTAAACCAATAGCATTATGCTTTGGGTCATAAAGACCGATGGGAATGCAATCGGCAATTTTCACCATTAAATATATTCCTGTTTCATTGGTAATTAGTCCATCTGCTTTAGTATCTGAACTTGGTAGGCGGTTGGTAACACTGATTATCTTATTACTATGTATTTGTTTGACTTCAGCAACAGAGTTTGGATTAATCCCCAGTCTTTTTAGAAATTTTTTTCTATTTTCTAAGACTGTCTTTTTATCTTCTCTGAAAAAAGACATGTTTCCATCTGAAACTTTTGAAGATACAAAAATCATATACGTGGGAACAACGGTAGTGCTGATTTAATTGCTCCCAAGAATTGTTTTTCTATTTTTTGGGCAGTTTCGGGGAGAAATGGTCTAAGATTGTAGGCTATAGCCTGAATTCTTTTAACGTAATCTTCTAAAATTTTCTTTAATTCTTGCCCGGACAATTCCCAAGGTTTGTCCTGATTAATTTTTTTATCTGCCTCAGTAATAAGTTGCCAAATTACAGATAAGGCCTCATTAAATTTAAACTCCCCCATATATTTTTCCAAATCAGCACACCAAACATTAGATCTTGTGGTAGCCTCTATATTATTTTGTTCACAAAGTTTAGCCACTCTGGCCACCAAATTCCCCAATCCATTTGCCAAATCTGCATTATAGCTTTCTTTAAATTTTTCCTCTGAAAAATCCCCGTCTTGAAATGGCGAGAGTTTGGCCAGTAGGTAATACCGCAACGGGTCAGCACCATATTTTTCCACCAAGGGTATTGGATCTAAAACATTGCCCAAAGTTTTGGACATCTTTTGACCTTCCACAGTAATATATTCATGGACCAACAACTTTTTTGGTAAAGGTAATCCTGCAGACAATAAAATGGCTGGCCAATAAACAGCATGGAATCTAATAATCCCTTTGCCAATGACATGTATGTCAGCCGGCCACCATTTTTGATATTTTTTATCATCCCAGCCAAAACCTATACCCGACTGATAAATATTTAAAGCATCAAACCAGACATAGATTCGCTGAGTTGGGTCATTTGGGACAGTCACACCCCAATTCTTTGCTCTCTCATTGGTCCTTGAAACACTAAAATCCTGTAAGCCCTTTTTTATGAAGGACAGGACTTCGTTTTTTCGAAATTGCGGGACAATTTGGTATTCATCTGATTCAATGATTTGAATCAATTGATCTTGATACTTTGATAGCTTGAAGAAATAATTTTCTTCGCTGACCTCTTCTAATTTTTTACCCGGATGCTCAAAGCATTCACCGTTTTCATTAAGTTCCTCTTTTGCATAAAAGGTTTCACAACCTACACAATAAAGACCTGAATATGATTTTTTGTAGATATCACCTGATTTAGCACATAGTTGCCATAATTTTTGGGCGGATGGATAATGATGTTTTTGATCGCTGCCTTTTTGGAAGACATCAAATTGGATATTAAGTTTTTGAGCCAGGTTTTCAAAAAGCCTGGCATTTTGATCAACAAGAGTTTGTGTGTCTAGGCCTGCTTCCTCAGCAGCTTGGACATTTTTTAAGGCATTTTCATCAGCCCCAGACAGCAGCAAAACTTGCTTATCCAGCAACCTGTGAAAACGGGCAATTGTATCTGCCTGGATAAACTCCAGCGCATGACCTATGTGGGGTTTAGCATTAACATATGGAATTGCTGTTGTGATATAGAACTTGCTCATAAATCTAAATACCCTTTCTTAGTCTGGTTATTCTAGGAATTCTTGGCAGTTTAGTCAAATTAATTTTTCTAAAATAACTGGCCAATAGCCCTACTGCTATTGCTGTCAAAATTCCTGTGACTAAATTTAGAGAGTCTAGTGATTTGAGGATCATTAGAAAGATTAAGCCCAAAGAGAGAGAAGTTGAGATAAAAATATTTTTTAAGAAGATGTTTAAAGTTAAAGTTATAGCCAAAAACAGGGGGATAAAAAATGATAAAAGCTGGATTATATTTGCCTGAGTGATACTTTCCGGATAGGGAATCTGTAAAACTACATATCCAAAAATCCCCCATAAAAAGAGGGAGGGAATAATCTTTGGGATAATTTTGACCATAAATCCATTGTAACCTAAACGCCCACTACCTCAAAGGTAGAACCTGCTGCATTTTTGGAAACTTCAATCCGCACAGGAAATTCTTCTTTTAGTTCTTCCAAATGAGTTATTACCAAGATTTTTTCAAAATCATTCTTGATAGCATCTAAAACTTCCACAATCCTTGTTCTCCCCTCCACATCTTGCGTTCCAAATCCTTCATCTATCACCAAAAATTGTAATTTTGCCCCGGCTCTTCTTGTTAGAAGTTTTGATATAGCCAAGCGGATGGCAAAATTAACTCTGAACTGCTCACCACCACTATAGGCTTCATAGGATCTTTCACCCATCTCATCAGAGATAATAATATCTAATGTTTCAATAATGCCTTTTTCTCCGCTTTCCAGTTTAGTCTTGGTTTCTCTTTGAGTAAGCAGAGAAATTTTCATCCGGCCATCAGTCAGTTTGTCTAATAAACTGTTAGCTTCATCCTCAATTTCCGGTATGGCAGATTCAATGATCATGGCCTGAATACCTTTTTTTCCAAAAGCAAATTGCAACTCATCCAAAATTTCTTTTTCTTTTTGTAAATTACTTTTATCTTTTTGTTTCTCTTCTTGTAATTTCTCTAACTGTTTAGATCTGGAGATTAATTCTTCTGCCCTTCCCAAAAGGCCTCTTACCTGCTTTTCTTCTAAGCGCAAGTTGGTAATCCTATTTTCTTTTTGTTCCAATATAATTTTTACTTTTCCTAAGTCTTGGTCTATTTGGGGAAGTTTTTCAGCCTCCTTTTCCAATACCTTGACTTGTTCTTCTTTATTTTTATAAAGAGCGCGCAGATCCTCAACAGTTTTTCTTTCTGTTTCTAAAGCTGCTTTATTTTGTAAGGCATTTTCTTTCTGCTTTTGTAAATCTTCCAGTTGCTTTAACTCAGTCTGAATATTTTCAAGCTTTTTTTCATCAAAAGTAACTTCTTTTAAATTGCTTACTAATTTATTAAGTATATTTTCTTCATCTTGTGTCTTAATTTTTGAAAGTTCGTTTTGTTTTTGTTGCAATTTATTGGCAATCTCTAACTTGATTTGATGTTTTTGGTCTTTGTTAATTAATTGCCCACAAGTGGGACATTTTGCCCCTTTTTGTTCTAGCGTAGTAACCTGCTTTTTTAACTGGTCAATTTCCTGCCCCAAAAGGTTCCTCTGTTGATCCTTAAGCTTGATTTGGTAGGAAACTTCACTAATTTGTTTTTCTATCTCCAATTTTTTTTGATTTTGGATTATCAATTTATCAGCCTCTTTCTTAAGGAACTTTAACCTTAAAAGTTCCTTTTCCATGTTTTCTAAATTTGAGATTGATTGTTCTAACTCCTTTATACGATCTGCTCTTTGTTTTCCTTGAGAAACAATTTGTTCCAACTCTTGTCTTTGAAAGTTTAAATTTTGTTCCATTTTTTGACGTTGCTCCAAAACAATATTTAGTGTTTCTTTCTCCTTTTGCAAGATGTTGATTTCTTGTTCTAATATCTTGATCTCACTTTCTACTTTGCTTACTTTTTGTTTGGTTTGATCAAGTTCTTTTTCTCTTTCATCTTTTTGGGATAATTCTGCCTCAATTTCCAAAAGCTGATATTCCAAAAGTTGCAGTTTGGCTTGGATTTCTTTAACTTTATCTTTGGCTTTTTCCTCTAAAATATCATAATCAGATAAACCCAAAATATCAGAAAGAATTCTTTTTCTATCAGTTGGACCTTTGGTGGTAAACTCATCAGCATGCCCTTGCCTTAAAAATGCAGAGTTGGTGAAAGTCTCAAAACTGAGATGCAGAAGATTGATAATTTTCTCCTGGGTTGCTTTGATAGTTCCTTCAGTTAGATTATAACTGCCAGACCAAAGTTCCAAGGAGGTTGAACCGCCGCCCTTTTTTGATCTTTGTCTTTTGATGGTAAATTCCCCTCCATCTAATTTAAAAGAAAATTCTACCCACATGTCATTTTTGCCAAGATGAACTAATGAGTCTGAAGAATCCCCAGTTCGAGATTGCCCCCAAAGACACCAGGTGATGGCATCTAAAAGTGAAGATTTACCGGCCCCGTTTGGGCCGGAAATGGCTGCCAAATGAAATTTTCTAAAATCCAACTCCTTTGGCCCATCAGAATAGGAAGTGAAATTTGATAATTTAAGAGAAACAGGTATCATTCTAATAGCTGGGCAGCGTATTTTTCCATGATCTTTTGTTTTTCCAAAGGTATTTTTTTGGCTTGAAAATACATCCTTAAGGCCTCAACCGGTGTTAAGCTTTCAACCTCTATTTCACTACTTACTCTTACTCTATCTATCCTCTCTACATTTTTTGAGATACCAGCTAAAAAGTGAGCATCTTTTAAAGCCTTTTTAACTTGATCAATTAGAATTTCGCTGTTTAAGTCAGCAGGAATATTAATATTTATTCGGACTATTTTATTCTCTATATCATGCTTTTTTATTTCATCTAAAATTGTTTGGGTAGGATCCGGGTCATCAGATTTTAAATCAATAATGATGGTTAAAAATTGTCTGGCATTAGTGGGGATGAATTGGATGGTGGATGGTGGATGGTGGATGGTGGACTTTATTTCCACCAAACATATTCCTTTTTCTTCTTTTTCCTCCCCAAAATCAATTCTTTGGGGTGATCCGGAATAAACAATTAAAGGGTCTTTTCCTAAAATCTGGTGTTTATGAATGTGTCCTAAAGCAACATAAGAGAGTCGTTTATCTTGTAAAAGTGGCAAGGGAATTGTCACATCATTTCCAATAGCCATGCCTTTTTCGCTGCCATATTGGGCCCCGACAACCTCAGCGTGAGATAACAAAATAGCAGGTCCATCTGATGTGATTTTGTCATACAAAAGATTGAGTTTTTCACCAACAGTTTTGTAATCATTTTTATGAAGCCAGGGTAGAGTGATAACTTGTAAATCACCACTTTTGGTGGGAATTTTTAAAAGTTCTGGTTTTCTGGAAACATAAACGTTGTCAATCTCCAAAGCAGAGTAAATATCTAAAGTATTGGCTTTTCCTTGAGCATTTGGAGTATCATGATTGCCCACCACTAAAACTACTGGTAATTGTCTGGCCAGTTTTCTTATTCTTTCACCAAAGCCTCTTTGCTGAGTAGGATTTGGATCGCGGGTTTTGTAAGCGTCTCCTGCAAAAACTACACAATCAACATCTTCCTTAAAAGCTGTATCAATAATAAAATCAAAAGTCTGGAAAAAGTCTAAAAGTCTGGTGGAAAGCCCAGTTTGGGGATCCAACTTTGCATAATTTTCCATACCGATGTGAATATCAGAAAAATGCAGGAGTTTCATGGCACTCGCGATTTTATCATAGTCCATGCTACAATGTCAGCCATGTTTGAGCGAAGAATAAAAATATTAAAGCAACATTTAAAAAGAGAAAAATTGGATGGAGTTTTAATCTCATCTGTTCCTAATATTACATATCTGACCGGCTATTCCAATTTTTTTAAAGAGGAAAGAGATGGTTATCTTTTAATAACCAAAGATAGAAATTATATTTTAACTCACTCTATTTACAGTAAGGCTATAAATATCTCAAATTTTAAAGTAGTTGAAATAAGTCGTAGGGAACCGCCTGCAAAAGTAATGCAGAAAATCTTAAAAAATAATGATGCATATATTGGAATTGAAGAACATGATTTAAGGGTTTATGAGTATAAGAAATTAGTTTTTGTTTTTAAAAATCTGAAAAACTTTGACCTAAAAATAAAAAGATCTATTAAGGATAAAGATGAGATTGAATTAATTTCCAAAGCATGTCAGATTGGTGATAAAGTTTTTAAAAAAGCAGTAACAAAAATTAAATTAGGAATTTCTGAAAAGAAACTTGCTTTTGCAATAGATAATGTAATTAAAAAATTGGGTTATGAACCTTCCTTTAAAATTATTATTGCATTTGGTAAAAATGCAGCATATCCTCATCATGAATCAGGAAAAGATAGGTTAAGAAAAAATCAGTTTGTTTTAATGGACTTTGGTGTAAAGTTTGAAAATTATTGTTCTGATATGACTAGAACTGTCTTTTTTGGTAAACCTAATAAGAAACAAATAAAAATGTATGAGACAGTACTGAGGGCCCAACAAAAGAGTGTAGATTCCATAAATGAAAGCATTAAAAAAGGCAAGAAAATTTTGGCTAGAGATATTGATAATGTGGCAAGAGAGTACATAGAGTCAAAAGGTTTTCCAACTATTCCACATTCCTTGGGCCATGGGATTGGACTTGAGGTACATGAGCATCCGAGCCTTTCTTCAAAAAGCAAAGATTTCTTAAAAGAGGGGATGGTTTTTTCTATAGAACCAGGAATTTATATTCCAGGTTTTGGCTCGCCTCGCTCGACTCGTCTCGCGACGAAGCGGACGCGAGTCGAAGCGGGCGGAGTAAGGATTGAGGATTTATATTTATTTACAAATAAGGGTTTAAAACAAATTACCACTTCCCCTAAAAGTCTAATCGAGTTATAATATTTTGTTTCTTGCTATGGATAAATGGACGAAGTTAACAACTAAAGAAACTATCAATAAAACCATAGAGGCCTTAAAGGCCAATGGGATAGAGGCACATTTTGTAGAAAATGGTAAGAAGGCCAAAGAGTTGGCTTTAGAATTAATTCCTGAGGGTAGTGAGGTGATGACGATGAGTTCAACTACCTTAGACACCATCAATTTGTCTGAAGAGGTAAATAAAGAGGGAAGCAAATTTAAACCAGTCAGAGACAAACTTTATTCCATGGATCCAACCACTCAATTGCAGGAAATGAATCGTTTGGGGGCAGCACCCCAATATACTTTGGGAAGTGTTCATGCAGTCACAGAAGAGGGACAAGTTTTAATTGCCTCAAATTCCGGCAGCCAGCTACCTGCTTATGCATATGGTGCATTGCATGTAATTTGGGTAGTAGGGGCACAAAAAATTGTGAAAAATATTTCGGAGGGAATAAAGAGGATTTATGAACACTCCTTTCCTTTAGAAGATGAAAGAGCCAGTAAGGCTTATGGAATTGGCAGTGGAGTCAATAAAATTTTAATTATTAATAAGGAAAAACAAATAGGAAGAATTACTTTGATTTTTGTTAATGAAAAATTAGGTTTTTAACGACGGTAAATTCGGAAATTGCCAGCCCCTTTAATATCCTTTGAAAAATCAATTTCTTTTGATAAATCTATCTTTTTAAAAGGCCTCCAATGAGAGAAATGATAAGTTTGTGTAATAACAATAGAGCCCTTTTTTAATTCTTTTCTTAATCTCCCTTCCAGCTTATTAACCCCTTTTTGCAAAAGAAAAACATAAACAATGTCGGCATCCGCGTATGACTTCTTAAAAAGATCGCCGTGATAAAATTGACAATTTAATCCTCGAGGACTATTTTGTCTGCTAGCTTTCCATCTGGAATATAAAACTCTAATCCAAGATTGTTCTATGCCGACTGTATCTGCTCCGAGTTTGGCAGCTTCAATGACTACCCTGCCATCCCCAGATCCTAACTCGTAAAATTTCTTACCCTTTTTAATTCCTGCCAGTTTTAAAATTTTTCTAATTTGATCCATTTTGGTGGGAACATAAGGAGCATCAGATCCGGCAAACCAGGATAGAGCAATAATACAGCCAATTAGAATACCTCCAGAGATAATCAGTGTGATATCCATTTGTTAAATATTAGCTTAATTTTCAAGTACCAATTTACAATTTCCAATCAAATATCAATGATTAAATTTTCAAAACATTGATAAATTGAAAATTCATTGAAAATTGAGAATTAAAAATTGAAAAATTTCATTTTCCGAATAATCTTAACAGAAAAACCTTTAGTGGAGTCAATTTGTCTATGGCAGTAAAAGCCAAATATAGTGGCCAATTAAAAACCAAATCATATGTTCCGATATATTCCACAAGTTCCCCACCATATCCCTGTTTAAACTTATGAAATCCATACCAGGGATCAGATTCTTTGGCATCGGGCCCTAATGCTCCCCACACGTCAAATTTCTTAAGGCCTAATTTTTTACCAAGTTTGATTGCTTGCCAAGCCACTAAATTTGAAGCCATCACATTTTTATATTCTAAAGATGAGCCGCCATAAGGATAATAAAGAGTATCTTTGAAATTTAAAAGCATCCAGGCAGTGATCGGATGTCGGATGTCAGAGTTCGGAAGTCGGTAGAAAGCAATCAACAGCCTCGCCATGTTAACCTTCTTTAATGTTTCCCAGACCTTTTGATGATACTCTTTATTATGTCCATGATAACCTTGGCGTTTGGTGGTTTCAAAATAAAGTTTTAGATAAATTTCAAAAGCCTCATCATCTGTTCTTTCTTGAATTTCCACCCCATTTCTTTGGGCAATTTTAATGTTATATCTGGTTTTTGGGTGCATATTTTTTAAAAGTTCTTCTTCGGATTTGGTTAGATCAATTATGAAATTATATTTGGTGAATAAAGGCTTGGGAGAGGGTAAAAGATCTCTGGCCATTTTTTTTAATTGGATCCCTGCTCGCTTCGCGAAGCGAGCCTTCGCAGGGACGACGTCTGGTTCTACTTTTATGAAAGCACAATTATATTCTTTGCCAAGTTTTTTCAAAGCCTCTGCTAAATCCTTATTTGGAAAAGGACCTTTTGGTAAATAGCCAACATACTGACTGGTGAAAGGAATCTTGTGCAGAGTTAGTTGGAAGGCTTTTTGTAGTTTTCCATTTTTGTAAAGACCATAGCGCAAAAGTGGAATCCCCAAGGATTTTCGAAACTTCCCCCATTCCCAGGATTGAATGACATGGGTAACTAATTTGTCATATTGAGATCTTTGTTTATCTGTAATTGGTCGAAGGTCCACCCGACCATTGTATCAGAAGATTTGGATTTTGGCTTTTTGTCTAAGTTCTTGGAATTTTTGATTGAAGATTTGAGAAAGCTTTTGTTGTTTTAATATATTTTCAACTTCCTTTATTTGGCCGGCAGAATCAGTAGCTTGGAGTTGATCTTTATTATTTGATAAGAATTGTTCAACTTCTTGGGCAGAGATAGTTGCCTCGTTAAGATAAAGTTTTTCTATGGAGAGTTGAACTTTAATTTGTGATCTTATGGAATCACGGTTTTGTCCTTGTTGGGAAAGTAAACTATCAAATACTTGAGTGCCACCCACACTTTTTTCTAATTCGGAGATTTTATTGTTAATCTCAGCTTCAGTTGGAGTTGCATTATTTTTGGCTGCCTCATCCAAAATTATTTTTTCATTGATCATCTGGTTTAAAGTTTGGGTTCTAAATTGCTGATTAAGTTTCATTTGTAATTCTAAGTTGGTAATAGGAGAGCCATTAACCAAAGCAGCAATAAACCAATCTTTTTTAAGCATTGCCAGAAGCAATACCCCCACAATTAAAAGAATGACATAAAATTTTTTTGAGGATTTAAAATTTTGTAAATTAGGTATTTTATCCAGAACATTGTTTATTAAAGGAAACGGTTTTTCTTTTAAATTTTTCGACGTGGACTTTTTGACCATTTCTGGATAGTAACAGAAGCCGTTGTCTTTTGGCAAGACCTAAATTATGATTAATGTATGCAAAAGGGATCTGCCTTAATACCCTTTCTTTTGGTTAGTTTGTTAGCAATTGTTGGTGGTATTTATTTTTACTTTAATCAATTGGGCAAAACTCCAACATTAACACCCACACCAGGTTTATCTTCAAAACAGCCATCTCAAAAGAACGAGCTAAAAACCTATACAAATGAGTATTTAGGTTTTGAATTTAACTATGATGATAAAAAATTAACTGTTAAAGAAGATTCCGAGCAGGAATTTAATAAAAGAGGAAATGGTGATTTTAGGACAAACTTTACAAGTTATGTAACTTATCCTCCCGCAGAGTTTATGGACGGGATAGTAGTTTTGGATGAAACTTCCTCATATGATAAAAACCCCCTAACAATTTGGGTTTTTAACAATTCTAACAATTTAACAATAGAACAATTTTACGCAAATTACTGGTATTACCCATTTGTCTGGGGAGATTATACCGCAAGACGCAATAGTGTGGCACCGGTAAATGATGCCACAATTTCCGGACAATTGGCACTATATGGAATAGTGACTTACCAACCAGGTTCTCCCAAATTTGTTTACCTGATCTCTGGGGGGGAAATGTATCTTTTTAGAATAATCGGAGAGGAAGGAGAAAAAATCTTACAAAGTTTTAAATTATTGGAAGAAAAGGTAGGTTGTTTTGTGGCAGGATGCTCCGGTCAACTTTGTGTGGAGGAGGCTGAAAAAGACATTATTACTACTTGTGAGTTTAGGGAAGAGTATGCTTGTTATAAAGAAGCTAAATGTGAAAGACAACCAGACGGAAAATGCGGCTGGACAAAGAGTGTAGAACTAATCAGTTGTTTGGAGGAAAAAAGAAGCAGTTCTCCCGACATTGTATTCTAACCATTTAACCTTTTCATAAAATTTTCCCAAAAAGAAGTCATTAAACATGTGAAAAAACAAACTCATAATTTAGATTATAGATTCTGAAACAAGTTCAGAATGACATTAGAGAAGGTATATATCTACAAATTTTGCCCTCCAGCCTGCTGTTTTGGCATCGTCAAAGCCTAAGTCGATGATATTTCCTTTGATGGCTCCGCCTGTATCTCCTGCTATGGCTTGTCCGTATCCTGGGATATAAAGTTTAGATCTTAATGGTATTACTTTTGGATCTACTGCAATTACACCTTTTCCAGCTTTTAGTCCTATGGCTGTTGTTTCATTACAACCTGGACAATGGGAATCATAGTGAGTAGCATAAACTCGCATCTTTTTCCAATAGCTAATTTGTCCATCAGGAGTATCTAAAGTTTTCCAGACGATTTTGGTGCCTCTTAAAATTTTTTTATCTTTTGGCTGAGTTGTCTCAACTGACACAATCTCCCTATCATATTCTTCACCATAATGGAAAGTAATTTTAATAATCTTTACTTGTTTACCATCCTCTCCTTCGTCAATAACTTTTTCTATCCCCGCTTCTTCTTCCGGATCATCTTCATAAATTACTTTCTTTAAGATAGTTTCTATTTCTTCTTCTAATTTTTCAGTAAATGAGGACTGGGTAGTAACAGGTTGGTTAATTGGTAGTGTTTCAGTTGGAGAGGGAGTGGAGTCTCCCAGAATTGTCGGAGATTGCCAAAAATTTTTGGCAAAAAAGGTGAGCCCTATTATTAGTAAGATCCCTAAGTATCTTTCCATCCTTCGACTCCCTTCGGTCGCTCAGGACAAGTGGTCATACATTTAACCATTCTTCCTCATCAACTCCAGTATCCGTATCATCCAAGAATTGATCTGAATCTTTAAAAGTAGCATTTGATGAGATTAAGTGCTCAGGGATATCAGACAAGAAACGGGAAACCAGATTATTAGATCTTGTGCCAAAATATAATCTTTGTCTGGTATATGTTAAATATAACTTTTCCTTGGCCCGAGTAATCCCCACATAACAAAGCCTTCTTTCTTCCTCCAGTTCATTAACATCAAGCATGGATCTAGAATGAGGGAACAATCCCTCCTCCATGCCTACTATAAAAACAACAGGAAACTCTAAACCTTTGGCAGAATGTAGGGTCATTAAGGTTACTACATCTTGAGCTTGATTATTGGGGATGTTAGGGCGGCTAGGTAAATAGCCATTTTCCACCAAAGCTACATTTTCTAAAAAGTCTACTAAATTGGGAAATTCTTCTGCCACAGATCGAAGTTCTTTGACATTTTCCACCCGTCCCTTTCCTTCTTCAGTGCCATCATCTAAATATGTCAAGTAGCCTGTGACTTGTAGGATTTTATCCAGAAGCTCCATAGTGGTGTAACCACTTTCGTCATTGCGAGGAGACGTAGTCGACGAAGCAATCTCATTAACAAGATTGCCACGCGAACTTCGTTCGCTCGCAATGACGTTTTGCAACTCCATTATTTTTGCAAGTCTGCCCTTACCAATTTTTTCTGCCCGCTTTAAGGAAACAGAATCTTTGGGATTTTGTAAAAGTCTTAAATAGGCAAGAACATCTTTAATTTCTTTTCTTTGATAAAAACTGACTCCACCGACTAATCTGTAAGGGACGCCCGATTTTAAAAATTGTTCCTCCAAAGACCTTGATTGGGCGTTAGTACGGTAGAGGATAGCAAAATCTGATAGCGGTTTGTTGTCATTGCGAGGAGACGTAGTCGACGTGGCAATCTTTATTTTTGAGCCAGATTGCTTCGCTTCGCTCGCAATGACGTTTAAAATGAATAAAGTTTCCGCTACCTCATTTCTTACTTCCACCACTTCTATTTTTTCTCCTCCATCTTTTTGAGTCCAAAGTTTTAAAATTGGATGAGATTTATTTTTGGAAATAACAGCATGAGCTGCATCCAGGATGTTTTGAGTAGATCTATAATTTTGTTCAAGATTAAAAATTTTGGCATTGGGATAGTCTTTTTCAAAATTGACTATATTTCTAAAATCAGCTCCTCGGAATGAATATATGGACTGGCTTGCATCACCTACTACGCAAATGTTTTTATGACGGTTAGCCAAATATTTAGAAATTAAATATTGGGCAGGATTGGTATCCTGATATTCATCGATTAAGATATATTTAAATTGGATTTGATATCTGGTTAAAATGGCTGGTTCTGTTTGAAAAAGCTGGATCACTTTTAATAGCAGATCATCAAAATCCAAAGCATGATTTTTTTCCAAAATTTTCTGATATTCCAGATAAATTTTGGCCACAAGTTCCTGGAAAAAACCTCTGGCATATTGAGGATATTCTAAAGAAGAAATTAATTCATTTTTGGCCCCGGAGATGGTGGCCCGAACTGCAGAAGGGGAGGTTTTTTGAGTTGGAATATTTAAATTACCCATGGCTTCTTTGATAGCATCCAAAGCATCGGATTCATCATAAATAGCAAAGCCGGGAGGAAGCCCTAGCACTTTGCCTTCACGACGCAAGATTTTGGCACAGAAAGAATGGAATGTGCCCATCACTGGTTGGGTGGGAAGATCGCCAATTAATTTTTTAATTCGCTCAATCATCTCTCCGCTGGCCTTATTTGTAAAAGTTAATACAAGTATATTTTCAGGTGGAATTTTCTTCTCAGAAATTAAGTAAGCCACTCTGTAGGTGAGTACTCTGGTTTTTCCAGAACCAGCTCCGGCTAAAATTAAAACTGGGCCTTCAGTTTGTTTGACAGCTTTTTGTTGAGCGGGATTTAGATCATCTAGGAGAGCAGACATGAAGCATATATTAACATTTGCCAGCAAAGTTGACAAAGTTTGTAAGATTTCAGTTAAAATTTAGGTAAATTTTCAATGTTTGGAGGCTAAAGTATTGAAAAATATGTTAAAATATCATTGAAATCTTATGCCAGAAAGGATAAGGATCGTATTTCTACCTTCAGGACTACTCCGATAGAGGTAAATTACGAGCTATCAACACGGAAACAGAAGCACCAAAGCAGCCGCCGATAGAACGTTTAAAACGACTCTTAGTAGGGTGGGCAAGGCGTGGTCGCACAGGGACAGAAGCAAATCCAGAACAACAGATATTAACTCCTGTCCGTCTTAAAGACTATCTTCTACAAGCAGCAAAAAGCCCATCGTTGGCAGTTAATCCCATGCCTAAAGTTTTTGACCTTGGGGAATTTGGAAGAGAAGCAGAAAGATTATTGCACCTATCCCTGAGAGATCCTAAACACCCGGAGTATGCCTCAATAGCTTGCATTAACGATAAAGGTCGGCTCGTCATCTTAAAGGAACCCATCCGAGGTGATGAGAGGAGCGTTCCGGTTCCCGCCCCCAAGGATAAACGCAGGGTCCTTTTGCTACATACCCACGGTGACACTGATACTCCTTTCTCCGCAAGTGATTTAGAGGGCTTATTTGTGCCCTCAGCCGAGAATGGGGTTCCAGCCGTGCTTCTCGCCACTCCGAGTCTGAAAATGCTGATTCTTCGCACCAAAGATACTCCCTATCTCACGCCGCTTCAAATTGAAGATAGGACTGTGATGATGTGGCTCCACCCAGCTACGGAAGAGGAGAGAAAACTATTCGAAGCTGGTTATCAGGCAGCGGGCGGTGAAGAAGCCGATAGGCCACCAGAGCTTACTCCAGAGTATAAGCAAGCCCTTCGTCAGCTCAGCAGCAAGCGAATGTTCGTGCTCACCCGCGCTGCCCATGAGTATAATCTCAAAGGCTACTCTTGCCCATCTAACCAGAATATTGTGTCACTTCTCAGCTAACCCGCATCTTTAGTGGCGAGCCAGAAAATGGTGGGGTCACTTCCCAGTTTGTAAGATTTCAGTTAAAATTTAGGTAGTTTTCCCCTAGACAATTTTTGGCTTTGGAAATGGTATAATTAAGGTATGTATAACTGGTCTGTTGATGAAAAAAGGTTTAAAAAGGAAAACCCTAAAGAGTATAGACTGTGGAGGTTGGTGCAGCTGATAAACTATGGACTGGATGGAGAAAAACTGGATAGGGAGGAGGTCAAAAAAGCCTGGCCGAAGATTAAAGATCAGCTTGATCCATATAAGGCTAGGGCAATAGAATATTTATTATGGGGAAAGCTATACTCACTCCCGAACAACTTAACTTTCTGGAATTTATCCAAAAAGAACAACAAATAACCAAACGCTTTTATTGGACCGGCGGAACAGTTCTTTCTGAATTCTACCTGCAACACAGACTTTCGGAAGATATAGATTTATTCAATGAATTTGAGGAGGTAAATCAGAGTTTAATAGATGCTTTCTTAAAAAAGATTTCACCTTCACTTCAAGTAACAGAGATTAAGAAAAGTCAGTTTTTAGGTTTAGTGAGTTATATCTTGGTTTTTAAAAATAGTCAGAAACTAAAAATAGATTTTAATTATTATCCATTTCCTAGAATTGAAAAAGGCAAGAAATATAAAAATTTAGAGATAGACAGTATTTATGATATTGCTGTAAATAAAGTGCATACTATGTTTATGCGGACAAAAGCCAGGGATTTTGTTGACATTTATTTCATCATGAAAACAATTGATTATCATTTAGATCAGCTCATCAGGGACGCGAAGGTTAAGTTTGACTGGCATATTGATAAAGTTACTTTGGCCAGTCAATTTATGAAAGTCAAAGAAATTAAAGATTTACCTAAAATGTTGTTACCATTTAATCAAAAAGATATGGAAAAATTTTATCTAAAGCTGGCTAAATCTTTAGAAGAAGAGATCTTAAAATAATTTTCCCCTAGACAATTTTTTAAACTATTGTTATTATCTAAATCTTATGGCAGTTAAACTTTTGGATTTTTGGGCTCCTTGGTGTGGACCCTGCCATGTTATGACTCCTGTTTTGGAAGAGATTAAAAAAGAAATGGGAGATAAGGTGGAAATTGAGGAAATTAATGTAGATGAAAAACCTGAGGAAGCTTCTAAATTTGGAGTCATGAGTATTCCTACCTATATTATATTAAGGGATAATAAAGAGGTTGGAAGGAAAATTGGGGTTACCCCAAAAGCAGAGCTAATAAAACTTCTACAAAGTTGAATTTCAAGGAGAAAGTCATCAATATTGTTAAGAAAATACCATATGGTCGAGTAACCACCTACGGTACCGTGGCAATTTTGGCTGGTGTCCCTCGTGGGGCAAGATTGGTGGGTGGGGTTTTACACTTTAATATTGAGGCTGCACCATGGCATAGAGTTATTAACCGACATGGATTTATTTCTACCAAATGTTTGGAGCATCCTAAAGCTTTACAAAAGATACTTTTGGAACAGGAGGGAATTGAGGTAACTGACGATTTCATGATAGACTTACAAAAGTATGGATGGTGGGGATAAAAACATCTGGCTTATTGCTAACTGGAAATCTAATAAAACCATAGCTGAGGCTTTAGACTGGGTTTCTAAAGTTGGACCAAAAGTCCCCAAAAGAGATGATCTAAAAGTGGTGGTTTGTCCAACTTTCAGTTGTCTTTCTGAAGTTAAAAAGGCGGTTCAAGTGGGTAACTTCCCCATCATGGTTGGATCACAGGATCTGTCTCCGTTTGAGGTGGGTGCATACACTGGTGAGGAAGCGGCATCTTTATTGAAAGGTCTTGTGTTAATATCCATCCTAGGTCATTCTGAAAGAAGACAAAATTTTTCTGAGAGTGATGAGATGGTCGCTAAAAAGGTTGAACAGGCGCTCCAAAATGGGATCATTCCTTTAGTTTGTGTCCAGGGTCCTGATACCCCTGTACCGGATGGTTGTAAGTTAGTAGCTTATGAACCTGTCTTTGCCATAGGTACAGGGAATCCTGATATTCCAGAAAATGCCAATAATGTAGCAAAAGTTTTGAAAGAAAAACACGGTCCGCCAGCTGGCGGATTGGAAGTTTTATATGGAGGAAGTGTCACTTCTGAAAATATTAAAAATTTTATAAATATGCCCAACCTTTGTGGTTCTTTAATAGGTAATGCCTCATTAGATGCTGAGGAGTTTATCAAGATAGTTGGGGAGTGTTCAAAACTGTGAAACCAATCAAGCTGGGGGTTAGAAGAGATTCCTATCATCAAAAGAAATCAAGATTAATCATTAAAAAATTAGCACCATTTTTTTTGGTACTGGCTATTTTAACTGCATTGGCCATATTTTTAGTAACCTTATCGGGTTCATCTATGGTCAAGTTTATCCTTTCGGGTAGTAGTCTAAGGTCTTCTGGTGGAAGGGTTAATGTGTTAATTTTGGGTATGGCAGGTGGCAGGCATGAGGGAGCGACTTTGACAGATACAATTTTGGTTACTTCCTATAATTTGGACACAAATCAACTTCATCTTATTTCCATCCCCAGAGATCTTTGGTTACCTTCTTTTTCTGCCAAGGTAAATGCTTTGTACCAGATAGGACTTTCGCAAAATAACGGTCTGGAACTTGCAAAAATAGGCATAGGTAATATTGTCGGATTGCCCGTTCATTATGCATTAAGAGTCGATTTTCAAGGTTTTATTGATGCAATCAATATTTTGGGAGGTATTGATGTGGAAGTGGAAAAGACTTTTGATGATTATTTATATCCAATCACTGGTAAAGAAAACGATCTTTGTGGATGGGAAGAAAAAGAGATGGAATTTAATGATATGGAGGCAAAAAAGCTCAACATTGACCCGGGCAAAAGAAAAGTTTTTGTCAAAGATGATCAAATTGCCACAGATTCTGCCCAGGAGGATAAGGGAATAAAGTACTTTTCCTGCAGATTCGAGCATATTCATTTTGATAAAGGATTGGTGCGGATGGATGGAGAGGAAGCCTTAAAATTTGTCAGATCAAGACACGGAACTAATGACGAAGGGTCTGATTTCTCAAGATCTAAAAGACAGGAGAGAGTGATTGGGGCAGTCAGGAAAAAGGCTTTGTCTTTTGAAACTTTATCAACCCCCACCAAATTAGGGGAGTTAATTAACTCTTTCGGTAAAAGCATTGATACGGATATTTCCATAAAAGATGCAGTCGAGTTCTATAAATTGTCGAAAAGATTAGCGGTGACCTATTCAATTACATTGGATGATTCAAAAAGGGCGGGCTTAGCTGAGGGGAGAACTTCACTTTTGGTTCAGCCCTCCCCTTCAGATTATGGGGGAGCATATGTCTTAATCTCTCAGGATGATGACTTTTCCATAATTCACAAATTCATACAAGATGTGTTAAAAAAAGATGAGGAGGAGCATGAGGCTACATCTTCTGCACGGACCGGCTCTGAGTAGTTCCAGAGATAAGTTGGTTTCAATAAAGCAAAAATTTAATCCTAATAATGTGGTTGTGTTTGAAAAAGAGGCAAATGTGCAGGAGGTTTTAAATACCTTAATTGCACCTTCTCTTTTTGAAGAAGAACAGTTAGTTATCTGGGAGAATCCTCCTGATAATTTTGTTTTTGACTCATCGCTGATCAGTAATCACTCATCACTCATTTTATGGTTTGACCATGAGGTATCCCCCAAACCCATCATGGAATGGGTCAAGAAAAATGAAGGAGAGATTCTCTATTTTCCGGAGAGTAAAGAAATCTCTGTTTTTCCCTTTTTAGATTATCTTGCAAATAAAGACAAGAGAGCTTATCTTGAGATGGATAAATTAAAAAAGGCAGGTTTCGATATACACTATTTAATCACAATGGTTTTTTATATGCTGAGAAGTTTAGTAGCAACTCCCAAAAATGCCCCTGCCTTTGTTAAAGATAAACTACAAAGACAAAGAAAAAGGTTTGCTTTAGAAGATGTAGAAAATTGTTACAAAGAAATTATAAAGATAGATTTTAAAATCAAATCCGGTCTGCTGGAAAAAGAACAAGCAGAGTTTTTACTGGTTAATAAATTTGTAAATTAATTTTGAGTTGGAACTTACAATTGAGGAAGGATGCCACCCCGTCTTTCAATCTCTTGGGCTATCAGATCTAAATCTTTCTGATCAACTACTCCGTCAGAGTTTATATCAGCCCTTTTTTCTTGAGGATTTTTACTCGCCTCGCTGCCAGCCTCGCGGCTAGGCGGGCGAAGCGGGCCAAAATTTTTAAGTACTATGGCGTGATCATTAGCATTAATCTGTCCATCATTGTTTAGATCGAACTTATTTAAATCCTCAGCAGTCACCGGTTCAGTTAGATCTAAGTTTTGTCCTAATTTCAAGGGTGGTAAGATCTGGCCTGAAATTGTCAGTTTAAAAATAGCGCTGGCCTCACCTTTATCAGAGACAACAGTTAATTTGCCGATTTCTTCTCCGTTAGGTTGATAAGTTCCTGATAAATCCGATTTGTTTATTTTAGAGAGTGGTATCAAAAAATTACCTCCAGTTTTGACCAGAGCGGATTGAGGAGAAGTACCTGAGATGGTCAGATAAACAATGCCATCATCCAAGGGAATTTCTCCATCCAAGACAGTTCCGATCACTGGGTTAAGGTTAACAAGAGAGGTGGCAGATTTGGCAGTATTAAACTGGAAAGTTTCAGACTTATGCTTGCCTGAGACAATTTTTAAAACATACCTAGTTTGGGGTTGGAGATTTTTGAGGGTGACATAATGAGTCGGACGGGCTTTTGGTCCCGCACCATCTGGTGCGGGATTGCTGTCTCTGTCATCTAAAACTGCCTGCTCATTAGGCGATGTCAGGCCAAATGTGATAAAAGAGGGTGCGGCTTGAGATGTTTGCCAAGACACTACTACCGATTGATCCTCAATGTTGGTAAAAATAACATCGTCTTTTTTAGGAACAATTTGTGGCGATGCTTGAGTGGAAAAAATTGCCTCCTCCTTCGCTACCAAATATACACCCGCTACTGTTCCTGCAATAATGATGCCTAATCCTAAAAGAGTTGGTATCTTAAATTTATTAAAAAATGAAGTCATGGTGTAGAATCTAACACTGATGTGTCAAGATTAGGATTCAATGGTTCAATCAGCTGTTGAATGTCGGTAGGAATTTCCACCTGAGAGCTGGTATGAATTATATCAAAAGCTACCCATGCTATTATTGTAATAA
The DNA here is from genome assembly GCA_016182045.1 of Candidatus Microgenomates bacterium. Classification (GTDB taxonomy): domain Bacteria; phylum Patescibacteriota; class Microgenomatia; order Daviesbacterales; family UBA10151; genus JACOYE01. The sequence continues at coordinate 32,851 of JACOYE010000011.1, forward strand.
AAGTGAATATGACGGCAATCAACCATTCTTTACGTGTCATTTAATAAAATATGCCTTTCCGGAAAGAGACATAATCAATCCCTCTCCCTCACCGACTTTACTGATATTTAAGCTGTCAATTGAGATTAACCTAACCGAAGTGTTAAGCTCTTGCAATAGAGAAACCAGTCTCGGATATGAATTTTCAATATTGAAAGTAAACTCTATCTCTCCCAAAGTACCGATAGTATCTTCCTTTTTGACTTCCAAGACAAGTGGTTGAACTTGTAAGGCAGAGATGGAAGCCTCATTTTTGCTTGCCATAAGTTCCAAAGTTTGGATCAGGGATTTTAATTCTACCGTATCCGGGATGGCTGTTTGAATTCTAGTTTTTATATTTGGATTAAGATTCTCATAATTTTGTTTACCCAATGTTAAATCGGTAGCTTTTTTCTTAAGTTGATCTAAAATTTGGTTGGCATTCTCTAACTTTTTTTGTAAGACAACAATTGTCTCTATAGTAGGTTTAATTGCAAAGAGTATGAAGACAATCATAACTAAGATGGTAAAGATGGCTGTACCATAGGTTCTGACAATTGGTAGTTTGACTACCGGTTTTATATGGGTAAAATATCTAAAATAACGTTCCGATTCCAGTCTCATGTGCTTTTCTCCCCTTTCCGAGAAACCTTGGCAGAGGCATTAAGAATGAAACGGATAATACCTTGCTCAAGTCCGACACTTACTAGGCTGACATCGGTAAAATATTGGTCCTCTCTCATACCGAGAAGAAAGGTTAGCAGATCATTATTACTTTGTGCTTGAGCGTTGATTCGGATGGTGATTTTACCGACATCTTTTTGTAAGCCCATGGTGTTTATCTTGATTCCACTCGGTACTTGGTCAGAGATTCTTTTTAAGATTTCAGGATAATCAGCATAGTTTTGATTAAAAGCTCCAATTGTTGACAGTTTAAGCTGAATTTGTTTTATCAAGATTTCATAATTTCTTAAGCTTTCAACATAAGGAATCTGCTCATCGATCTTCTCTTTGGTAGAAGCTATGTCGGCATCCAATTTAAATCTAAAAATGAAAGCCAGTAAAACCACGGCTTCTACCAGAACAAAAATAAAGCGTCCGGTGGAAAGAAGCCAGCGTAGGAATTTTTCCGGCAGTTTCTGTGGACTTCCTTGAGGTTTTAAAAGATCCAAGTGAATGTCAAGCTTAGGGCCAGATTTGAGCATAAATACATTATATACTAGGGTATAGGGTATAGGGTATAGAGAGATTAAGACCTCTTTTTGGTAGATTTCTTAACGATTCCTGTGGGGGTTGTTCTCACTCGGATTCCTTTAGATAATCGGGATTTTAATCTGGCTGCTTTGTTGGGATGGATCAGTTTGACCTTGGCTGCTTTATCCAGGGCAGAAAAGGCTGCCTGAAGATCTTTAACTGCCTTGGTAGTTCTTACCTTTTTTATTAAAGACTTTAAGGCATCTGCCCTTTTTTTATTACGAGCTGTTCTTACTTTATCTTTGCGGACCTTTTTAATAGCTGATTTGATGATAGGCATGGCGTGTATAGTATCATAATGCTACACTAAGTTAAATGGTTAAAAATATATTTTCACTGCTATATTCCAGGCAAACCTCAATCCTTTCTGGGGCAGCAATTATCATGGCCACCATGATGGTGGCTAAAATATTGGGATTGGTGCGTGATCGGTTACTGGCCCATGTCTTTCCTCCGGATACTATCGATATATTTTGGGCTGCCTTTAGATTACCGGATTTGCTTTTTTCCATTGTCATCTTTGGCGCTTTATCTGTAGCTTTTATTCCGGTCTTTACAGAACATTTTGAAAGTAAAGGTAAAGAGGATGCCTTTGCTTTAGCCAGATCAATCTTAAACATCTTTCTAACAATCTTTATTTTGGCTGGTATTTTAATTTATATTTTTGCCCCCTTAATAATTTCCACCGTGATCTCCCCGGGTTTTTCTCAAGAAAAGCAAGCACAGGTGGTATCTTTAGTAAGAATTATTGTTTTTGGTCAGGCCATACTGGTTTTGGGATCCTTCTTTATTGGTATTTTGCAATCATTTCAAAGATTTATTATTCCTGCTTTAGCTCCCGTCTTTTATAATTTGGGAATTATTTTAGGCATTATCATGTTTTCAAAGGAGTGGGGAATTACAGGAGCAGCTTATGGAGTGATTATCGGTGCACTGATGCATGCTTCCATACAGCTGCCGCTAGTTTGGTCTTTAGGTTTTAGATTTAAATTCCCTTTCAAGTTTTTTCACCCAGGAGTTAAAGAAATCATTAGTTTGGTTAGTGTGAGAACTGTGGGGCTGGCTGCTGAGCAGATCAATGAAACTGTGGGATTGGCTTTGGCATCTTTGACATCAATTGGATCAGTTACTTATTTGACCTTTGCCCAACATTTGCAAGTGGTGCCGATTGGTCTTTTTGGGGCAACTTTGGCACAAGCAGCTTTACCGGTTTTATCATCTGAGAGAGCCAGAGGTAGAATTGAAGAGTTTAAGATTACACTTCTTACCACTACCCATCAAATATTATTTCTGACTCTTCCTGCAACAGCCATTTTGATTGTAATAAGAATTCCAGTGGTGAGATTAATTTTTGGTGCTTCTCAATTTGATTGGGAGGCAACCGTTTTAACAGGTTTAACAGTAGCTTACTTAGCAATAGGACTGGTCGCACAATCGGTATCTTTGCTTTTTGTTAGAGGTTTTTATGCTATGAAGGATACTAAAACTCCAGTATTTGTATCTTTTATTGTGGTTAGTATAAATATAGCATTAAGCTTTTACTTTATTAAATTTTTAAAATTAGATGTTTGGAGTATTGGAGCAGCCAATTCAATATCTGCCATACTCTCCGGGATTTTACTTTTTTGGACACTACATTTTAAAGTTGGGAAATTTAATTTGGATCAAGTGTTTATCCCTTTGGGGAAAATGCTGATGGCCACCATTATTATGGGAGTGGCACTTTATGTTCCCATCAAGCTTTTGGACCAGGTAATTTTTGATACTACCAGGACCATCAATTTGCTGATATTAACATCTTCTTCAGCAATTTTTGCTCTGTCTGTATATGTCGGATTGGTTTGGTTTTTGAAAGTGAGAGAACTACTTACCTTTGCGGATTTAATCAGAAGGGCTACTAAATTCCAAACAAAGCTTAAATCACAAGAGATAATTACTCCTGAAACAGGTACTGTTTAGTTATATAATTGCCTCATGAATATTCGTAACTTTAGTATAATTGCCCATATTGATCATGGTAAATCTACCCTGGCTGATAGGTTTTTGGAAATTACAGGAACCGTGCCAAAGGAAAAGCTTAAACCACAACTTCTGGATTCTTTGGCTTTGGAGCGAGAACGTGGGATCACAATAAAACTTGCTCCAGTCAGGCTGAAATATGTCATTGGTGGAGTGGAGTATATCCTTAACTTGATAGACACACCAGGACATGTTGATTTTTCCTATGAAGTCTCACGGGCTCTGGTAGCTGTTGAAGGAGCAATACTTTTGGTTGATGCCACTCAAGGAATACAAGCGCAAACTTTGGCACATGGCCTGGCTGCTTTAGAACAAAATCTTACCTTAATACCAGTTATCAACAAAATAGATCTTCCTAATGCGGATATAGTTGGAACAAAAAAACAACTTGGGGAGACATTTGGTTTTGATGATAGGGAGATACTTTTAGTCTCGGCTAAGACTGGGCAAGGTGCAGAAGAACTTTTAAAAGCCATAGTCGAACGTATTCCTCCCCCAAAATCCGCCACAGTCGAACGTGGCAGGGACGTTCGACGTCCCGTAGGTGTAAACCTATTCCACCCCAAGGGTGGAAATATATTTAGAGCTTTGATATTTGATTCTTTTTTTGATTCTTATAAAGGAGTGATTGCAGAAATTAGGGTGATGGATGGGGAGATTCCAAAGATAGGATCATCCATTAAGTTTTTGGGAACTAAAGCCGAAGGTCAAGTTTTGGAGATGGGATATTTTGCTCCCCAGCTGACACCTACAGTTCAGTTGCAAGCTGGGGAGATAGGTTACATTGCAACAGGTGTGAAACAACCGGATTTAGTTAGAGTGGGTGATACCATCTCGACTGATTTAGGGGTTGAACCACTTCCTGGTTATAAACAAGTAAAACCTATGGTATATGTGGGTCTTTATCCAATTAATCAGGATGAGTATCATGAAATTAAGGAAGCACTGGAGAAGTTCAGGCTTAATGATCCGGCTTTTATCTACGAGTTGGAACATTCGAAAGCTTTAGGGGCAGGTTTTAGGTGTGGTTTTTTGGGGCTTTTGCATGCAGAAATTGTTCAGGAAAGATTGTCAGAGGAATTTGGAGCAGATTTAATTGCTACTACTCCTTCGGTGCAGTATTTGGTGGATGATGTAATTTTGACTAATCCCTCTTCCCTTACCACTTTTCACTCTATTAAAGAACCATGGGTGAAATTAAAGATATTTGTACCTCAGGAATATATTGGTAGTGTGATGGAATTAGTGTCAGAGAAAAGGGGTGGATTTTTAAATATGCAGCATTTTGGGATTCAAGTAGAACTAACTTATGAGATGCCTCTTTCAGAAATGGTGACGGACTTTTATGATAGGTTGAAATCTGTATCTTCCGGGTTTGCCTCTTTAGATTGGGAGTTTTTAGATTTTAGGGGAGTTGATGCAATCAGGGTAGATATTTTGGTTGCTGGGGAAAAAGTGGATGCGCTATCACAAATAGTGGTTAGGGAAAAGGCAGAAAGTTTGGGGAGAAGGATGGTGGAAAAATTAAAAGAGGTTTTACCCAGGCAAAATTTTGAGGTGGCAATCCAAGCATCAATTGGAGGAAAAATTATTGCCAGGGAAACTTTGCCTGCATATAGAAAAGATGTAACAGCTAAACTTTATGGAGGAGACAGAACCAGAAAAGATAAGCTTTTAGAAAAACAAAAAAAGGGAAAGAAAAAAATGAAAATGATAGGTCGGGTGGAGATACCACAGGAGGCTTTTTTAAGCATCCTGAAATCATAATTTTGACAAATTGCCTCTTTGGAGCAGTTATGATTACAATAATTAAGTGAGACATTTAGTTTGGATATTTAATGAACAAGTTCTTTCCTCTGGAAATAAAATTCTTTCCCAAGTGTTTAAACACAAATATATACTGTCTGCTTTATTTGGGGGATTAATTATCCTACTTGCTTTCAATTTCCGGCAAATCTTTGATCAGAATCTGCAGATTACCATTTTACAAAGTAATGAAACAAGACTGAAAAATGAATTATTAGCAGTTGGCAAACAATTGGAGGATTTAAAAAATGAGGATCAGGTAAAAATAAATCAGGATCTAAAAAAAGAAATAGATAATATCCAAAAAACATACAATTCTGCTGTAACTGTTTATGAAAAACTGGTGGATTTTAATGGAGACAAGAAAAAGAAATCAGAGTTTGAGAAAAATTTTGCTAAATCTTTAAAGCTTTTGGCTGATAAAAACTATACTGAGGCAGGAAAAATATTATCAGAAGTGTCATCTGGGATAGATACTGAAAATCAAAAGGTTATCGCTTCTTTTAAAATTCCTGAAAATGTTACCCAATCTAATACTCCTCCTGACTCAGGTTTTTCCAGACAAAAAGTGTCAATTGATATCGGTGATTATTTAGTGGATGTAGTTTCGGCTGATTTAAATTCTACTAAAGTGATTGTGGATACGGCCTCAGATTCCGACTGCAAAGATAACTGTCCCACTTTACCCTTAGCCACGTATGTTTCCAGAAATGGAGCCTTTGCCGGAATTAATGGTTCATACTTTTGTCCGGCAGAGTATCCATCTTGTGCTGGTAAAACAAACTCTTTTGACACACTTTTGATGAATAAAAATAAAACTTACTTTAATTCTGATAATAACGTTTATTCCACTGTTCCTGCTGTGATTTTTTCGGGTAACTCTGTTAGATTTGTAGGTCAATCCCTTGAGTGGGGTAGGGACAGTGGGGTAGATGCAGTTTTAGCAAATCAGCCGCTACTGGTTTCAGGGTCAAATGTGGTTTTTGGGGGGAATTCTGATCCTAAACAAGGTTTGAAAGGATCAAGAAGTTTTGTGGGAAATAAAGACTCAACAGTTTATATAGGGGTTGTACATAATGCCACTGTTGCAGAAGTTGCCAGAGTATTACAAAAAATGGGAATGCATAATGCGCTAAATTTAGATTCAGGAGGATCAACAGCTTTGTGGTCTGGAGGGTACAAAGTGGGACCAGGACGTAACATCCCCAATGCGCTTCTATTTATCAGAAAATAAGCCACTTGATTAAATTTTTTATTTGTGCTTACACTAAACTAGTATCTAGATTCTAGCAACTAGTCTCTAGTATGAAAGGGGGTGATTAAATGAAAGCTTTACATATGGTGGCCTTCACCCTTTTGGTGGTAGGTGGTTTAAACTGGGGCCTTTGGGCACTGTTTAATTTTAACTTGGTTAATACCATAGTAGGTAGCTGGCCCACACTTGAAAAATTAGTTTATATTTTGGTGGGAGTATCAGCAGTATATATTGGTGCAACTCATATGCAAGATTGCAAGATCTGCAGCGCCAAATAGCGGTAATTATTTCCTAAATATTTTTAGGAATATATTAAATCTCGCTCCTCTTTGGGGCGAGATTTTTTGATACAATGCTTTCATGAAAATTGTTAAGCCGCCTAAGTTAAATAAAGGAGATACTATTGGGATTGTGGCCTCATCTTTGCCGGTTTTACCCTCATTTAGAGAAAACTATGAAAGAGGTAAGAAGGTGATTTATGATTTAGGATTTAAGATTTATGAAGGGGAAACAATTGGTAAGACTCGCTGGTGGATGGCTGGTACACCAAAAGAAGTAGCTGACGATATTAATGCCATGTTTGCTAATAAAGATATTAGAGCCATCATGGCTCAAACTGGTGGATATTCAGCAATTTCTGTTTTAGAACATTTAGACTATGAACTAATAAGAAATAACCCAAAACCCTTCATAGGAATGTCTGATATGACTGCTTATCATTTGGCAATATTTTCAAAAACAGGCATGGTAGGATTTCATATGGATGATGTGACGTTTGGATTTGGTAGAGTTCCAAAAGAAGGGAAGGAAGACTGGGTAGAAATGGATAAGCAGTTTTTCTTAAAGTTTCTAACAAAAAATGAAGCCCCTGGAATCATAAAGCCAATTTCTGAGTGGGAAGAGTGGAAAAAAGGCAAAGCAGAGGGACATTTAATTGGAGGTATATTAGAATACCATCGGATTTTATCCGGTACAGAATATTTTCCAGAAGCGGGAGCTTTTGATGAAGCTGTATTTTTTTGGGAAGAAGTAGGAGTAACTTTGCATCATATAGCCACAACTTTATATAAGTTAAAATATATGGGAATTTTAGATAAAATTTCTGGAATGCTTATTGGTAAAATCAAATATATGAAGCCACCAAGAGAGGAAGAAATAAAAGAGCCAACAGCAAAAGAGATGGTTTTAGATATCTTAAAAGAATATGATTTTCCCATTATGGCCAATTTGGATTTTGGTCACTTTACAGTTAATATTCCTATGCCCATAGGTATAAAAGTTTCCTTTGATACCTCTAAAAAAGAGCTAAACTTCCTAGAATCAGCTGTAATTTAACCTCTAATCACTTGGCAGTTGGGACATCTTAGGGAACCTGCCTCATAAATTTTGGCTTTTTGCAAGGATTGTTTAAAGGTCAATTTAGCGCCTTCCTTGATTGCATATTGGCTATGACTGTTATCATGGGTTAATGTTCCATGGCCACGAATCAATTTGAATGTTATTTCTTCATCATCTTTAAAGATAATGGGCTCAATTTTTTGGGTAGTGTTATTAAAAGCCAGCCCAAAATCATCCTGGAAAGTTTGTCCTGTGATACTTTTAAAATAGCCTGTGGAGCCAAAAGGAGTTGCTAAAACTACCCCATCTCCAATAAGTATAGATCCTTCGACTCCTCCGACGTGACGTCGGAGTCGCTCAGGATGACTGGGAACAGTCACCTGAAACCTGATAGCATGGACAGCCTCTTTATTTCTGATGACAAAATCATTTAATGCTAAAATAGTTTGATTTTCTACTTTAGTTTCCAATTTGGCATATTCTTTAACTTGTAATTTATTTTGAGAAAGAGTTTTTAGTAGAACTTCTTCTTTATGCTCTGGACATTTTTTGTAAATTAAACTGTTTCTTATGGGAAGTTTGGGTATTCCTGGATAGTGTCTTTCTGAGGACAAAAGAGTACCATCACCTCCATAACTTATTACCACCTCAGGGTTAGAGGTGACTACCTCAAAGCCCAAGCTTTTTACCAAGGGCTCTATATTTTTTGAATACTTGCCATGTAATAATACTTTCATCTCAGGCTATCATACTACAATCTATAGTTGCTTGGAAAAGTAACAGTTTAAGGCAGTACCGCGGTAAAGACCTGGCAGTATAAATTTTAAATAAATTTTAAAGAACATATTCCAAACATTGAACGATCGTACAATGTATGGCAACAATTTAGGTCGAAAATCAGACCTTGACAAACATTAGCACTCGTGGTATCTTACTGCTAGTCCTCCGACTCCCTGCAGTCGCTCAGGATTGTAATATGACAGAATTATCTGACAGACAAAAAGCACTTTTAAAAGCAATTGTGGAAGAGTATATAGAGTCAGCAGATCCGGTGGGTTCGGAGGTGATTGAGAGAAAGTATGATCTGGGGGTGTCCCCTGCCACTATCAGGATTGAGATGGGGAAATTAACTGAGATGGGATATCTTAGACAGATTCATACATCAGCCGGAAGAACTCCTACCTCTATGGGAATGCGGGTTTATATAAATGAGCTGATGAAGGAAAAACAGCTGCCTGTTACAGCTGAGGTTTCTATTAAAGAAAAGCTTATGTCAAATAGAGCTAAGGAAGAAAGGCTTTTGAAGGAAGCTGTTACAGCTTTGGCCAGTCGCCTTGACATGTTAGGTCTTGTCAGGGATGACAATGGACAGGTTTATTATGCCGGAGCTGCCAATATTTTGGACTGGCCGGAGTTTTATGATATTGATGTTGCCAGATTTGTGCTGTCTTTGTTTGATGAAAACCCGATGTTGTCTGAGATTATAGGTAAGGCAGTTGGACCGGATCCAATACATATCCTTTTTGGTGAAGAGTTAGGGTATGAGGATTTGCTACCAACCGGATTTGTTTTTACCAGATATGAGTTTGTACCTGTAAATCCTGGGGTTGCCGGGAAAGGTGGAGTAATTGGAGTGATTGGTCCTGCCAGGATGAATTTTGCTCTGGTTTTACCATATGTTAAATATGTCAGGAATTTGGTTTGTGAAGCTATGAGAGTGTGATGGGGTTAAATGGAGTGAGCGGATAATCCGAAGGAGATCCCTCGACTCGCTTCGCTCGCTCGGGATGACAAAATGCGTTAGGAAATTGTACGCATTTTGTCAAATCGGCTTAATATGGCTAAGAAAGAAAACAAGGTTGAACAATTAGAGCAAAGAGTGGTTGAGCTGGAGAATCAGCTAAAAAGAGCAGTGGCTGATTATCATAATTTGGAGAAAAGAGTCAGTGAGGGAAGGTCTGAGTTAACAAATTATGTTGGAGCAGAGCTTTTAAGAAGGTTGATTCCTACTTTGGATCATTTGGAACAGGCTTTAGCTGGAGCAAGCGAGACAGATAAGCAGTCTGGATGGTTTAAGGGTATAGAGCTGGCTGTTAAAGAGTTTAAATATGTTTTACAATCTGAAGGGTTGGATGAAATTGCAGCAGACGGTCAATTTGATCCGGCCCTTCATGAGGCAGTTGACGTGAGGGTAATGCCGCCTTCGCTTGACAGCTCCGGCGAGCCAAAGGATAATATTATTTTGGAGGTAGTCAGGAAAGGTTACAGCTTAAATGGAAAAGTTTTAAGGCCGGCAGCAGTTGTAGTCGGCAGAAAGGATATAAATGAGCGGGGCGGACAATCTGAAATAGATCCTTCGCTAATCGCTCAGGATGACAAACAAATTTAAAAAATTGTAATTTGTTTGTCAAATAGCAAATATATGGCTAAGATTGTAGGAATTGATTTAGGAACAACTAATAGCGCAGTGGCGGTGATGGAGGGCGGGAAGCCCAAGGTTATACATTCAGCTGAGGGGGAAAATATTATCCCTTCTGTGGTTAATCCTCTGAAAAATATTGTAGGAAGGGTTGCTAAACGTCAGGCTGTGGTTAATCCCAAAGAGACCATTTTTTCCATTAAAAGATTAATGGGTAGGAAATTTAAAGACCCAGAGGTTCAACGTGATATCAAGTGGCTTCCCTATACCATCAAAGAAGGTAAAAACGGCATGGCTGTTGTTGAAGTAGAAGGCCATGAATATACTCCTCAGGAAATTTCTGCCCAGATTTTACAAAAAATTAAAGCTGATGCTGAATCTTATTTAGGTGAAAAAGTGACAGATGCTGTGATTACTGTCCCAGCTTATTTTGATGATGCTCAAAGGCAAGCCACCAAACAAGCAGGAGAGATTGCCGGATTAAATGTCCAAAGAATTATTAATGAACCAACTGCGGCAGCTTTAGCCTATGGTTTGGAAAAAAGCCATGCTCACACCATTGCTGTTTATGATCTTGGGGGAGGCACTTTTGATATCTCTGTTTTAGAACTGGGTGAGGGAGTATTTGAGGTCAAATCCACCAACGGTGATACACACTTGGGCGGAGATGATTTTGATCAAGTTGTTTTAGATCATCTGGCAGAAGAGTTTAAAAAAGAACAGGGTGTGGATTTAAAAAATGACAGGCAAGCCCTGCAAAGACTGCGAGACGCTGCGGAAAAAGCTAAGATTGAGTTATCTTCCACCCAAGAGGCTTCAGTTTCTATTCCATTTGTGACTGCTGACTCAAGCGGCCCCAAGCATTTGGAGATGAAATTATCCAGGGCCAAGCTTGAAGCTATGGTCAAATCTTTAATTGATAAAACTTTTGAGGCTGTGAAAGCTGCTTTAAAAGATGCCAAGATAGAGGCCAAAGATATTGAGGAGGTAATTTTGGTTGGTGGCATGACCAGAATGCCTGCAGTGCAAAAGTCGGTCCAAGATTTTTTTGGCAAAGAACCACACAAGGGTATTAATCCTGATGAGGTGGTGGCAGTGGGGGCTGCTATTCAGGGAGGAGTTTTAGGTGGAGAGGTTAAGGATGTACTTTTGCTCGATGTGACGCCCTTAACTTTGGGAATTGAGACATTAGGTGGAGTACGAACACCTTTGATACCCAGAAACACTACTATTCCTTCTTCTAAATCAGAAATATTCTCAACAGCTGCAGATAATCAAACATCTGTGGAAATAAATGTGCTGCAAGGTGAGCGAGAGATGGCAGCTGACAATAAATCTCTGGGCAGATTTATTTTAGATGGTATTCCACCAGCACCCCGTGGAGTTCCTCAAGTTGAGGTCACTTTTGATATTGATGCCAATGGCATTTTAAATGTTTCTGCCAAGGATAAAGCCACTTCAAAAGAGCAAAAAATAACTATTACCGGTTCAACAGGTCTTTCCAAAGATGAAGTGGAGAAAATGACCAAAGAAGCAGAGGCTCATGCTGAGGAGGATAAAAAGAGAAAAGAAGAAATTGAGATTAAAAATCAAGCAGATACTTTAGTTTATACAGCAGAAAGAAGCTTAAAAGATGCCGGGGATAAAGTTTCAGCTGAGGTAAGAACTGATGTTGAGCAAAAATTAAATGACTTAAAAGGGGTGATTCAAACTGCTTCTGCCGAAGATTTAAAACCCAAAATGGATGCATTATCTGAGGCTTTACAGAAAGTAGGAGCTGCCATGTACCAACAGCCGGGGGGAGAAGGTCAACCAGCCGGAGAACAACCACAAGCAGGTGAAGCTGAAGAGCCCTCTTCCGCCAAGGCTTCGGAGGGTGAAACAGTTGAAGGTGAAGTGGTGGAGGAAGAGAAAAAGGAAGAATAATCCCCCTTGCCAACTGGAAAAGTTGTTTTAACCTCATTTTCATTATTTTTATTTATCCCACGGCCGTAGTAAAAGTGTATTTTTAATGGTGGAATTATGATTGGAAGTTAGATGTTGGAAACTGGAAGCTGGAAATTATGAAAGGTGCTATGCTTAAGGATATGATTGGATTTCGGTTGAGGTTAAAGGGTAAAGCTGCTGTGTTTGTAGATTGGGCTAATGTTTATGGTTGGAAAAAATCTTTAAAAGAGGAAGTTAATCCTAGAAAACTCTATAAGTATTTAAAATCTTATAAAGAGATAAAAGATATTAGTTTGTATCATGGTACTGATCAAAATGAACACTCCAGAAAATTCCTAAGAATTGCTAGAAATATTGGTTATAAAGTTATCACCAAACCTGTTAAATATGTTTTAGTTGCCGAAGTTGCAGGACAGAAAATCCGTCGAAGGAAATGTGACTTTGATATAGAAATCTCCCTGGATTGCTTTGAAAATTTAGATAAATATGATAGCTTCATTTTCCTTTCTGGAGACGGTGATTTCGCCACCCTTTATAAAAGATTAATTAATCAGAAGAAACAGGTAATTGTTATTTACGCACCTGGGCATATTGGTAGAGAGATTTGGGAAATAAAAAAAGGCTTATTTAAGGTTAGTATTGAAAATATGGGTTTTTAAAAATCGTCCCCCGATTACTCGGGGGCGTGATTGTTTTTATTTAATCACAAGCTGGCACTTTTGTCAAGAGAGCGCTATAATACACAAATAAAAATATGACAAAGCGTGATTATTATGAAATTTTAGGCGTTAATAAATCCGCATCTGCTGATGAAATAAAATCAGCTTACAGGAAACTGGCTAGAAAACATCACCCTGATGTAGATAAATCTGCCGGGGCTGCAGAAAGATTTAAAGAAGTGGGTGAGGCTTATCAAGTTTTATCTGATCCTCAGAAAAAAGGAGCTTATGATCAGTTTGGCCATTCCGCCTTCGCCCCTGGAGGGGGCTTTGGCGGACAAGGCTGGCCAGGTGGTGGACCATTCGGTGGCCAAGGGGGTTGGAAAACATATAGTTGGTCCTCGGGTGGTGAAAACCCAAATATCCAGTTTGATTTTGGAGGGTTTGAGGATCCATTTGAGCTGTTTGAACAAATTTTTGGTAGTGCCGGATTTGGCGGTTTCACCAGAAGAAGACCAACTTATCAGATGGAGCTAAGTTTTGACGAATCCATACATGGGGTGACCAAAGATATTGAGGTGGAATCAAGAAATCAACAAGGAACATTAGTTAGGAAAAGAATGAGAATTAAAGTTCCACCGGGAGTGGATAATGGGACTAAGATGAGATTTGGTCCGTCAGCTGACGGATTGGATATTGTTTTTAGAATTTCTCGTCATCCCCAATTTTTAAGAGAAGGAGCAGATATTTTTTCGGAAATAACCATCAATATTCCCCAGTTAGTCTTGGGAGATGTGTTTGAAGTGGAAACTGTGGGAGGGAAAGTAAAAGTTAAGGTGCCGCCAGGCACCCAACCTGGTTCTTTGGTTAAACTAAAAGGCAAAGGCGCTCCCAAATTAGGTGGCCACGGCCCGCTTCGCCCGCGAAGCGAGGCGAGCCACGGTGATCATTATGTCAGGGTTAACCTAGAAATCCCCAAAAATCCTTCTAAGCAAGAGAAACAACTATATGAGGAGTTATATAATTTATCTTTCCCGCCTGGCGGGGCAAGCAAGAAAAAAGGCTGGTTTTAAGATATCATAATTTTATGAAATATGCTGGATTTTGGAGGAGGTTTGCTGGGGCTTTTATAGATGGGCTGATTGTGGGTGTAATTCCCGGTATGCTTTTGAAAGATGGCACAGGTAATATCTTAAGTTTTCTATTGGGTTTGGCTTATTCTATTTGGATGCTGTCAACTTATAGTGCTACGGTGGGCATGATGATTTTAAAAATAAAAATTTTGAAGGAAAACGGTGGTAAAGTGACCTACCAGGATGCCATACTTAGGTATTTTGCCAGTATTTTATCTGCCATTGCCCTATTTTTAGGATACCTTTGGATGATTTGGGATCCCAAGAAACAAACTTGGCATGACAAATTGGCCAAAACTGTGGTAGTAAAAACCTAATTATTTTAGAAGTTTTTTAAGTCCTGATAGGACTTCTGTGGGGAGGGTGAAGATGACAGTATTGCCGGCTTTGGTGGTGGTGGATTCTATGGTCTGTAGAGTTCTTAAGGAGATAGCCCCAGATGAGGCCATATTCTGCATGGCTTTTTTCAGATTTTCTGATGCAGATAGTTCTCCCTGAGCCCTGATAATGGCTGCCCTTCTTTCCCTTTCAGCCTGTGCCTGTTTGGCCATAACAAGTTTCATATCAGCTGGGAGTTCAATATCCTGCATCTTAATGGCAGTGACATTAGCTCCCCATTCGGCGGTTTCCTTATCAACCAAAGTTTTAATCTGCTCGGCGATTTTCTCCCTTTCTGTTAAAAGCGCATCCAGCTCTATGCCACCAATCACATCTCTTAAGGCTGTTTGAGCATATTGAGTAACAGCATAGTAATAATCCTGGATTTTTAAGACCGCATCATCCGGTTTTTCAACCTGGAAATAAACCACAGCATTAATTCCCACCGGAACATTATCTTTGGTGATGACCTCCTGTTTGGGAATGTCGGCGGTGGTTATTCTAAGATCAACTCTGATCAGTCTTTGGATAAGGGGAATGACAATCTTTAAACCAGGGCTTAGAATTCCGCTAAATGTTCCTAAAGTTAACACTACCCCTCTTTCATATTGATCAATAATCTTTATGCCAGACAGAATGATAAGAAGTAAGAATACTAAAATTGGCCAAAAGATCCAGTCCATTATTGGGAATATATCACCTACAAACCCATATTGCAATTTTTTTAAAAGAATGTTATTTTAATTCAATTATTCTGTCCCCAAAAATAAATGCCAGAAGCCAGAAGAGGTTCTTATATCCCCAACTCAGACACTGATAGTGAGGACATGCTAAGAGCTATTGAGGTTGATGATTTAGACGATCTATTTAAAGACATTCCCCCACAACATCGTAATCCACCTTTAAACTTACCTCCTCCACTTTCAGAACTGGAACTTAGGCGTGAAATGGAAGATATTGCCAGCCGTAATATCTCTTTAGATGGTAAAATGCCCAGTTTTTTGGGAGGAGGTAGGTATAGACACTATATACCTGCTGCAGTTGATCATATTGTCGGAAATCCCAGTATTTACACAAGTTATACTCCTTATCAAGCTGAGGTAAGTCAGGGTAATCTTTGGGCTACTTTTGAACTTCAATCCATATTACATAATCTTTTAGGCAATCTACCTGTTGTTACTGCAGGTCATTATAGTGGAGCTACAGCTGCAGCAGAGGGTGTTCTAATGACTCACAGGATGAAAAGAGATCGAAATGTAGTTATGATGTTTGATGATGTCAGTCCAGAGATTCAAGGAGTGATTGAAACCTATTGTTATAGTGCTGGCATTGAAATTAGTACTGTTTCTGCAAATAATCCTCCAGAGGTAAAAGATAATGTGGCCAGTGTAGTTATTCAAAATCCTAACTTTTTTGGTTATTTTAGGGAAAATTTGGCAGAGTGGGTAGAAACTGCACATCAAGCAGGTGCTTATGTGATTGCCTCTCAAGATCCAATGGCTTGTGGTTTATTTAAACCTGCTTTTGAGTATGGGGTAGATGTAGTGGTAGGTGATGGACAACCTTTGGGCATACCATTAAACTTTGGTGGACCATCGTATGGTATTTTTGCCTGCACTGAGGAGTTTTTACATGCCAGGCAGGTACCTGGTCGACTTGTAGGCAGAACTAAAGATAGTAAAGGACGCGATTGTGTTGTTTTAATAATGACTACTCGAGAACAGCATATTAAAAGAGCACGGGCCACATCCAATATCACTACCAATTCAGCACATAATGGTTTTAGGATGGCTGCTTACTTGGCCCTGATGGGATCATATGGGCTCAATAAGGCAGCAGAGCTATCTTTTCAGAAGGCACATTATGCTGCAAGGCAAATAGATGGATTGGAAGATTATAGTGTGTTGCCTGGGCGTTTCTTTAAAGAATTCGTAGTGCAGTGTCCTATTGAACCCGTCCAAGTAAACCAGAAATTATATGAAGCAGGAATCATTGGCGGGATAGATGTGAGCGATCGGATACCCAACGGTTTACTTATTTGCGTAACTGAGATGAATACCAAGGAAGAGATTGATTGGTTGGTTCAAGAATTAGCCAAGATAAGGTAATTGAAACTATGCCAGTTGAAACAAAGTTGCTGATTGAGATGAGTGTTCCTGGAAGAGGGAGAAGAGATTATCTTCCAGAATCCGACGTTCCTGAAACATCGCTTGATGAATATCAAGATCTAATTAGAAATAAAGATAGTTTAATTTTGCCAGATGTAGCAGAGAGTGATGCTATTCGCCACTTTGAATATTTAGGCAGCTTAAACTACAGCATAGACAGAGGAGTATATCCTTTGGGTAGTTGTACCATGAAGTACAACCCAAGAGTCAATGAAACATTAGCCAATTTACCTGGATTTACTCATCTTCATCCAAATCAACCCATGGAAACTGTTCAGGGTGCTCTTCAAGTAATGTATGAGCTTCAGAGATATCTTGCCGAAATTACTGGTATGTACGCAGTTTCACTGGATCCAAAAGCTGGAGCTCATGGGGAGTTAACAGGCATACTAATGATCAAGAAATATCACGAAAGTCGAGGTGAAGGTGCTAAACGACGTAAGATATTAATACCTGATTCGGCCCACGGGACTAATCCTGCAACTGCAGCCATGGCAGATTATGAGGAAGTGACCTTACCATCAGATATTAATGGTAATGTGAATCTTGATGAGTTAAGAAAGCTTATGACTGAGAAAGTGGCTGGGATAATGATGACGTTACCCAGCACATTAGGACTTTTTGACCCCAATATTTTAGAGATTACTCAGATAGTGCACGAAAAAGGAGGCCTCGTTTATGGAGACGGTGCTAACCAGAATGCAACTATGGGTAAGGCTAAATTTGGTGAATTGGGTTTTGATGTAGTCCATTTAAATCTACATAAAACATTTAGTACACCGCATGGAGGTGGGGGGCCTGGTGCTGGACCAGTAGCCTGTAAGGAACATTTAGCGCCGTTCCTCCCATCTCCAATTGTAGAAAAAATGGATGATTCTTACCTTTTTATAAAACCAGACAACACCATAGGAAAGATAGGTGAATATTATGGTAATTTTGCAATGGTTGTTAGAGCCTATGCTTATATTCGTGCTCATGGCGAAGAAGGTTTGCGATCAGTAAGCGAGTATGCAGTACTGAATGCCAATTATTTATTAAGCCTACTTCAAGATGATTATTACCTTAAGTTTAAGAGACGCTGTATGCATGAGTTTGTACTTTCAGGTATCCGCCAAAAGGCCAAAAATGTCAGCACTATGGATATTGTGAAGAGACTTATGGATTATGGTTTCCACCCCCCAACTGTCTATTTTCCTCAGAAGCAGATAGTACCAGAGGCGCTGATGATTGAGCCAACAGAAACAGAATCTAAAGACAGCTTGGATGCTTTTGCAAAAGCGCTGATAGCAATTAACAAAGAGGTTGATGAAAATCCAGAGATAGTGCGAACAGCACCTCATACTACCCAGATAGGTCGGCCTGATGAAAGTTCTGCCAGTCGTAATCCTGATATTCATTGGTAATTTCCTCAAACTTAATGCTGGGTAGGGCGGCCTTGACTTCAAGTTAGTAAAAAGGTTAAAATACAATCTGTTAATATTCAAAGGACCGGAAAGGTGGGCTAGTCCCACCTTTTTAATTATTATGGCTCAGGCACGAACAGAGTTCGCAGCTGCTTTAAATCAAATAGCCTCTGAAAAAGGGGTGGATGTGGAGGTGGTTTTGGATGCCATCCGTCAGGCTGCCTTGGCTGCCTATAAAAAAGATCTAGTATTAAGAAATGAAATTGTGCCTGATGATTTTGAAGAATTTACCTCTGAAGTTAACCCTGTCAGTGGGGAAATAACCATCTTACATAAAGATAAAAATGTCACCCCTTCGGGTTTCGCCAGAATAGCCGCCTCAATTGCCAAACAAGTGATTATGCAACGGCTTAATGAGGCTGAAAGAGGTGCTATACTCTCAGAATACTCAAATAAAGTTGGCACAGTGATATCCGGGTCTATCCAAAGACAGGAAGGTTCAACCTTCTTTGTTGATTTGGGAAGAGCCGAGGGAGTATTACCTCCTTCCGAACAAGTTCACACAGAAATTTACAGCCAAAATCAAAGGATGAAATTTTATGTCAAAGAAATAAGAGAAGGCGGGCGGGGTTCGGAGGTGATTGTTTCCAGGTCTGATCCAAATTTGGTTAAGGCTCTATTTGCTTTAGAAGTGCCGGAAATTCAATCAGGAGCAGTTGAAGTGAAAGTGATTGCCAGAGAGGCTGGTTCAAGAACTAAAATTGCAGCTGTCTCAACCCAAGAAGGTGTTGATCCTGTTGGGTCTCTGGTTGGACAAAAAGGAGTCAGGGTTCAAGCTGTAATGAGTGAGTTGGGGGAGGAAAAGATTGATATTATCAGCTATTCGGATGATCCAGCCAGATTTATAGCTGCAGCGCTATCTCCTGCCAAAGATATTCAGGTTAAATTAAATGAGGCTGACAAGGTGGTAACCGTGATCGTTCCTTCATCTCAATTATCTCTGGCCATTGGGAAAGGTGGACAAAATGTCAGATTGGCTGCCAAATTGACTGGATGGAAAATAGATATAGTGGGAGCTGAGGAACCCGCCTCCGCTGACTCGGCCTCCGTAGCCACTTCGGCGAAGGAAGCAGCTACGGCGGGCAAGCCAGCAGCTGAAGCTGTGGAAGAAAAAGCTGAGGGTGAAATTGAGACTGTGGGTACTGGAGAAAGGAAAGAGAGGCCTGGTACTGCGCCAGCTCCAGCTCAGGCTACATCAGATGATCCAAAAGCTGCTCAAGATATTGAAAAAGATAAGAAATCCGCCGACGCTAAAGCTATGGCGGACAAGAAAGCTGATAAAAAGAGTAAAGCCAGTAAAGAATCTAAGTAATATGGAAAGGGTTTTTTATTATGGAACAAACACGACCACCTATTGTAACTATCCTTGGCCATGTTGATCATGGTAAAACCACATTGCTTGACTTTATAAGAAAATCCTCTGTTGCATCTCGTGAACATGGAGGTATAACCCAACATATTGGGGCATATCAGCTTGAACATGATGGTAAATTGATTACTTTTATTGATACCCCTGGCCATGCTGCCTTTGAAAAAATGCGCTCCCGAGGTGCCCAGGTAGCAGACATTGCTGTTTTGGTGGTGGCAGTAGATGATGGAATCATGCCTCAGACAGTTGAGGCCATCAAGCATATTCAAGAAGCTAAGGTATCAATGATAGTGGCTGTTAACAAAATTGATCTGCCGGGCATAGATATTAAAGTCTCCTTAGAAAAAATTAAAAAACAATTATCTGATAGAGATATAAATATTGAAGAATATGGTGGAGATGTTCCATTAGTTTCTTTATCTGCCAAAACTGGCGAGGGGGTAGATAAGCTTTTAGAGGTGATACTTTTGGTGGCAGAATTGCATGAGCTAAAAGGAGATCCACAAACTCAACCTGTTGGTGTGGTGATTGAATCAAATTTGGATAAGTTTAAAGGGTCTGTGGCAACACTACTTATCAGAAATGGAACCCTTAAAAAGGGTGATCAGATCATGGTTGGTGGAGTTAAGGGAAAAGTGAGAGGGATGTTTGATTGGGATGGTAAAAGTGTGGAATCTGCTGGACCATCTATGCCTGTTGAGGTATTAGGTTTGGAGGCAGTTTTAGAGGTGGGAGCAGTGTTGGGAGAAGAAGTGAAAAGTGGTCAGGGAAAAGGGAAAAGTGAAACACAAAATCTGGTGGATAGATTGAGAGAGGGTGGAAAGAAAACTCTCAAGGTTATCATTAAAGCTGACAAGCAGGGGTCTTTGGAGGCTATCAAGACCTCTTTAGAAAAATATAACGAGGAGAGAGAAGTTGTCAACTTTATCTTTACAGGCACAGGAGAGATTGGCGAGGAAAATGTCAAGCTGGCAGCAACTGTTGGGGCAATTGTGGTGGGTTTTAATGTGAAAGTAGCTCCTCAAACTCAAAGACTAGCTGAGAATGAGCATGTGCTGATTCGAACCTACAATATTATATATGAGTTGTTAGAAGATATAGAGGAAGTAGTTAATACTTTGCTTGAGGTAGGACAATTGGAGGAAGTTTTAGGGAAAGCCAATATTATTGCCGAATTTCCCTATGGAAAAGCAGAGAGAGTTGCTGGATGTAGGATTTTGGAGGGAACAATTGCCAAGGGACAAAGGATTAGAGTCGTTCGTGATGGCACAACTATTGGTGAAACCAAACTTAAATCCTTAAGAAAAGTTAAAGAAGAGGTTAATAAGGTAGAGAAAGGTTCTGATTGCGGAATATTATTTGATCCCCAAATAGATTTTCAAATTGGGGATATAGTGGAAAGCTTTAGGGTAATTTAAGAGATGGAGCTCTCCATAATGGTCTACAAAGTGATAGCCACTCTGAGCTAAAAGGGCCTATGTTTGATCTCCATGAAAATACTCCACTGCCTTGATGTACCAATAAACCTTTATTTTTTGCTGCTTCGAAGATGCTATCATTAATATCAAATATTGCTAAATCTTCAGGTGATAAAAGGTTTCTATATTTCATTGTTCCAAATGCAGGTGCAGTATGCCAATGTCCGCTACAATCGAGATCATCACCAACCTTAGCGAATGCCTCTAGTTGGTCTATAGGAGGAACAGTTGAATTGGTGAAATACACAGCATTTGCACTGAAATATAAATGTGGTGCTATATCTTGAATGTTGGGTGCCATGATTTCATATCTATCTAAGACTGCCTCTGCCAGTGTCTTTTGATGTTCTCTTATATATAGTAGGTGAGAAAATTCTTTAGCTAGTATCAATTTTTTGGCTATATTGGAGGCATAGATGAAACTATTATCCAACCTTACTTCTTCAATTAATGCTTCATCCACTCTGGCTATAACAGTTTTTGTTTCTTCTCCAGTATGCCTGTCAACTACTGTGGTTTCTACTCCAACTCCTTGTCCACCTATATCTATTGAGCCAAGAGCACGAGTAGTATTTAATAAATTTGTTAATCTTACCTTCATAGGTTCTGATCCATTATATAAAGGTATAAATCTTTGTAACTGATCAGGATTAGTTTGAGAAAGTACAATAAGTTCGCCTACCTCTGAAAACCCAGGTAAATCAGAAGATTGCGAGATATCATGACCCATTGCGATAACTAACTCTTTTGGAAAATATCTATCTTTGTATCTACCCCAATCTCTATATGGATTATCACTTTGGGCACTTAATTTATCAAGTAGGATTTTGCCGCTAATCCCTAAGGCTGAAGCTGCAGCTGCTCCTCCTATAACCCTTCCTAAAAGCAACAAAAACTTTCTTCTGCCTGGATCTTTTGGATGATCGTTCCTGTTTTGTACTGAGCTGATTCTATCTCTTTGCTCCCTCTGTTTGCGAGCCCTAGAAAATTCCAGAATAGAACTATCTAAGGGGTTTATAAATCCGCCGGTTTCAATCATGAAGAGTATTATAATATGTACCCTATAATAAATCAAATGACTAATTTGTTGAGGCTACACACCCGGTGTGTAAAGCTAATTATACCGGGTTTGTAATTTATCCAATCAAGGTGTTTTGAGCACAAAATATTCTAAAAATCCCGAGGTGTAGCTACATTTCTACCTCCGAGGTGGAATGTTGGAGGCGTAATACTGAAATTGACATAATTATGTTTTTATGCTTCAATATAAGTAATGAATTACGCAAGAACAACGCTCACTTTAGATGAGAATATTTTAAGAGAAGCTAAAAAATTGGCAGCGGATCAGAGAAAACCCCTGAAAAGAATTGTGGAAGCTGCCCTAAAAACTTATATTGAACAAAAAGGGAATACAAAGAAATTAACTCTGACTGATTTTCCTGTCTTTAATCTAGGACAGATAAATGAAAAATTAACTGGAAGAAGAAATCTATATAGCGATTATCTTAATAGTAAATTTCCTGCTGATAAAAAGTTATAAATGTATCTTTTGGATTCCAATATTTTAATTTATGCTCATAATTTAGCATCACCTTTCCATAAAACTGTTCGTTCATTAGTGGGCGAGGTTTTAGCTGGAAGAATTGAGGGTTGTGTATCTTTTCAAAATCTTTATGAACTTTACTCAATAATTACAGATTCAAAAAGGGTTGAAAAACCATTATCAGTTAAAGATGCCAGAAAAATTTTACTTCTCTACTTGAAAGCAGACAATTTTCCTAAAATTTATTCTAAAAACACAAATCTAGCTGTAACTTTAGAATTGTTGAAATCTGCTGATATTAAAAAACAGCAAATTTTTGATTTAATCCTGGTAGCGACTATGATTGAAAATGAAGTTAAAGGAATTTATACAGCTGATGAAACATTTTTTAAAAAGTTTAAATTTTTAGAAGTGATAAATCCTTTTAAAGATAGTTAAGAATTATCTAATCAAATTTTCAGATAGGTGATGGAGTGGAATCTTTCAGGGTAATTTGATTTGCAATTATGGGATAGTTATAGTAGAATTCAAGCACAGTGAAATACGATAGTCAAATTAGTGAGCTTAAAAATTTACTGCCTACTGCTAAATCTGTTTTGATTGCCCTGCCTGTTGGAGCTGACATAGATAAATTGGCAGCAGCCCTTGCATTATTTTTAGTGCTTGAAGCGTCTGGTAAAGAAGTAACAGTTGTTTCTGATGATACCATTACCGTGGGTCAATCACATCTTTTCGGAGTAGATCATATCTCAAAAAATCTTCCCTCTGGTCAAGGTGGTAATTTAACCTTAACTTTAGAGGGGGTAGCCTCCTCAAATGGTACCATTCCAGCCTTGGAAAAATTGGATTGGTATGCCCAAAATAATAATTTAAATTTGGTTTTCCATGTTATTGCAGGTCAAATGTTTCGACCCTCAAGAATTGTGTCACATTATCAAGGCAGTGGTTTTAATTTAAATTTTGTGGTGGGAGCAGCCAATTTGGACAGCTTAGGCTCAATTTATAAGCAAAACTCCGACAGTTTTTCCGGTGTACATATTGTCAATATTGATAATCAAGGCAATACCGGCTTTGGTACTACCAATATTTTGGATACCAATGCCTCATCTATATCTGACATAATGGCTAATTTAATTATTGATCTTGGTTTGAACTTGGATGCAGATGCTGCCTCAAACCTTTTAACAGGAATTTTTGATGCTACCAACAATTTATCGGATCCAAGAATTTCTGCAGATACATATATGGTGGTGGCTAACTTATTAAGAGCAGGAGGGAAAAAGCCCTTCGACTCCAGTTCGGCTTCGCTCACTGCAGGCGCTCAGGGCAGGCCAGCCACACCACAAGCTCCCCGGCCAGATTTATCTGCTTTGATTCCACCAGAACTTCCGTTGGTCAGTGAGATGTCAACACAACCAGTGGCTGAATTCACCCCGATCCCGATAGAATCGGGACCGATTGAATCGGGGTTCACCACCCCACCTGTGGTGTCCCAACCAGCCGGGAATAATCGACCCTCTCCTGAGGAAAGACCTGTACAGGAGGGTGTAGTCTCCGAAACCATTGAACCGGAATGGCTAACCCCCAAAATCTTTAAAGGTACATCACTGGGGTAAGATTTAGCTTATGGCATTCAGGGAACAAAAAAAATTTGGAGAAGAATTTAATCCATTTACAGGCTTAAGAAAATTAAAAGGACCAAAAACAGATGATGTAGTGGGTAGATCGAGGGGGTTTATCTTAGAAAATGCAATAGAAGGTTGTGTAGTAATTGGTAGAGAAGCACATATTTTTGATAATGATGCTGCAAGTCTACTTTCTGTAGAAGAAAAAAATGTAATTATACGACCATTTAGTGCAGCACTCGGAACATTGTTTGTCCTCCTAGAGATTTTAAAAGAGACAACTCCCTTAGATATTACTTGTCAAATTAGAGTAGAAGATGTAGTGCTGATAGGGAGAAATGATTGGGTTTGGGACAATACAGCTGATAGGGAGCAAGGGGGGTTATTTAGTAGGTTTTTTATACCCGGCAATTATGATATCTATACTCAGTTAGTGGTTGATACAGATCTAAAAAACCCAAACAGTACGTTGCATAGAATGCAGTTTAAATTTAATATTAAGTCCCTACCAGAAGAGTTAATAAATAGGCATAATACAACTGCATTTTCATATTACGTGTTTGTACCCTTGATGTAAACCTGATTTGATTGTACCATTTCATTGTACGATCGCACACCAAAATGGTTAAGATGCCACTTGATCCAAAAATAAAGCAGAAGATCATTAAAGAGTTTGCTACCAAGAGCGGTGATGCTAAATACCCATGCCGGGTATGGGTTAAGTAGACATGCCAGGATTATCTAAGCTGTGTTGTTTCACTCTTCCCCACTAATTATTGTCATTTTTCCAAATAGGGATTTTTTGGTGGATTTATTTAAAAGAGAGGTTAATTTTTTATCAATCTGATCGAGTGTTAGATTTGGAGATACACCAATTACACCAGTTGATCTACTTGTTGATACTAAAGGTTTGAAGTGTTTAATATTGAGAGTGACAAGAATTCTTTCTTCCTGTTTGGCAAGATCATAAACTTTTGTATCAGAAGATGCGCCTTGTTTATAGTCTCCAGCAACATGTTTGACATCAAATCTGCTGTTTGTAACAGGTAAATCTTTTCTATAGTAGAACCCTTCATCAAGCAGCAACTTGTGTTTGTAAAATTTCCGGGGCATCTTTAGCAGAGCTGAGCTTTTCAACCAATTCATTGACAGCGCCCTTTATAGTTCTTAAAGATACCCAAGGATATCCTTCTTGAATTGATTCAATAGTATGACCTTCTTTGAGGCGTGCTACGATCACTGCTATTGGTATTCTGGTACCAACTATACAAGGTGCACCACCCATAATATCAGGTTTGGAGGTGATATACTTTTTCATGCTGTCATCATAGCATAACCTTGCATATTTTAAAAGTTTCTGGTAGAATACAGCAAATGTGAATTAAGGACGACTTTGGCATCAAAGTTGTTCCAGAAAGGTTTAGATGCCGTTAGATGCAAAAATTAAGCAAAAGATAATCAAGGAATTTGCCACCAAAGATGGTGATACGGGTTCCCCTGAAGTTCAAGTAGCCCTTTTAACCGAACAGATTAAAAATTTGACAGCTCATCTTAAGGAGCATCCGCATGATATTCACTCAAGGAGAGGACTTCTGTCCATGGTTAACAAAAGAAGAAGATTACTGCAATATCTGGTTAAAAAGGATGAAGAAAGGTATAAGACTGTTATTGAAAAGCTAGGTTTATCCAAATAACAGTTATCATCAAAAGCGAGTATGAACAAAGTTATTACAAAAGAGATAGATCTAAATGGTCGCAAGTTGAAACTTGAAACTGGCAAATTGGCTTTGCAAGCTGATGCTTCAGTAGTGGTATCTTGGGGCGAAACAGTAATTTTGGCAACTGTGGCTACCCAGCCTCAAAAAGAAGATATTGGTTATTTTCCATTATCTGTTGAATATGTGGAAAAACACTATGCCGGCGGAAGAATTTCCTCTTCCAGATTTATTAAAAGAGAAAGTAAACCCACTGATGAGGCTATCTTGACTGGTAGATTGATTGATCGCTCTATCCGTCCACTTTTCCCCAAAGATTTTAAAAATCAGGAAGTACAGGTGATTTTAACTGTTTTATCAGTTGATCAAAACAATGATCCTGATATTGTCGGTTTGATTGGAGCCTCTGCTGCACTTTCCATCTCCTCAGTGCCTTGGAGCGGACCAATTGCTGCTATCAGAGTGGGTGAGCGGGATGGCAATTTGGTGGTAGATCCCACCATAGATCAGATGGAACATCTTAACATGGATCTTATAGTCGCTTCAACCAAAGACAAGGTGGTAATGATAGAAAGTGAAGCTAAACAAACTTCAGATGAGGTGATTTTTTCAGGCATCAAGGAAGCCCATGCTCAAGTCCAGCCGATCATTGAGCTGATAGAGCAGTTTAGTAACCAAGCAGGCAGAGAGAAGCAAACCTATTCTCATTTGGTGGAAGAGGTGGAAGAGGCACTGCTTTTGGAGGTGAAAAAGATCACTAAGGAAAGAATTGAGGCTGCACTTTTTGACAATGAACATCCTTGGCATGAGGCAACTGGTGATTTGATCAAAAAAGAATTGGCTCTTCAATATGCAGAAACTTTAACTCCTCAGATAATTTCCGGAATTTTTGATAAGGTAGCCAAAGAAATCTTGCACGAGGCAGTTCTTAAAAAAGGTAAAAGAGTTGATGGCAGGGCCATGGATGAGATTAGGCATTTGGAGATGGAAGTAGGAATTTTACCAAGAACTCATGGATCTGCTCTTTTTCAGCGGGGTGACACACAAATTTTGTCTGTGGTAACCTTAGGCGCTCCATCCTTGCAACAAACTTTGGAGGGGATGGAAGGTGAGAGGCAAAAAAGATTTATGCATCATTACAATATGAGTATCAATCCTTTTTCTGTGGGTGAGGTTAAAAGGTTGGGTCCTCCAAATCGACGTGATATCGGTCATGGATCTTTGGTGGAAAAAGGTTTAAATGCGGTGATTCCTTCCGAGGATAAGTTTCCCTATGCCATCAGAGTGGTATCAGAAGTCTTGGCAGCCAATGCTTCCACCTCAATGGCCGCTCTTTGTGGATCAACCTTGGCATTACTTGATGCCGGTGTACCTTTGTCAGAATCTGTGGCAGGAATTGCCTTGGGACTTTTGACTGATGGTGATAAATGGCAGGTCATTACCGATATGAGGGCTGTAGAGGACTTTTACGGTGATATGGATTTTAAGGTGGCAGGTACTAAAAATGGAGTGACAACAATTCAGATGGATACTAAACTTGACGGATTAACTTTTGAGATTATTGAGAAAGCACTGGAAATGGGTAAAAAGGCCAGGCTAGAAATCTTAGAACAGATGAATAAAGTAATAGCGGCTGCTGGTCCTTTATCTCCTCATGCTCCCAGAGTGGAGATATTACATATAAAACCAGAAGAGATTGGTTTGCTAATTGGGCCTGGAGGTAAAAATATTAATGGCATAATTTCCAAAACTGGAGCACAGATTGATATTGAGGATGATGGGACTGTGATGGTTTCTGGGACCAACTCGGAAGGGGTGGATAAGGCAATTGCCTCAATTGAAGGCATGTTTAAACAAGTCAATGTAGGGGATGAGTTTTTAGGCAAGGTGGTCAGAATTGCTCCTTTTGGAGCTTTTGTGGAGATTGCTCCTGGAAAAGACGGATTGGTTCATATTTCCCAGATGGCTCCAGGACATGTGGAAAGACCAGAGGATGTGGTGACTGAGGGGCAAGAAGTGAAGGTGAGGGTAACTGATGTTTCTCCAGAAGGAAAAATTGGCTTATCCATGCTTTTTGGAGCAGACGTAAAAAAGGAATCTGAAAGCAGGCCTAGAAGTAGTAGTTTTAGACCAAGACCTTCATTTGGAAACTCGCCTCGCTTCGCGGGCGGAGCGGGTAGATCAAGATCATCAGGTGGTGGGTATAGATCGGGAGGGGGCAGACGGGATTTTGGTGTAAGTGAGAGAAGAGGGCCTTTTGATAGAACCAGGGCCAGATTTGAAAGAAAACCATTTGGAGCAAGAGGTGGGGGAAGACCTGCCCGCCGAAGCGGTTTTGGCGAAGGCGGGGATAGAGGTGGACGTGGTGGCTTCAATAGATGAAAAGATTAGAGTAGAATATTAATCATGGATTCTGCCCGAGCGACAATTGATCAGCTGAAGATAAAGTTAAGCCAAGCTAGCCTACCTTCTGATATATCTGAAAAACTTTTAAATCTTCTACAGTTTCCAGGCACGGGAGCGGAACTTGAAAAGTTGATTGCTTACATTGATTTTGTAGTTTCCCTGCCTTTTAACAAATTAAGCCAAGATATTTTGGACCTTCCCAGAGCCAAAGAAATTTTGGATAAAAATCATTATGGTTTGCAATCTGTTAAAGATAGAATCCTGGAATATTTGGCAGTTTTAATCTTAAACAAAAGAAAAAGCTACGCTCAAGCCTTTGGACATGCTCCGATTTTGGCCTTTATTGGTTTGGCGGGTAGCGGTAAGACATCTTTGGCTTATTCTATTGCAGAATCTTTGGGAAGACCACTTCAGAGAATTCCTTTTGGAGGTTTGGGTGATCCTTTAATGCTTCGTGGTCAATCCCGTGTTCATCTGGATTCTGAACCAGGTCAAATTATCAAAGCTATAAAATCTGCAGGAGTTAATAATCCGGTCATACTTTTGGATGAGATTGACCGGGTGGAACAAGATAGAAGGGTGGATATTATGGGCGTTTTGGTGGAACTTTTGGATCCTGCCCAAAACCAAGCTTTTTTGGATCATTATCTGGATTTCCCTTATGATTTATCACAAGTTTTATTTATTGCCACAGCCAATAATACCTCAAATAT
Organism: Candidatus Microgenomates bacterium; assembly: GCA_016182045.1. Taxonomy (GTDB): domain Bacteria; phylum Patescibacteriota; class Microgenomatia; order Daviesbacterales; family UBA10151; genus JACOYE01. The sequence goes on from JACOYE010000011.1 coordinate 61,557, forward strand.
AGCCACAGCTGTTTTGGATAGATTAGAGCCAATTCAGATGCCGTCTTATTCAGACGAGGAAAAAATCACTATTGGTAAAAATTATCTTTTGCCAAAAATTATTGAGGAAAATGGTTTGGGATCTGATATGCTGATGATAGATGAGATGGCCTGGCCGCAAATCATCAGACCACTGGGATATGATGGGGGGATAAGATCTTTACAAAGAAGTTTGCAAAGTATCTGCAGAAAAGTGGCACGGGGGGTGGTGGAAGGGGAGATAGGGCCTTTTAAGGTGGGAGTGGAGAATGTGGGAGAATACTTAGGAGGATGAAATTTTCAATTTTTAATTTACAATTTTTAATCAAATATCAATGTTTTAATGTTTGAAAATTTATGAAAATGTTTAAACCAAAACAATTTATACCAGATCAAGGCCCAGGCCTGAAATTAATTCCATTGGGGGGAGTAGGGGATGTGACCAAAAATATGTATGTTTATGAGATGGGTAATGACATCATCATTATTGATTGTGGAGTGGGTTTTCCCGATGAGGCCATGCCGGGAGTAGACCTGGTTATTCCCGACATCTCTTATTTGAGAGGAAAACAAGATAAAATCAGAGCAATTTTAATTACCCACGGACATGAAGATCATATCGGCGGACTGCCCTATATTTGGCCCCAGCTTCAGGTTCCCATTTATACCCAAAGATTAACAGCCGGATTTATCAGAGCCAAATTCTCAGAACATAATTTGCCAAAAAATAAAATTATAGAGGTAAAGCCAGATCAAAAATTAGATTTGGGTATATTTAAAGTTTCTTTTTATCTGGTGTCACACTCTGTGCCAGATTCTACCGGAATAGTTTTAAAAACACCCCTTGGTACAATTATCCATCAGGCTGATTTTAAGATTGATTGGACACCGGTATCAGGACAGGTGACTGATGTGGGAACAATTGCCAACTTGGGGAAGGAAGGGGTTTTGCTTTTACTGATAGATTGTCTAAGAGTAGAAAAGCCCGGTTTTAACAGATCGGAAAAATCAATAGAAGCTTCTTTTGAGAAAGCGGCCTTGGAAACGAAGGGCAAGCTTTTAATAACCATGACCTCATCGAATGTGTCCAGGATGCAACAAGCCGTCAGCGTGGCCCAACGTTTAGGCAGGAAGGTGGCTGTGGTTGGCCGTTCCTTTGAAAATAATGTTCAGGTCTCCCGGGATTTAGGGTACTTGCATGTTCCTTCCTCAGTTATGATTACCCCGGATGCCATATCCTCCTTTGATCCCAACAAAATTTTGGTACTGATCGCCGGTGCTCAAGGTCAGCCTGATTCATCCTTAGTACGAGCTGCCAATGATGAGCACAAACAGGTTAAACTAAGGGAAGGTGATAGTGTATTATTTTCAGCCGATCCCATACCTTCCACAGAATCAGCTCAAAATGCCCTGATTGATGATTTAACCTCCAGAGGGGTTGATGTTTATTATTCAGCCATAGCCTCTGATTTGCATGTATCCGGTCATGCAGCCTTGGAGGAATTGAGATTGGTGGTCAATTTAATAAAACCCAACTTTTTGATACCGATCGGTGGAACCTTTAGACATATGAAGGCTTTCTCAAATATGGTTTATGAAATGGGTTATCAAAAAAAACAGGTTTTGGAAATAGAGGAAGGGGAGGTGGTAGAGGTGAGAAAAGATAGTATAAAACCTTCAGGTAGAGTAGATGTGCAAAATGTCTATGTTGATGGACTGGGGGTGGGTGATGTAGGTCATATAGTTTTAAGAGACAGAAGAGTGATGAGTGAGGAGGGAGTGGTGGTAGTGGTGGTGCCCATTGATCAACGTACGGGAAAATTGATAGGTGAGCCGGATATCATCTCAAGAGGATTTGTATTTGAAGAATTTGCCTCGGACCTTTTGGAGGAGGCCAAAATAGAGCTTAAAAATACTTTGATTGAACATACCAAAAGAATGCCAGATTGGCGGTTTATCCGTAAGATGATTGAAGATGATTTGGGAAATTTCTTTTATTCTACGACACAAAGAAGACCACTGATTTTACCGGTGGTAGTGGAGGTATAGGGTACCCCATAGTGTATGGTATAATTAATAATATATGGCAAGAAGACGTTCTATTTATAGACTACCCAGATTAAAATTAAGACATCGGACCATTACTGCCATAGGTTCTTTGGTGGCTTTGATCTTGGCTGTTTTATCTGCCGTATCTTTGGTAACTCAATCAGCTGCTTTGGCATTTTGGAGCGACTTTTTGAAAGATTTACTTGGCTGGACTTATATTTTTTCTCCGCTGGTCTTTTTATTATCCGGTTTAGTGTTATCAAGAGTTCGCTGGCGTTTTGCCCAAGTTAATGTTTTACTGGGGTTAATTTTACTTATATTGTCTTTGGTAGGATTAACAGCCGCCTTTTGGCCAGAAAGGGGAGGTTCCATAGGATTGACACTTTGGATACAGTTATCTTCTTTTGTGACTCCTCTTGGTTCAGGCGCCCTTTTAGTTGGTATATTTTTTGTGGGATTGGTAGTGCTCTTTAATGCTTCACTGGGTCAAATCTTCGGGATATTTGTTTCAGTATACTCTCTATTTAGGAATAAAGTCTGGCAGCCTATTTTTGTTAGACAGAGAACTTTTGAGGCCAAACACATCCCTATTAAAGTATCCGGTGTAGATGATAGGGGAAAGATTAAGCCTGCCTCTTTGCCTTCAAAAGAGGGAATTATTGCTGATGCACTAGTACAGAATGTGGCAGGATCTTCAAAAGTTTGGAGATATCCGCCTTTAAGTTTGTTATCCGATAAGGTAGGGTCTCAAGCAGAACGAGGTGATGTTAAGAAAAATGCATCAATAATTGAAAAAACTCTGGATTCTTTTGGCATACAAGCCAGAGTGGCTGAGGTTAACGGAGGGCCGGCAGTTACTCAATATGCTTTGGAAATTTCTGCCGGAACCAAAATTTCCAAGATTGCCAATCTGCAGCATGATATTGCTTTGGCTCTCGCTACCCCAACAGGAACTGTCAGGATTGAGGCACCAATTCCTGGAAAGTCTTTGGTGGGCATTGAGGTTCCCAATCATTCCTTAGAAATAGTTGGTCTAAAACAGGTGTTGGCATCGGATGAGATGGCCAAACATAAATCCAAACTGGCGGTGGCATTGGGTAGGGATACTTCTTCAAAACCAATGATTGTGGATGTGGACAAAATGCCCCACGTATTAATTGCCGGAACAACCGGTTCTGGTAAATCAGTATTGGTTAATACTTTTATTGGTTCGCTTTTATTCAGAAACTCTCCTGATGAGTTAAAGTTGATCTTAATTGACCCAAAAAGAGTGGAGTTGACCAACTATAATGGTACCCCTCATCTTTTAACACCGGTTATTACCGAACCTGAGAAAATTTTATCTTCTCTAAAGTGGGCCATGGCTGAGATGGATAGACGTTATAAATTATTCCAATCTGTGGGGGTAAGAAATATCACCGGCTATAATGAGATGTCAGGTTTTCAGGCGTTGCCTTATATTGTGATAATTGTAGATGAGCTGGCAGATTTGATGATGTTTGCACCAGTTGAAATAGAGGATGCCATAACCAGAATTGCTCAGCTGGCCAGAGCTACCGGTATACATCTGGTGGTGGCAACACAGAGACCTTCTGTTGATGTGATTACAGGTTTAATCAAAGCCAATATTCCCTGTAGAATTGCGTTTAATGTATCTAGCATGGTTGATTCCAGAGTGATTTTGGATGGACCGGGAGCTGAGAAATTACTTGGTAGAGGTGATATGTTGTTTTTACCTCCAGATGCTTCCAAACCAATTCGTATCCAGGGAGTGTTTGTGCAGGATGATGAGATTAATAATTTAATTAAATATCTAAAAAATACCGGCATTACTCCCCAGTATACTGCCGAGGTAACTGAGATGCCCATTGGTAAATGGAGAGGAAAAGGCGGAAATGGAGGAGATAAAGATGAGCTATTTGAGGAGGCAGTCAGAACTGTCTGTCAATACGATCGGGCCTCAGCCTCTTTACTTCAAAGAAGATTAAAAGTTGGATATGCCAGAGCTGCCAGGATTTTGGATGAGTTGGAGGAAGCAGGAATTGTTGGTCCTGGGGAAGGTTCTAAACCCAGAGATGTCTTGGTGCGTAATGCCGAAGAATACTTTACCCAAACTCAGGGAGCAGCTGAGAACTAATATGTCAGCATCTCCAATAGTGTCAGTGGACTTGATAGTGGAAGACAATTTTTGGGTTGAGTAATCATTATGTCAGCATAGGAATATTGGTTAAAGCAAAGGGAACTCCAAAAGTTACACAAGCGGATGATTGGATTGAATGGAAATGGTTTGATAAGGGTAATATTCCAACTAAATTATTTCCATCTGCTGAACGAACTCTAAGATCTTTTTTAAAGGGAGTAATTTCTTTAGAATTCTAATCTTTGTTAGCATGATATGAATCATTAAGCAGAACTTCTAGGAATGTTCCAGTGATTTAAATCATTAAAACAATAACTATATAGATTCACTTTTTTAAAACAATCTTGTAATATTCCTTTGTTATGACTACAGTTGGTTACCTAAAATTGGTGCAGTTATTAAAAAGTGGAAAAGTTGCTGTTATGCCAACAGACACTATTTACGGAATTGTCGGATCAGCGCTATTTCCGGAAACTGTTGAGAATATTTATCGTCTCAGAAAAAGAGCAACCGATAAGCCTTTTATTATTTTGATACACAGTTTAAATGATTTGAATCATTTTAATATAACGTTGACAGAAAAAAAGGTGAAGTTTTTAGAAAAAATCTGGCCTAACCCAGTATCGATAGTTTTACCATGCGGTGATGCAAAGCTTAAATATCTGCACAGAGGGAAAAATTCTTTAGCATTTAGAATGCCCAAAGATGAGAAGTTAATGGAAATTTTAAAATCTACAGGACCCTTGGTTGCTCCTTCTGCTAATTTTGAAGGAGAGAAACCATCTGAAACAATTGATGAGGCAAAAAAATATTTTAGAGATAAAGTTGCTTTTTATTTAGATAGAGGTAGAATAAATTCTCAACCATCTACCTTGATAAAACTTAATAATAATGGTTCATATGAAATTTTAAGAGAAGGAGATTTTAAGCTACCATGAGGACTGTTGGACAAGTTTTAAAAGAAGAGAGAGAAAGGAAATTATATACTTTAGAGGAGATTGAAAAATCTACCAAAATTAGAAAAGAATTATTAGAAGCATTGGAAAAAGGTAATTATACAAAACTTCCACCTCCTACCTTTGTTCAAGGTTTTATCAAAAATTATGGCAAGTTTTTGGGGTTACCAACCGATAAACTTTTGGCAATTTATAGAAGAGAATTTTCTGAGGGTAAAAGTCCTCCCAGAATATTGGAATCCTTTACAAATCCTTTAGATAAAAAAAGAATTAGAATAACTCCAGCCAAAATTCTGGGAACTGTGGTCTTAGGTCTTATTATTACCTTTTTTATCTATCTTTGGTTTGAGTATAGATTTTTGATCGGGGCGCCATTTTTAGAAGTTTCAAAGCCACAAGATCAAGTCAGCGTATCATCAACTGCCATTTATGTTTCAGGCAGAACCGATCCGGAGTCAAAGGTAAGTATTAATAATCAAGAGATTCAGGTAGATTTATCCGGTAGATTTTCTCAGGAAATTCAGCTAACAGATACTTCTAATACCATTGTGGTGACAGCTACTTCTAAATCAGGAAAAGAGGCCAGGATAGAAAGAACAGTATTCCTGAGACGGTAATTATTGTGATATATTTATGCTCATGGATCTTTTGTCATTTGCTTTAATTTTTTTAATAGCACTTTTAACAATCTTTTTAACCATTACCGGTGTACAGGTATTTTTTATTTTGAGGGATTTAAAAAAGGCGTTAGACAGACTTAATAAAGTTTTACAAACTAGTGATGAGATTGCTGAGGATTTAGAAAAACCTGCACATGCAGCAGCAAATTTAGTAACCACTTTAAGTGCTGGTGCAAAAGCTTTAACTGGGATGGGTAAAAAAGACTCCAAGCCCAAACCCAAAAGATTCTACAAAAAAACTCTTTAGTACGTTATACTAGCTTCATGGATTCTAAAACTATTAGAGATAAGTTTATTAAGTTTTTTGTGGAGAAAAATCATAAAGAAATTGCCCCGGCAAAGTTAGTTCCAGAAAATGATCCCACCACTCTTTTAACCTCCTCAGGTATGCAGCAGCTAGTTCCTTATCTTTTGGGAGAAAAACATCCGGCTGGGAAAAGACTAGTTAATTCACAACCTTGTTTTAGAGCTGAGGATATTGAAGAAGTTGGAGACAACAGACATACCACCTTTTTTGAGATGTTAGGCAATTGGTCACTCGGTGACTATTTTAAAGAAGACCAGTTAAAGTGGTTTTGGGAATTTTTAACAAAGGAGTTGGGACTGCCAAAAGAGAAATTATATATTTCTGTTTTTGAAGGTGATGGAAACATCCCAAAAGATGAGGAGTCCTATGAGGTATGGAAAAGTTTAGGAGTTCCTGAAAATCATATTTTCTTTTATGGAGTAGAAAAAAATTGGTGGTCTAGATCTGGCCCACCAAATAATATGCCTGCTGGTGAAATAGGCGGGCCAGACTCTGAGGTGTTTTATGAATTTACCCAAATTGAGCATAATAAAAAGTTTGGAGATAGGTGTCACCCCAATTGTAACTGTGGTAGGTTTTCAGAAATAGGTAATTCTGTTTTTATACAGTATCAAAAAAAAGATGATGGAACCTTAAGAGAACTTTCGCAAAAAAGTGTAGACTTTGGTGGAGGGTTAGAAAGATTAACTGCTGCAACTTTAGATCATCCCGATATTTTTCAAACTGATTTATATCAACCAATAATTGATGCAATCGTAGAACTTATTGGTAAGGAATATGAGGAGAATAAATCAGCAATGCAGGTATTAGCAGATCATTTAAAGGCTGCCACTTTCATGATTGTTAATGAAGTTGAGCCATCGAATAAATTACAGGGATATGTTTTAAGGAGACTACTTCGTCGTGCTGCAATTAAGTTAAGACATCTTAATAAGGAGATACCACTTAATTCCCTTGCTCTATTGATACGAATCATTAGAGCAATTTATGAGGGATTATTTGGCGCCATCAAAGAGAAAGAGGTGAATTTTTTGGAAGGGGTAGTTAAAAATGAGATGGATAGATTTAGCAAAACTTTAGATCATGGTTTAAAAGAAATAGAAAAGATAGAAAAAATTGACGGAAAAATTGCTTTTGACCTTTACCAGACTTTTGGTTTTCCTTATGAGGTGACAGAAGAATTATTTAGACAGAAAGGACAACAGGTTGATAAGGAACAATTTAGGGCTGAATTTGAAAAACACAGGGAATTATCCAGAACTGCCTCTGCCGGAATTTTTAAAGGTGGTTTGGCAGATCAGAGTGAAGTAGTTACCAAGTATCATACTGCCACACATCTTTTACATCAGGCATTAAGAGATGTCCTGGGTCCAGGCGTTTTTCAGCAAGGTTCCAACATCACAGCAGAAAGATTACGTTTTGATTTTTCTTATGATAAAAAAATGACTGATGAGGAGATTAAAAAAGTGGAAGATATTATTAATCAAAGGATAAAACAGGATCTTAAAGTGGATCATCTGATAGTTCCACTGGAGAAAGCAAAAGAAATGAATGCTATTGGTTTATTTGATGAAAAATATGCTGATAAAGTATCTATTTATGGAGTGGGTCCCGGATATAACCTGGATGAAGATGCAAAAGACAAACGAATAAGAGGCGGATATTATTCTTTAGAGTTCTGTGGCGGTCCTCATGTTGAACACACAGCATTTATTGGCAAGATTAAAATTGCCAAAGAAGAGGCAGTTTCATCTGGGATGAGAAGAATTAGGGCTCAAATTGTCTGATATGTGCTTTTCCTAAATTTAATGTTATGTTAAGATAGGTTTATTAGCCTATACTTTAGGTCTATTTTCATATGAGTTTTCTTGATACAGTAGCTGCCCGTCTACCCTTTGGAAAAAAGGAAGAGGTTTTGGAGTATTATTTTGCCTTAAATATATCAGCTGAAAAATTAATAGCCGCTCTTTGGGCTATTGGGGGTAAGCATCTACAAATTTTAGATACAGCATCTTCTAGCTATTCTTCCGGGGAAGAGATTACCAAAGTGACTGATCAGCTTTTGGATAAAGTCTTAGGTGTCAGAGAAATTGAGCCACAAAAAATACTTTTTGGTGTGCCGGAAGCTTGGCTTCAGGATGATAATTTGAAAGAGGAATATTCGAAATTATTAAGAGATTTGGTTAAGGATTTGGAACTTCAGCCATTGGCATATGTGGCCACATCTCACGCTCTAATTCATTTTTTGGAAAAGACCGAGGGAGTACCCACCACAGCCATTCTGGTAGGTTTTGCCCAACATCATCTGGAGGTTATTGTGGTTCGAGCAGGTAAATTAGATGGAGTAAAAACTATTTCTCGGGGTGATAATTCTGGAGCAGATATTGAGAAAGCCTTGTTGACATTTGCCGATGTAGAGACTTTGCCGTCCAAAATATTAATCTATGGACTCCCAACCGATGGATTGGAGAAATTAAAAACTCAATTGTTATCCTTTCCTTGGATGTCAAAGTTATCTTTCCTTCACTTTCCCAAAATTGAGGTTCTAAAAGATGATATTGAGATAAAAAGTGTCTGTTTTGCCGGTGCCTCTGAGATTCACGGTGATATTTTGTACACTGAAACTGTACGTCCAAAAACAGTGACAAAACAAATACCCCTTAAGAAAGAAGAAGCAGCGGCAACAGAAGAAGAGGTGGGAGAGAGGCCAAATAAAGCTGATTTAGGATTTGTGGTAGGTGATGTGGCTGAGAGAGGTGAAGAGGTGGTTGAAGAAGGGCAGCAGGATGCGGAGGAATCAGAAGAGGAGAAAGGGATGGAGGGTCCAGAAGACTCTGAAAACTCAGATACCCAGACATCCTCAGAAGGTCAGAATGTCAGAGATTCTGACGTTTCTGATTTATCTGATTCCTCTGGTAATCTTAAGTCTTCTGAGTTTTCTGAAAAAGACCAGAGTGATTTAGAAGACAGAAGTTTAGTGGCTGAAGCGGAAGATTTTGAAGAGATGGCAGTTGCGCCACCCTCTGAAAAACGTACTATCATACCTGCTTTTTTACCAATAGATAAATTTTTCCCAAGACGATTCTTTAAAAATACCGCCCTTCTTTTGGGAATAATTGGATTTGTACTTGTTTTATCGGGAGCATATCTATTTTTACCAAAAGCTGAGGTGAAAGTATTTGTCGAACCAAGGATTTTAGAAAAAGATACCCAGGTGACAGCTGATCCAACTATAAAAGAGGTTAATGAAGAAGATAAAAAGATTCCCGGCCAAATTGTATCGACAGAAATTTCCGGTACAGGTAAGCAAGAAGCAACCGGCAAAAAGCAGATCGGTGATCCGGCCAAGGGTAGCGTAGTTTTAAGAAATAAAACAGATGAGGCAAAAACAATATCTAAGGGGACAATTCTTGCCTCCTCAGGATTTAAGTTTAGTTTAGATAATAATGTTCAGATAGCATCCAGGTCTGCTGAGGATGGTACTTGGGGTAGAGCATCCGGTACTGTGACGGCTTCTACGGTTGGGCCTGATGGTAATTTACCCTCAGGTACGGATTTAAAAGTTGGTTCATTTTCCGACAGTCAAGTGATTGCCAAGGCAGAGGGAAATTTTTCCGGAGGAACTTCCAAGGAGGTGACTGTTGTTTCCGATGCCGATCAAAAAAAGCTTCTGGCATCTTTGGCTTCGGAGCTTAAGGTGCAGGCAAAACAAAAATTACAAGAAGAGTTTGGTGATAAAAAAATTTCTGAGGAGGCATTATCTGAGGAAATAATCAAAAAAAGTTATAGTAAAAATGTTAATGATCAAGCTTCAGAGTTCTCCTTAAATTTGATAGTCAGATTTAAAGGAACTGCATTTGAGGATCAACATTTAAAACAGATTGTTTCCAAACTTGTTTCTACAGATGTACCTGAGGGTTTTGAACTTAACTTGGCAGATACCGAGACTCAGGCAGATGTGTCTAAGGTGGAAAAAGACGGCAAGCTGATTTTCTTGGCAAGATTTAGAGCCAAACTGATGCCTAAGCTGGATATCGGTAAAATAAAGAACCAGATCAAGGGTAAAACTCCTCAGCAGGCAGTTGAAGATTTAAAAACTTTGGAAAACGTTTTAGGGTCCGAAATCAAAATTTCTCCCAATTTGCCAAAGTTTCTACAAAGATTACCCATCTTGGAAAGAAATATTCAAGTTGAGGTGGGATTGAAATGATTGGAAATTTAAGAATAGCCCCAGGAAAATTAATTGCCCTGTCATTTTTATCAATTGGCGTAGTTATTTTAATGCAAGTGGTTTTGCCGCTACTATCATTTCAAATCTGGCTATTTGCTCAAAAATATAATGACAATTTACTGATTACCCCCAAACCACAGAAAGCCCCGCAAGTTTTGGGAATTTCCATTCAAACAAAAGATCGGTTCCCTGCTTTTATCTCTTCCATTATCAGAGAAACTAAGCCCAATTATGGTGAGTTTTCTTTAACAGTACCCAGACTTAAAATAGAAAACGTGGGAGTATTGGTTGATAGCAATGATCTATCAAAAAAATTAGCTCACCTGTCTGGATCAGCTTTACCCGGTGAGAAAGGTAATGTTTTTATCTCCGGCCATTCAGCCTTAAGTCAATTTTTTAGTATGAAAAAGGCTGTTTTTTCCAATCTTTCGGATTTAAAAAAGGGAGATCAAGTTTCCATTTCTGCAGGAGGGATCGAGTTTACCTATCAGGTTTTATCAGTTAAGATAGTTGATCCAAGCGATGTTTCTGTGATTGCTCCACCGGATACTTCAGGGAGATACTTGAGCTTGATGACATGTGTGCCTCCAGGATTGAATACCAAAAGACTTGTGGTACTTGCTAAAATGATCTGATGAAATATCTGGGAATAGATTTTGGACTGCGAAGATTGGGACTGGCTACCTCGGAAGGAAATTTAGCTTCCCCTTTTAAGACAATTGAGGTCATAGGGTTAAAAGATGCAACAGATAAGGTATCGGAGCTCTCTCAAAAAATGAGTTTTGAAAAGGTTGTAATTGGTTTACCTGAGGGGAAGATGGGAGAAACTGTAAGAGGATTTATCAAGGCTTTAAAAAAGAAAGGTTTTGAGGTAGAAAGTGCTGATGAAACGCTGTCTTCTAAGCAGGCTTTGGACGAGATGATCAAGTTAAATATCCCAAAAAAGAAAAGAAGAATCAGAGATGATATTGCAGCTGCCATAATTTTACAGAACTGGTTGGATAAGTTGGATAATAAATGAGAAAAATATTGGCAATACTTGTTATTTTCTTAGCATTGATTTTAGTGATTGTTGGTTGGTGGAATAATCAACTTGGTCCTGTTTCTTCTGATACATCCACCAAAGAGGTGATAATTGCTAAGGGTCAAAGCCTTTCTCAAATAGCCGATCAGTTACAAAAAGAGGGACTGATTAAATCTTCCCTAATTTTCCAAATTTATGTTCGTCAAAAAGGCATGGGGGCAAAGCTTCAGGCTGGACTGTTCAAATTATCTCCATCACAGTCTTTTGATGAAATTATTAAAACACTGACCTCTGGACCGGAAGGGATTTGGGTAAGGTTAATTGAGGGATGGAGAATAGAGGAGATGGCAGAAGAGATAAATATCAAATTACAAATTACAAATTACAAATTCTTGGAGGTGGCCAAGGAGGGTTACATGTTTCCAGACAGCTACCTATTCCCTAAAGAGGCAACCGCAGAATATGTGGTTAATAGTTTGAGGGAAACTTTCAAGCAAAGATTTAGCGATGATTTACGCTCTAAAATAAAAAAGCAAGGTTTAACAGAGGAAGAGGGGGTGATCTTATCATCAATTGTGGAAAGGGAAGCTCGCTCTGAGAGAGCAAGACAAATGGTGGCCTCAATTTTACTAAAAAGATTTAAAATTGGCATGGGTCTAAATGCTGATGCAACTTTGCAGTATGCCTTAGGTTACCAAGCAGGAGAAAATCCGCCAGCTGGCGGATGGTGGAAGAGACATTTAACTAGGGAAGATAAAAAGGTGGATTCCCCATATAATACCTACTTATATAATGGTTTACCTCCCACCCCCATTAGTAATCCGGGATTATCATCTCTTAAGGCAGTTGCCAATGCCGATCCAAAGACCCCTTACCTATATTATTATCATGATTCCAAAGGCAATTCCCACTATGCCAAAACTTTAGAGGAGCACAATATCAATATTGCTAATAATCCTTAATAATGACAAAGCATTTTACGGTCACTGCCTATATTGTGGCCCAATTTGAGGGAGAATATAAAATTCTACTGCACAGGCATAAAAAGCACAGGCTTTGGATAGGTATTGGAGGTCATATCGAGGAGGGAGAAAATCCGGTCCAAGCATTAATGCGCGAGGTCAAAGAGGAAACCAATCTTGAGATTAAACTGCTAAACAAAAATAGATTAATTAACACTCAAGATGTGGAAGAATTAGTTAGACCAGATATTATTTTAGAGGAAAAAATGCCTGATTACAGAAGCGAACTGGCCCACTATCATATAGATCTTATCTATTTTGCCATCTGTAAAAAACCTCAGTATATAAAAATGAATGAGCAATATGCTTGGGTTGCCAAAAATTCTTTAAAAAAAATGAAATTGAATAAAGAAGTACACTATCTTGCCCAAAAGTTTTTCAAATTACTTGAAGGTATATAATTGTTAAGATGGTAAATCCAAACCTTCCTACAGTTGATGAATTTTCCAAAATTTTTTTTGATTGGCAAAGTAAAATTGAAGAGGAAGGTCAGAAAAAAGGTGTAGGATCTGGAGGGGATTTTAGAAGAGTTTTCAAAGAAACTATTAAAACAATAATTTCTGATTCTAAAGAACAAGCTACCTTATCAATATCTTTATCTTCTAAGTTAAACAAAATAGCAAAGGACTTTTTCACTGAATTTAAAGAGATCAAGATGGAGGATCTAATTTATCCGGATACTTACGAAGATCTTGTAAAACTTTTTGAAGTTGTTGATGGGATAGTTCTATTTACAACTGGTGATCCTGAATATCAGCCAAGAAAAATTGAGAAATCAGGAATTTTAAAAATGCTTGATAAAGCCAGAAAAGAAGCAGGTAAACTAAATACATACCTGCATTTTTTATTTGCACTTGATAAAGAGGCTACAACTCTCAGTCTGGTTAAGGAATTTGTTAAGAGCATTAGCGCAGATTCAGTAATGGTTGTTCTTTATGATGATAATCCAGAAAAATTTCAATATGCCGATGGTTACTTAACAGAATTTGAGAATAAGCAAAATTTTAAACTACATAAAATATATGTATAGGCAAAAAGAGGACGGATTGCTCAAAATATGACCCCAGAAAAAGAAAATGCAATAAAAGCGATAAGCCCTCCGTTTGAAACTGTAGAAAATTTAGAACAATTAGGAAGAATTATTATGGACCTAAACATAAACAAAATTCCGGTAATTGTTTTTCTTGATTTCGATGGTGCGCTTTCCAACAATATCCTAATGAGAGTTCGACAAGCCCAGGTTGCATATAAATATGCACATAATTTTATCCATGTATAAATTTTGGGGGAAGGTTAGGATTCATAACAGAAGAGGGAAGAAGTTAGGATTTCCTACTGCTAATATAAATCTAACAAAAAAGATTCCTGAAGGAATTTATATATCTTTAACCAGATTAGCTGGAAAGCAGTATAAATCTGTAACATTCATTGGTACAGTTAAAACTTTTGATGAAAAAAAGTATCACGCTGAAACTTACATTTTAGATTTCAATGAAAATATTTATGGTAAATGGATTTCAGTTGAACTAATTAAAAAGCTAAGAGCTAATAAAAAGTTTAAGTCTGTCGATCGGTTGGTTAGGCAGATGAAAAAGGATGAACAAGATGCAAGAAAATACTTTACACAATGACCTCTTGACGAAGTAATATCCATTGTGGTAAATTAAGGACAATTAAATATTTTAAAAAGTAGGCGTACGAAAACGTATGCTTATTTTTGTTGACCCTGTCCGGTCTTAGGCCATCTACTAATGTCTAAAAATCAACCTGACAAAGATACCAAAGCACGTAAATATTTTAGTAAAGTTCAAGCTTCTCCCCCCGAACTTAATTTAATTAAACTTCAACTCGATTCATATAGTTGGTTTTTAGCTGAGGGGATTAGAGAGGTTTTGGACGAGATTTCCCCTGTTGAAGATTTCACAGGCAAGAATTGGACCCTTGAGCTAGGGTCCTTTTCATTTGGTAAATCCAAATACAACTCAGAACAGGCCAAACTTAAAGGAGTAACCTTTGATGCTCCTTTAAAAATTGAGGCAATTTTAATTAACAAACAGTCAGGTCAAAGATATAAACAGGAAGTCTTTTTAGGGGATATTCCCCAAATGACCGAGAAGGGAACCTTTATTATTAATGGTGTGGAGAGAGTCATCATTAATCAGTTAGTTAGATCCCCCGGGGCATTTTTCTCTGCAGCTGATGATCCAATTACCGGTAGAAGATTATACTCTGCTGAGATTAGACCGTATAGAGGTTCCTGGCTGGAGTTTAATATCTCCAGAGGAGGAGTTATCACCGCCAAAATTGACAGAAGAAGAAAATTTGCAGTCACTACCCTACTTAGAGCTTTAGGTTTCTCAGAAAGTGAGGCCATCATCGACATTTTCAAAGATGTTGATACTGGGGAGGATAAATTGATTGAGCTGACCTTGGCAAAAGATCCAGCTACCACTCAAGAGGAAGCTTTAATTGAAATTTTTAGAAAGATGCGCCCGGGAGATCCGGTGGTCTTGGAAAATGCCAAAGCTCTCTTAGAGGGAATGTTTTTTAATACCAGAAGGTACAACTTAACTAAGGTTGGCAGGTTTAAAATTAACAAAAGGTTAAGTCTTGATATCCCTCATATAGAGGAAAACTGGATTTTAACAAAGGAGGATATTATTGCTACACTAAAGTATCTGATTAAGCTAAATAGTGGTGAGGGTAAGGTGGATGATATTGATCATTTAGCCAACAGGAGAGTGAGATGTGCAGGGGAGCTGGTTCAGCAAAATGCCTTCAGGATCGGGGTATTAAGGTTAGAAAGAATTATTAAGGAAAGAATGAGTTTGGCCGCTGCAGATCAGGAGGTGACTCCGGGAGGCTTGATCAATGCCAAACCGGTTATTGCTGCCATTAATGAGTTCTTCAGATCTTCTCAGCTTTCTTCTATCCTAGATCAAGTCAATCCTTTATCCGAACTTGATCATTTAAGAAGATTATCAGTGATGGGAACAGGAGGTATTACCAGAGATAGAGCTTCATTTTCTGTTCGTGACATTAATCATTCTCAATATGGTCGCATCGATCCCATCCGCTCACCTGAAGGACAAAATATAGGACTGGTGACTTACCTTGCCCTCTATGCCAGAATCAATGAATATGGTTTTTTAGAAACACCGTATCGAAGAGTAATTTTGCAAAAGGGCAGGCCCAGATTAACTAATGAAATAGTTTATTTAACGGCGGATGATGAGGAAGAACAGCATATTACTGAAGCCACAGTGACAATTGATGATAAAGGATTTATACTCGATGAAAGAGTGCCTACCAGACATCTGGGTTCCTTTTTTGAAGGTCCAGCCAAAGATATCTCCTTAATTGATATATCTCCACAGCAAATTTTTGGTACTTCCGCCTCTTTGATTCCATTTCTGGCTCATGATGATGCCAATAGAGCTCTGATGGGTACTCAAATGCAATGTCAGGCCGTACCTCTTCTTAAGCCATCTGCTCCAATTGTCGGTACGGGGATGGAGCAGGTTGTGGCGGAGAATATGGGAAGAATGGTGAGAGCTTCCGATGACGGTACAGTTACTTATGTTGATGGAAAAAAATTGATCTTTAAAACTCGTAAGGATGAACTAACTTTTGAGATCAAAAAGTTTGTTCACTCCCCTCAAGGTACCTCTTATTCTCAAAAGCCATTAGTTAGTCCGGGGCAAAGAGTAAAAAGGGGAGAGCTCCTGATAGATGGGGCTGCCTGCGAAAATGGAGAGCTGGCTTTAGGACAGAATCTTTTGATTGCCTATATGAGTTTTGACGGTTTAGGTTATGAGGATGCCATAGTTATTTCAGATAGATTGGTTAAAGAAGATACTCTTTCCTCAATTCATATTGAAGAATATGAGATAGATGTGGTGGAAACCAAACTTGGTCCGGAGGAGTTGACAAGAGATATCCCCAATGTATCGGAAGAGGCACTGGCTAATTTAGATGATCAGGGCATTGTCAGGATTGGGGCAGAGGTTGGTCCAAATGATATTTTGGTTGGTAAAGTTCAACCTAAAGGGGAGACTGAGCTGACTGCCGAGGAAAGATTACTGCGGGCTATTTTTGGAGAAAAAGCCAAAGAAGTCAGAGATACATCGCTTCGTATTCCTCATGGTGAGAGAGGTACAGTGATTGGGGTACAAATTCTCTCTCGTGATGAAGGTGATGAATTGGATACAGGGACACTGATGAGGATTAAAGTAAAAGTGGCCCAACTTAGAAAGGTGACAGAAGGAGATAAATTGGCAGGCCGTCATGGTAACAAAGGTGTTATTTCCAAAATAATTCCGGGATCTGATATGCCCCATTTGGAAGATGGAACTCCGATAGACATTATCATTTCTCCTTTGTCAGTTCTTTCCAGGATGAATCTGGGGCAGCTTATGGAAACCCACTGGGGTTTTGCAGCCGACAAGTTGGGTTATCAAATTGCCGCACCGGTTTTTGAAAAATTGGATGAAGAAAAATTGATCGAGGAGCTAAAGAAAGCAGGATTACCTTATGAGGGGAAAGTTAAGTTGATTGACGGAAGAAGCGGGGAACCTTTTGATAACACCATTATGGTTGGGAAGAATTATATCTTAAAACTTATTCATATGGTGGAGGAAAAGATTCATGCCAGATCAACCGGTCCTTATTCCTTAGTTACCCAACAGCCTTTAGGGGGTAAAGCTCAAATGGGTGGACAAAGGTTGGGAGAAATGGAAGTTTGGGCTTTGGAAGCATATGGTGCGGCTCATATCTTGCAGGAGATGTTAACTATCAAGAGTGATGATGTGGTAGGACGTGCCAAGGCTTTTGAGGCAATTGTCAAGGGAATAGATATTCCCCAGGCTTTAATTCCGGAATCGTTTAAAGTTTTGGTGAAAGAGCTTCAGGCCTTGGGTTTATCAGTTGAGACTTTGGGTGCAAAGATAGTTTCTGCTCCTGAGGTAGAAGAAAAACCACAAGTGGCAGCCCAAGTTGCGCAGATGGAACAAGTTTTGCAAGCAGAAGCAACTGCCACAGAAGGTGAGCTCAAAGCAGAAGAAAGTCCGTTTGAAATAGTCGACTCCGATAAAATCGGAGTTGATTCATCAGTTGACATGGAAAAGGAGCAGACATGAACGACCTTTTGGATTTTGAGGCATTAAAACTGACAGTGGCCAGCCCGGAACAAATCCGTTCCTGGTCTTTTGGTGAAGTGACCAAGCCGGAGACCATCAATTACAGAACCTTAAAAGCGGAAAAAGACGGACTTTTTTCGGAAAATATTTTTGGTCCGACCAAAGATTATGAATGTTATTGTGGCAAATACAAAAGAATCCGTTATAGAGGAGTAATCTGTGATAAGTGTGGTGTGGAAGTGACTCAATCAAAGGTTCGAAGAGAAAGAATGGGACATATAAATTTGGCCTCACCTGTGGCCCATAATTGGTTTGTTAAAGGTGCTCCCTCCAAATTGTCTTTGATTTTAGATATTTCTCCCAAGAATTTAGAGGCTGTGGTGTACTTTGCCTCTTATTTGGTCATCAGCCTTGATTCTGCTGGTAAAACCCAGGCCTTGGACAAATTAGATAAGGATTTGGAGGAAAAAGTTAAGCAGTCAAAAGAGGCATTGGAAAAAAACATCAAAGGAGTTGAACAGAGTATCAAAGGGGATTTGACTGCTCTTAAGAAACGGATCAAAGATAAGGAGAAGATTGAGCTGGAGTCTCAAGAAATAGAGCTTAAAATGAGAGCAGAAATCCAAAAATTGAGGGATACTCAAGTTGTTGAGCAAGGGCAAATAGAAAATATTTATAAAGCTGTTTCAGAGTTGGTTAAGAGTATTGTACCGCTCAAGCTTTTATCTGAGGATGAGTTTTCCAAACTGTCAGAGTATGGAGTTTCGGATTTCCTACATCTGGGAATGGGAGCAGAGGCCTTGCTGGAGGCACTCCAGAAGCTGGATTTAGATAAGCTTTCTGCTTATCTTCGGGAAGAAGTCCGTAAATCTAGCGGACAAAAACATATTAAAGCCACCAAGAGATTGAGAGTAGTTGAGGGAATGAGGTCAGCCGCTATCTTGCCCTCCTTCCTAATTTTAAAGATCTTGCCCGTTCTGCCACCTGATCTTCGTCCAATGGTGCAACTTCCTGGCGGCAGATTTGCCACCTCCGATTTAAATGATTTATATAGACGAGTTATCAACAGAAATAACAGATTGAACAGATTAATAAACTTGGGCGCTCCGGAAATAATTTTGCGAAATGAGAAAAGAATGCTACAGGAGGCAGTTGATGCCTTAATTGACGCATCTCAAAGATCTTCAAGAAGGGGAGGGCCTTTGGCTGCCCATACCCTGCGTTCTCTCTCCGATATGTTAAGAGGCAAACAAGGAAGATTTAGACAGAATCTTTTGGGCAAACGTGTGGATTATTCCGGAAGATCGGTGATTGTGGTGGGGCCAAAATTAAGATTGGATCAGGTAGGTTTGCCTAAAGAGATGGCTTTGGAAATGTTTAAACCGTTTGTCTTAAGAGAGATGATAGGGAGGGGTTTGGCATCAAATGTGAAGGGTGCCAAAAATGTTTTAGAGACAAGACCTTCGGAGGTTTGGGATATTTTGGAGGAAATTATCACCGGACATCCGATTTTAATAAACCGTGCCCCCACTCTTCACAGACTAGGTATTCAGGCATTTTATCCTGTTTTGGTTGATGGAAATGCCATTCAGATACATCCTGTTATCTGTGCAGGATTTAATGCAGATTTCGATGGAGATCAGATGGCTGTCCATGTACCACTATCACAAAAATCTCAAGAAGAAGCCAAGAATTTAATGATGGCTAAGGAAAATATCTTTGGACCTGCCAATGCTCAACCAATTACGGTACCCAACAGAGAAATGGCTTTGGGTTGTTATTATTTGACCATACTTGATGAGACAGACAGTGGAGAGCCTAAATTCTTTGTAAGTTTAGAAGAAGCAGTAATGCTGTTTCAGCTGGGGAAATTGAGGCTGCAACAGAAAATTCGCATACAAATTGGCGGGGAGATCATTGAAACCTCGGTAGGCCGAATTCTTTTCAACCAGGTTTTGCCTCCCCAGATGAAATTTTTTAATAGCCCAATTAAAGGTTTTACCATCAGGGATATTATCTTAAAAGCCACCATGATATTAGATAAAGAGGAAGTTTCTGAACTGATAGATAAAATCAAGGCCATCGGATTTTGGGCAGCCAGCCTGGCCGGCATATCAATTTCCATCTTTGATGCTAAAATCGTGCCAAACAAAAAGGAATATTTGGAAAAGGCCGAAGAAGAAATTGAAAAAATTGAGGCCAATATGAACAAAGGTCTGATTACTCCGGAGGAAAAATCACAACTGTCACAGATGGTTTGGATTAAAACCACTGAAGATTTGGCCAATGCCACCTGGGAACATCTTGGTAGTTACAATCCCATTCGGATGATGGTTGAGGCAGGAGCCAGAGGTTCCAGAGATCAGGCTAAACAGTTATCGGCCATGAGAGGATTATCCACCGATCCTACAGGGAAGATTGTAGAGCTGCCCACCAAATCAAATTACAGACAAGGTTTGTCTGTTTTTGAATACTTTACCTCTGCCAGGGGTGCCAGAAAAGGTGTTGCGGATAAAGCTTTAAAAACCGCGGATGCGGGTTATTTAACCAGAAGATTGGTGGATGTGGCCCATGACGCGATTGTCAGAATTGAAGATTGCGGCACCAGGATAGGCTTGGAATTTGATATCTCAAAAAGTAACTTCAATAATGCCAGGGAAAAGCTGCTGGGCAGGATGACTCAAGAAGATATTAAAGCACCGGGCAGCCGTAAGATATTGGTAAAGGCAGGAATAATTTTAACAGAAGAAATGA
>JACOYE010000006.1 GCA_016182045.1 Candidatus Microgenomates bacterium
TCAACCGAAATTCTTTGCACTTTTTCTTTGACTCTATTAAGTTCTATAGCCACACCTTCTGTAAAATATTCCAGCCAGGGAGTTAAATCCCGCTCATGAGTATCTAGAACGAGCTGGTTTGATACGGCTTGTAATGTTAAATAATAGTCCATGGGGTTTTCATCAAAATATTCTTCAAAAGAAAAAAACTTTCTGATGTCATAGCCATCCAGAAACATCAAAAGTGTGGCCACGGCCCGGGCCATCCGGCCATTGCCGTCGGTAAAAGGATGAATGCGGGACAATTCATAGTGAACCACCCCCGCTTTGATAACCGGATGAACAACTCTCCCTTCATCCGAGTTAATCCAATTAACCAAATCCTCAATCAAATACGGCACTTCTGCTGCTGGCGGAGGGGTAAAAGAGATTTGGCCGGTCCGGGAATTTTTAATCACCACTTGTCTCACTCGAAACTGGCCCGAGGACTCGGGCGGTAAAATCCGTTCAGTGATTAACCGGTGTATTTCCAAAATAGTTTCCAAAGTCAGTTGATAGGCTTGACCCGAACCTGTTTGAGCTGATACCCCGTCAATAAATTTCAAGACATTTCTATAATTTAAAATCTCTTGAATATCCCGCTCCCGGGCCACTACTTCGGCTCCATCCAATACATCTTTAACTTCTTCCTCATCCAGAGGATTACCCTCCAAATGAGTGCCATGATGAACAGTCCGCTCCATGGCTTCTTTTCTGAATTTAGCCTCCCAGGCCGGCACCAGTGGCGCATTTATGATGACTTCCCGGGCCGCCTCAACTATACCGATATTTTTTAAAATAGAGTTGGTAATACCATATTTAGGTATAAACATATTATTTAAGCCTCATCTTCCATAACCTGAAAAGCAAAAGGAATGCCACCACTATTGCCGCTACCAAAATAGCATATCTGGTAATAATAGTCAGGACAATCTCACCCAGAGCATAAATGATAATCCCCCACAGAGGTATCCAGAAGGCA
Source organism: Candidatus Microgenomates bacterium (assembly GCA_016182045.1). Classification (GTDB taxonomy): domain Bacteria; phylum Patescibacteriota; class Microgenomatia; order Daviesbacterales; family UBA10151; genus JACOYE01. The sequence continues at coordinate 1,001 of JACOYE010000006.1, forward strand.
CAGGATAAGAGTGCCAACAGAAAAAATTTAATAAATTTCATATTGGAGACACCGGCGGCCAGAGATAAGAAAGAGGCTACTCCGGGATAAGCAAAACCAACTATTAAACCTCCGGTGCCAAATTTATTAAGTTGGGCCGTAGCTTTATTTAAAACCCAACCCAAACCGATTTTCCTGATAAATTTACCAAAACCCAAAGAACCCAGTAGAAAATTAATGTTATAGCCAATAAGAAGACCCAAAGCAGCGGTTAAAATTACCAAAGTCAGCTCAATATGGCCTGTCCTTGCAAAAATAGCCCCCATGGCCATAGTTATTAAACCCGGCACAAAAAAATTAATCAGTACCAAAGCTTCCAAAATGGCGCTTAAAAAGATAATTTCATATCCAAAACGCTCGTAAAGCGCGGCAAAACGGGCAATGATTTCTTCTGAAGTGGGGATAGACCCTTTAAGAAAAATAAAAAAAACCAGATAAGCCGTAATTAAGATAACAGGAATAATGACAGAACCTAAAAACTGCAGGCTTAAAAGGCGGGACAGTATATAACGAGATGGCATAAATAAGATTATTGCACATTTCCCGCAAGAAGTCCACTTAAATATTGTTTTACTACTTCACAAGCATTCAAACCAGGTTGTTGTTCTCTCAATCCAACACTAAAACCATAAAATGATGGTGGCATAGAATCTGCTATTAATCCTACATTCCTAGGATCTTGAAGTAAACCTAAAACCCGTTGAATTTGTTGTGGCTTTTCTTCTTCGCTAATTCTTTCTCCTGTGGGATCGGACAAACCTCTAATTAATCTTCTATCGGCATCGGATAATTGACCAATAAAATATTTATGTTCATCTTCCATAATTTAGCAATTTATAACATCTTCTATGTTACAATGTCAATATGGCCACAAAGACACAGCAGGAAAGATCATTTCGTCGGGAACTGATGGAGCAGCTGGTCACTTTATCTACCTCCGGCTTTGGTCTGGTGGCTGCTTTAGCCTGGAACGAGGCTATTCAAAGCTTTGTTAAAGATTACGTGCAGAAATTTTATCCCAATCAGTCAGGAGTAATTTCTAAATTAATTTATGCAGTGATTATTACTGCTTTTGCCGTTTTCGTCACTTATCAGCTCTCGCGCCTCGCCTCCAAATGGGGCTCTAAAAAATAATCAGCAAAGTGCTATAATATATCTATGAATATTACTATTCCCTATAAATTAACTCATGGCAAAGAACTGGTGGTAATTCCTCTTGAGGAATATGAGGAATTAGTGAATCTTCGCCAAGTCTATGAATTTAAACCCTCCAAGGAAGTCAAAAAAGCCTTGGAAAAAGCAAGAAGAAATAGAAAAAAGGGGCAGACTTTAACTTTGCATGAGCTCAAAAATAATTTGGGTCTTACAAATTGATCCGTCCGTTTCAAAAATCCTTAAAAAGATTCCTCAAAATTTCACTAAACGGATTATTGCAGCCATCGAAACACTGCCCTAGGATCCTTGTCTTTCATGTTGAACGCAGAACCACTACCACATATTAAAGATGCTATACTGAATTTAATGAACCAAAAAGGTTTTGCTCCCATTTTAATAATTCTTCTGCTGGCTACAGCTTTACTGGGTGGATATTTTATTTATCAAAGGCAGATTCAATCTATTCAGTCGCAACAAATTATTCAACCGTCCCCATCTTCAAATGATACTCTTAAAAAGACTTTAATCAAAAATACAGATCATCCCGGAAAATACACTAATAAAGAGTACGGCTACAGCTTTGAATTCCCAAAAGAGTGGGATCTATATACTGATTACTCTAAAGTAACAGGTAATGTGCTAACACTATATCACTCGCAGTGTCAGGGTGAAGTCTACCTACCACCTGCAGGAAAAATACCTTGTACAACTATAACATTACCATATTATATCGGATCTACAGGATGGGGATATGGGAACAAAAAACAAACAAAAGAGACAGTTTACATTAAAGATAACATTCAGGGAATCAAGACTACTTTTTACTATGATGATTATATTCTGATATCGTGGACTTTTAATATAGACATACCAAACAAATGTAAAGAGGCTGGAATATCGGCTTTAGTAGCTTTTGCCAATATAAATGAAAACTTCGCGCCAGGATCTTTACAGACTGTAGATTCAATTATTAAATCATTAGAATTTACTCCTTTAAAAGATATTACTTGTCTATAATTGAATTTTCCCTTCCTTTTCCCTTAAAATCCTGGAGGAATTTAATTTATCCGGCTACTCCCTGCTGGACATACTGGCGAATTAAACTTTGATACGGCACATCCAGCCTAGAGGCTTTATCTTTAACTTTACTTATCAATTCTTCGGGAAATCTGATAGAAATTAAGCGTTTGGTTCTTTTCAGGTTGGGGAACAAAACCCCTCTTTTGAAATCTGAAGGTTCAAAATACTCAATCAGATTAATACTGGCCCAAAAATCTGCTTCTTCCGCTTCATTTTTAAATTTAGGAACTACTAGCTTCTTTTTCATATAATTTCACCTCCTTTTTATTAATATCGCGAGACGAGATCACTCTGATTTTATCTTCCCTAATAGTAAATATCTGATAAAGCAACCTTCCTCTCTTTGTTTTCCCGATAATTAAAAATCTTTCTTCATCGCTTGAATGCTGTAAATCTTCATCCCGTATATTATTCTCATCAAAGAATATATCCTCTGCTTCCTCCGGTAATACATTATGCTTGGCAATATGGGCAATATTGGCCTCGTCCCATTGGAAACCGGTTGTCTTAGTTAATTTAGGCAGAGCCATAATGTATATATATTGTATATATAAGTACTTAGTTTGTCAAGTAATCTTCCCCTCCTCTACCCTTAAAATCCTGGCTGAATTTAAGAATTTTTTGGGGAGGTTTTCCAGTTCCACTGTGGCAATTAGGGTTTGCTGGCGGGAGACAACTTCCACCACATGGGCCCGGTGATTTGCATCCAGCTCTGAAAAAACATCATCAAGCAGCAAAATTGGCCTCTTGCCTAAAGTTAAAGCCATATATTCCAAGGTAGCCAGCTTAAAAACTAGCGTGGCCAATCTTTGTTCCCCTCTTGAACCAAAACGGGCTAAATTTCGATTATTCAAGTTGAGTACAAAATCATCTCGATGCGGGCCAATTAGAGTTACACTGGCTTGTATTTCCCTGCCATTATATTCTATTAATCTTTCTTTATTTAAGAAACTTTGTTTATATTCAAAGATAAATAACCCTAAGGGTTGAAACCACTTCTGCGTACTTAATTAACTCTCCTGTCCAAAAATCCAACTCATCTAGCCTCCCCTGCCCTTCCCTAATTCTTTTTAAAACTCTGTTTCTACTTGTTAAAACCTGTTCATACAAAGTCAAAGATTTTTTATAATGAGAGTCCACTTGGGCCAAAGCCATATCCAAGTGCCATCTACGAAGGCTGGGAGAACCTGAAACCATATTAATATCCCATGGATAAAAAATTACTGCCGGAAAATTTCCAATATAATCAACTACCCTTCTGGGCACCCCATTAACTTTAACTTTTTTAGAAAATTGTTCATCTGTATCTT
>JACOYE010000021.1 GCA_016182045.1 Candidatus Microgenomates bacterium
CTGTCTTCAACAGATTTGTCAATAGGCACAAAGTGTATCAAATGTACACAATTTGCATTTGTTGGCTGGAAATTTTACAATAATTTTAATGAAAACAGTGACTGCCAAATATGCCAGGCAGAATTTTGCAGAAATTCTAAATGAAGTCCATTTTGGTAGAAAGAAAATTTTAATTACCAGATCAGGAAAACCTCTAGTAGTATTAACCAGTACGAGAGATTATAGGGAGAAGAAGTAATATTGATTTCTGTAAGACAATGTAGTACAATGGATATTGTTATTGATGAGTTAATAATTGAAGAAGATAGGCCGGAACATATAGCAAAGCATAATGTGAGCGTGGATGAAATTTTAGAAGTTGTATTTGGAGATTATGCTATTGGCGAAGGTAAAGAAAGTAGAGTTTTAATAACCGGCCAGACATTAAATAATAGATTGCTAACAGTAATAATAGGTAAAAGAAAGGGAAGAAATAAGTACGGATTAGTGACAGCAAGAGATGCTAAGAAAAAGGAAAAGTTATTGTATCAGGAAAAATTTGAGAAGGGAATAAAAAATGAAAGTTAAATTTGTTAAAAAGGGGACAATGAAACCAATGAAGCCATTTAAAACCTTGGAAGAGGAGGCTAATTTTTGGGATACCCATGACGCAGTGGAAGTTTTTGGAAGAGATATCAAGGCAGGTTTTCATCGTGCTCCCAAAACTGATACTCTGACTATCAGATTTGAGTCAGATGATATTCAAAAATTGTCCCAGAGGGCAGATCGGTTAGGCATAGGACCAACCACATTGGTCAGAATGTGGATTAAAGAAAGACTTACTCAAAGCCAGCTTTGACGCTTTAAGTAGTATAATAAAAGCATATTTAAGGCAATTCATTAGGGATAAGACTGTGAGTTTTGAAATCTTAAAACAAAAAAGTCGATAAATATGTCCGTACTGGCATTTATAGCTTTGGGGTTATTGTCTTTGCATAGAAAAAAATCTATAATTTAATTATGAAGATTTTGGATTTGCTAATTAAATTTCTTCCTTCAAAACCGGTTTTTGCCCATTGTGATATTCCTTGCGGGATTTATGATCCAAAACCGGCCCAAATTGCAGCCCAGACAGTTTTAAAAATGGTGCAAAAATTAAAAGAGATTAAAGCTGAACCTGGTTCCCCAGAAGAGTTGCAAGCCAGAAATAACTTTGTCAGAATGGTTTCTGTTAAAGAACAACATGCCGAAATTTGCAAAAGAGAGATTTTAATACTTTGGACTGATTATTTTAAGATCGAGCATCTGAAAAAATTTCCTGATCTGCATGAATTAATCTGGAAAACCTGCAAATTATGCTCTGATAATAAAAGAGCAGTGGACGAAGTTAAAGCGGAAGATCTGGTGGAGTCGGTTGATAAAATTGCCGGTATTTTTAATGAAACCTCCCATCTCTAAATTCAAAGTTTATGGAAATAGCATGCTTCCTACTCTAAAACAAGGTCAGGAAGTTTTAACTTTTAACTGGGGTAAGGCAAAAGTAGGGGATGTGGTGGTTATTAAGCATGATGGTAAGGAAATGGTTAAACGAGTGACAAAAATTAACGACCCCGCTTCGCCAAGGCTATGCCGGGCGAGTCGTCAAATTTTGGTTGAAGTTGAAGGTGATAACAAGAAAGAAAGTATTGATTCCCGCCATTTTGGAGCAATTTTCAGAGAACAGATTATGGGAAAAGTAATTTACAAGTGATATACTATCTTCATGGGAGAAACTGCCCAAGTAGACCAAGAAACAGCTCAAGGAATTTCAGATAGTTTAAATAATGCGGGTCAACCTGTTGAAATTAAAGATGTCCTGCCTGTTGATACCGGAGATCTTGTTTATGGAATTGGACAAGCAGTGGGAGATGCAACTACCGGATCCTCCAAAGCAAGAACCACTCCTTCAAGAGGATTTTTAGGGGAATTTGTTGACAGATTATTAAAAAAGAGGCAGCCCGGCGAAGTTGTGGCAATTAAATAATTTATGGAAGTAACCCAAAATAGTTTAAATTTAACAGCAATTTTTATATCAGTGGCAATGTTTTTGGCACTGTTTTTAATTTTGGCCATTTTGGCACGTTTCAGTTGGAAATTTATTGTGGGGACTATCAAATATCGCGACCGCGAAAAAAGATCTTTGCGGTTTGTCCTGCTGCAGGTAACAGTCCCCAGGGATAATGAGATTAAAATTGATGCGGCCGAGCAGTTTTTTGCAACACTGGCCTCTTTGAAAAAATCCGCAGGATTTTTAAATAAGGCTTTTTTTGCCCAGCCCCACATTTCTTTTGAAATTGTGGCTCTTCATGAATCAATTAAATTTTATGTATCCTGTCATAAAGACCATCAGGATATGGTGGAAAAACAGCTCAACGGAGCTTACCCTGATGCCGAAATCAAAGAAGTGCCCGAATATAATATTTTTTCCGAAAACGGGCAAACCGCTTATACTCTGCTTAAACTTAGAAATCCCAATTACTTCCCTGTTAAAACTTTTAAAGACTTGCCAACCGATCCGCTGTCTTCTTTAACCTCTGCTTTAGCCAAGATGCAGCTTGGTGAGGGAGCGGCAATACAGATGATTGTTGCGCCAAGTGATAATAGTTGGAAAGATTTTGGTAAAAAGTGGCTGAAAAAAGAAAAAGATCCAGGGAAGCCGGATAACCCCAAGCCTCCGCCCGATACCAAGCAAATAGAGGCTGTGGAGGGAAAGCTATCCCGCCCGGGTTTTGATGTGGCTATCAGGATTGCGGTTTCTTCTACTTCCACAGAGATGGCCAAAGCTCATTTAGCTAATATCCGCTCCGGTTTTGAGCAATTAAGCGGGTCATATAATGGCTTTTCCGGTGATAAAGTCTATTCTGAAAAAGGCTTTATGACAGATTTTATCTATCGCTACATGCCTAAGTTTAATAAATTGTCTGTTTTAACATCGGACGAGTTGGCTTCTGTTTTTCATCTGCCCAATAAAAATATCACCACTCCCCATATTGACTGGCTGCCATCCAAACGGGCGCCGGCACCGGAAAAAATCCCCACCGAAGGTTTATATTTGGGCAGGTCAATATTTAGAGGTATCACCAGACCGGTTTATTTATCCGAAGACGATCGCCGTCGGCATATGTATATTATTGGTAGAACCGGTACGGGTAAATCCGAGCTTTTAAAAAGCCTGATGATTCAGGATATTATGGCCGGGAAAGGACTTGCTTTTATTGATCCCCACGGAGATGCGGCAGAAGAGCTTCTTTCCTTAATCCCGCCCCAGCGGGCTGAGGATGTGATTTATTTTGACCCGGGGGATTTGGAGCGGCCTTTTGGTATGAACATGCTGGAGGCATACTCCGAGGAGCAAAAGCATTTTGTCGTCACTTCTATTATTGGCCTGATGTATAAACTGTTTGATCCCAATAAAACTGGTATTATCGGCCCCCGTTTTGAGCATGGAGTGCGGAATGCCATGTTAACAGCCATGTCTGTAGCTGGCAATACTTTTGTGGAGGTAATGAGGATTATGACAGACGCCAATTTTTTGCAGGAGCTTTTGCCGCATGTGGCTGATCCTGTGGTTCGCCGCTACTGGACAGACCAGATTGCCCAGACCACCGATTTTCATAAATCAGAAGTGCTGGATTATACCGTATCCAAATTTGGCCGTTTTGTTACTAATAAAATGATGAGGAATATTATCGGGCAATCCCAAAGCTCATTTGATATGCGCAAAGTCATGGATGAGGGTAAAATTCTGATTATTAATCTTTCCAAAGGTAAAATCGGCGAGGAAAATTCCAATTTCCTGGGGCTGGTTTTAGTTCCCAAGATTTTAGCAGCAGCCATGTCCCGCTCTGATGTGACGGAAGAGCAAAGAAGGGATTTTTACCTATATGTTGATGAGTTTCAAAATTTTGCCACAGAAACTTTTGCCGATATTTTATCCGAAGCCAGAAAATATAAACTCAATTTAATTGTGGCTAATCAGTTTATAGGCCAAATAGGGGAAGAACTTAAAAACGCGGTTTTTGGTAACGTGGGTACGCTGGTAGCTTTTAGGGTGGGGGTGACAGACGCCAATTTCCTTCAGCATGAGTTTGCCCCCACTTTTACGGAAAATGATTTGGTTAATATCGAAGCCCGGCATGTTTATGTAAAAACTCAAGTCCGTGGTGAGCCGGTGGTGCCTTTTTCCATGGATACTACCAAAGATATGGTGAAATGGAAGCTCATGGTTAAACCCCAGGTGGGGCAGGCCATCAGGGAGTTGTCCCGCTTAAAATACGGCCGTGATCGGGCCACCACCGAAGTAGAAATTGCCCAAAGGGCCAGATTGTAATATAATTCACTCGCAGGCCCGTAGCTTAGTGGTAAAGCGGGTGTCTTATACACACTTGACGAGGGTTCGATTCCTTCCGGGCCTACCAAGAAACGATCCGCCTTCGCTTAAAAGCTTCGGTGGACAAGGAGGGGGGTGAAAAATTTTGGACAAACAAGCTTAAAAGTGAGTCATCCCACAAAGCCGGGAACACTTGTTTATTTAGTTTAAAGCTCTTCCAGTTCAACTTTGGGGCCATTGGTTTGGCCTTGGATAAATTGTAAGTACTTTTCCGTAGTAGTAAGTCTTTTGTGTCCGGCCAGCTTGGCAATGGTCACTATTGACATGCCAGCCTCCAGTTGTGTTGCTACCCAAGTGTGCCTTAAATCATTAACCTTAGCTTGCTTAATACCGGCAATTCTAAAGTATCTGTCAATGGCAGTCCTAATATTTCTAATCAGCAGGGGTTTGCCGGTTTTAGTAATAAATAGAGTATGAGAGGGGGATTTGGGCCTTATTCCTAAATATTTTTGGACAGCCTCGCTAGCCGCTTTATTTAGAGGAATTGTGCGTTCCACAGTGCCTTCAGCTTGAGGAATATGCAAGGAATTTTCCGTAAAATTAACATCTTCTACCCGCAAGCTGGCCAGTTCGCCGATTCTGACTCCGGTTTGCAAAAGTAACTCAATAATGGCAAAAATTCTGGTATCAGCCCGGGCTGCATCACGCAAGGCTCTATATTCCATCTTAGACAAAATCCTTGGAGGCTTATTTTTAAATTTAGGATGCAGTAAATCACCTGACGGGTCAGCAGTGATTGCTTTGGTTGATTTCAAGAATTTAAAAAATGTTTTAACAGAATTGGTTTTTCGGGAGATGGATTTAGCAGTATAGGATTCTTTGGCCAGTTTATCCATAAAAGTTTGCAGATCTTCCAGGTTAACATCGCCGGGCGAAGTTTTGCTTAAAGTGCCTAAATAAATAACCAGTTGCTCAATATCCTTGCCATAAGCTAGAATAGTAGCATTGGCCCGGGAACGGCCTTGTAAATGTTCGATAAATTGCTGATGAGCTTCGGATAATGTTGTCATTAGGCTATATTTTAAGGTTATAGGACAACTTTGTCAAGACCCTATTATGAAAAAAAAACTTATTTTGATATTGTTATCAATAGTTGTTTTGATTTTTAGCTACAACATCATTGGCCAAATTGCGAATGCTTTAAGGGCTGAAGGAAGATTCCAGGATACTATAGAAAAATTACATAAACTGGAAGTAAAAAATAAAGAACTAAAATCCAAGCTGGATGAAATAAAAACTCCTGAATTTATTGAAAAAGAGGCTCGCAATAAGTTGGGGCTTACAAAAGAAGGAGAGACTTTGGTAATAATTCCTCAAGATAAAATCGATGCTGTTTTGGGTCTAACCAAAAAAATAGAAGAAATAAAATTACCAAATTGGCTAGGCTGGTTTAAAGTTTTTTTTAAGTAAATTTAGGCAAAGCCGTTGTGTTCCTTAATAATTTGCTGAAGCTGTTTTAGATTTTCCATTACTTTTTGTTTGCCCGCACTAACGTTGGTTTTAATCATAGACTGGCAGTAGGTGGTCCATTCTTTGGGGGTGATTTTATCCTGCAGCAGGCCGTCTTTCCAGCAGATTACTTTAACTACCAGTTTATGCCATGTTTCGCGCTCTTCCATTTTTTGCTGGGAGGCTAGGCTAATGTTGCGATGGTTTGAATTTATTGGCATTTTAGGATGGAAACATTATAACAGGTTAAGTTGTAAAAAACAAGTTACAGATTGGTTGCGGGGACTGCAGGACACCTGTCCTGAGTTTATCGAAGGATTAGAAATTTCTATTTCAGTGACTGAAATCCCTATTTCAATCTTTGAATGAATTCATTTAAATCACTACTTGGAGCAAATTCCACAACATTTTCCTCTGGTCTTGGTATCTGCATTTGTTCTACTACTTTTTGAAAGTTTGCTGGCTCTACCTCATGTCTTTCACCTGTAGATCTGTTAGCAGCCTCCCTTTCTCTAATCAGCTCCATTGGTGTTTTTAGATAAATTGTCACTGCTCTTGCACCAAATCTTCTAGCAACTTCCCTCAATTCCTCTCTGTGCTCAAACCTAACATTGTTATCATCATAAACTACATCTTGGCCAGCTTGAAGAGCCTTAGCCACTTCTTTTTGACCCACTAACCTAATAAATTTCCACCCTTCATCTCCCTTGGGTACTGGTTGTTCTTTATCTTTTTCAACCCATAACTCGTCAAAAGCAATTCTTTTACTTCCAGTTTGCTCAGCAATTTTTCTTGCTAGTGTACTTTTACCTGAAAAGGCTAAACCACACATGATATAAAGATTCATACAGATGAATTATACTACAAATTTAAGTAAACGACCACCTTTACCATCTTTATGATCGGAAAACCTTTGCTTAACATTATTTGAATATCCAGTATATAAACTACCATCTTCACAAAGTAGGATATAAACATACCACATAGAAATATTTTATCAGAGTTAGGAGTCGAAGTGCCCGCATTGAGCGAAGCGGGGAACAATCTAAACTTAGCCCTTCGACTCTGGTTCGACTACGCTCACCATCGCTCAGGACATTTCTCCTTCGCTTCGCGTAGTCGAAATGTTGTGGGGGCTGCAGGACACCTATCCTGAGTTTATCGAAGGATTAGAAATTTTCAATGTGGTAACATTGATCTATGTCTAAACCAAAAGAGATAATTACCAAGCTAACTGAGAAATTAAATAAAAATCCTTCTGTTGTAGCTTATGTTTTAGTTGGATCTCAAGCTAGAGAAACAATCTATCAAGCAGACGAATATTCAGATATAGAGAGCTATATCGTAGTTGATGACGGAACCGCTGAAGAATTTAAGAGATCTTTACCGAATTTGGTTAATAGTTTAGGAGAGGTAATTTTTTCATATAATAACCAATGGGCAGGATTTTCTACGCTATTTAGCGACCTTTTTAGACTTGAGTTACCTGTAGTAGAGTTAAATGAGCTACCAAATACTTTTACCAGACCAGAAGCACAGGAGGTAAAGGTGTTAATTGATAAAACGAATGGTGAGCTAGAAAAAGTTTTAAATAGTAGACCTAACACAATTGATTTTGAAAAATTATTCCAGGATAGAGTTTTAGACTTTTGGTATATGGGTGTAGTAGCTGCTCAGTATTATAGAAAAGGAGAGTTGTGGAATACTATTAGTGCTTTAAGGGTTATTCAGTCAGATTTAATTAAATTATGGGAACTATTACAAGATCCCAATATTTTACTTTTGGAAAGTAATAAAAGGATTGAAAAATTTTTAAGTGATGAGCATATAGCTTTACTAAAAAAGATAAACCCAAATTATAATGAAGACCAGATTAAAAAAGCATTATTGGAAATAATAGAAATTTTTTCTAGAGTCACAAAAGAGGTATCTAAAAAATTTAGATACACCTATGATAAAACCATTGAGAAACAAGTTAAACTTAAATTATTAGAACTTCTAGGTAGGGATTAAATATTTTGATCTGGTCCAATTACCCAACTTTTATGGCCGTCCTGAAAAGTTAGTTCCTGAAGGAATAGATTTTCTTGGTTAGTTTTAAACACATCTACCTTTATTTCACCTGGAACTTTAGAATCTTCCGCAGCTTTTGTAGTATAGGTTCTTATTCTGGCTTCATCTATTCTATCGGGGTTTAAACCAAACTTATGATAAATAACTTGCTTTGCTACTGCTTTTTCCTCATCACTTAATTCATCTATTGCTCTTTCATCAAATCCCATTGAATAGGGATCAAGTGGTTTTGGTATATCAAATAAGAAATCAGCTAACTCCAGCATCTCATCTATGCCATATTTAAAGTTAGCTCTAAAGGTTTCAAGTTGTTCTTCTTGTTCTTCTCTATTTTCTTCCAGTTCGCTCATAAAGTTATGTTAACTTAGCCTCAATTTGATCTATCTTAGATTTAATTTTTGAGGCAATTCCTGTTAATCCTTGTGCAAGATTATTTGTTTGGCCAATATTGATTCGACTTCTAAACATGAATCTTTTATGTTAAATTAAGCCGGTTATAACCGTGAGCGAGTCCCGATAAAATCGGGACGAGTCGAATCGGTTGCGGGGGC
>JACOYE010000022.1 GCA_016182045.1 Candidatus Microgenomates bacterium
CTGACAGGTTATAGCGGCCGAATAGGCATATTTGAGGTGATGGAAATATCGGAAAAAAACAAAAGGTTGATCATAGAAAAAAATGATTCCGATACAATCAAGAAAGAGGCCGCATTAGAGGGGATGACCACCATGCTTGATGACGGGCTAGAGAAGGCTATTTTGGGTATTACAACTGTTGAGGAAGTTTTGAGAGTAACCAAGGTAGAATCCCTATGAAACCTTATAAGATTTCTTTATCCAATACAGAGAAACTGAGCCTTATCAGTAACTTATCAACCATGCTCTCAGCAGGCATCGCAATACTGCCCTCAATTGAGGCCCTTTTAGAAGATAGCAAGGGAGGTTCTAAAAAAATACTGGAGGAAGCAAGAGCAGATCTTTTGCAAGGCAAGCATCTGAATACCTCCTTTGCCAAATTTCCCAATGTTTTTGATAAAGTCACAGTCAATATCATCCGGGGAGCAGAGGAAGCAGGACAGTTAGCTACCACTCTCAAAGATCTCAGAGGAGAAATTAGAAAACAAATGGAATTTAATGACAAAATAAGATCTGCCTTGACTTATCCGGTATTAGTCCTTTTGGTGATGGTGGGAATACTTACTCTTATTTTAGTTGTGGCCGTGCCAAAGATAGCCAGCGTTTTCTCCCGTTTAAGAGTTGACGTACCCTTACCCACTAAGGTAATGTTTTATATTTCCCATATTCTTTTAACTTACACCATTCCTGTTATTTTGGGGATAATTCTTTTATGCATAGGGGTGTACCTTTTATATCAAAAAAAGAGACGGTGGCTACTTTCTTTATTCTACCCCCTGCCTCTTCTTTCAACCCTTTTTAGAGAAATTGATCTGACCCGTTTTTCAAGAAGCATGTATTTACTTTTAAGCTCGGGGATTACCATCACCAATGCTCTGGAATTAACTGAGGATGTTGTGCAAAAACCTGAGATTGCCAGATCTATTGCTTTTGCCAAAGAAACCATTTCTTCCGGAGAAAATTTATCAGTAGCTTTTAAAAAATACAAGAAAATTTTTCCAGGTGTGATGGTTAAAATCATTGAGGCTGGGGAGAAAACAGGAACTTTGGATAAATCAATGCAGGATATTTCAGAATACTTAGACTACAGAGTTACCAACTCTCTTAAAACTTTAACTGTTGTTTTGGAACCGATCATGTTAGTTGTTGTGGGTCTTTTAGTGGGAGGGATGATGCTTTCTATTATTGCCCCCATCTATAACCTGATTGGCCAGGTTAGCCCAAGATAAAATGAAAGGTTTAACCTTAGTTGAGTTACTGATTGTTATTGGGATAGCTACGATTTTGTTGGGGCTTACCACCATAAATTTGGTAAGAGTTCAGCAAAATACTTCTTTGGGAGCAGTTTCTGATATTTTAATTGCCGATCTTAAATCTCAACAAATGAAAGCCATGAGTGGTGCAAATGGTGGTGGAAGTTTTGGAATTCATTTTACCTCATCAAATTCATACACTCTTTTTAAAGGTTCAAATTATGTACCACCTGGAGACTTTACTGTAACTCTAGAGGATCCAATTTCTGTATCTACAACTTATCCAGGAAATGAAATTGTTTTTTCTAAAACCAGTGGTGAGGTAGATGGTGAACATACTATTACCATCACCAATTCTGCTGGCGGAGAACAACAAACTTTAACAGTTAACAAGTTAGGAGTTGTTAAAGATGTTAACTAACCAAAAAGGATTATCAATTGTGGAACTGCTTGTCACCATTGGTTTGGCAGCCATCCTTTTTCCAGCTCTTTTAACAGGCTTTGTGGCCGCCAGAGGTGGAAGGGCTCAGCAGGAACAAAGAATTCAAGCAACAGCTTTGGTTGAAGAAGCACAAGAAGCAGTCAGACAAGTAAGAGAAAGTGGCTGGGAAGCATTTGTTACCACTGTATGTCCTTGTCATCCCAAAATTTCAGGATCTTCCTGGATACTGGCAGCCGGAGCGGAAACAACAGCTGACGGATTTACCAGATCATTAACAATTGAGGATGTTTTAAGAGATGCTGATGGAAATATTGTCACAAGCGGTGGAACCGATGATCCATCCACCAAAAAAGTCACCACCACCCTCAGCTGGGGTAATCCCATCCCTTCCTCAATTACCTCGATACAGTATCTAACTCGCAATACCAATGAAGGTTATGTTGAAACAACGGAGGCTCAGTTTAACAATGGTACATATGGCCCAAGTATAGAAATTACCAATACATCTGGTGGAGAAGTGATTTTAGGACCGGGTGGGGCAGCAGATTGGTGCAACCCCTCTAACAATCTTGTCTCTGAAATGAATTTGCCAAAACAGGGAGTTGCTTTGGCAATTAGTGCAGAAGTTGGCAGAGTATTTATTGGTACAGGGGAAAACTCCTCAGGAGTTTCTTTGGCAGATGTTAATACTTCTGATCCTGCCAATCCCATCTTAAGTGGTACAGCCAATGGTTATAAGACTAATGGTGTTTTTGTGGAGGGAGATTTTGGATATGTTGCCACAGATACAAACAGTAAGGAAATAGTTGTGGTGGATCTTACTTCTGATCAAGAAGTGGGATTTTTTAATGCTCCGGGTAATGGAGATGGGATCAGTGTTTATGCAGCAAATAATATTGGCTACGTCACAGTTGAAAATAAGCTGTATAATTTTGACCTTTCCTCAAAAAACGGCTCACGTCCAATTTTGGATTCAGACGGGGTCACCCTTGATGGGGTGGGAAACAGAGTTGTGGTGGTCGGCCAGTTTGCCTATGTTGCCATTGGCAACTTATCAAATCAGCTTAATATAATAGATATTAGTAATCCAAATAATATAACACTTGTTGGTAGAGCAACAGTTGATGGGAAGGCTGCCAAAGATGTTTCTATAAATAGTTCAGGAACAAGGGCTTATCTGGTTACGGCAAATTCAGATTCACAAAAAGAATTTTTCATTATTGATATCACCACCAAAGGAGGCAATAGCCACCCAACTTTAGGCAGTTTCGATACAGGGGGATTAAACCCTACCGGATTAACTGTGATTGAGACAGACAAACGGGCCATCATAGTTGGAGATCAGTGGAGCGGCAAAGAATACCAAGTCCTAAAACTTGAGGATGAAACTAACCCTTCTCAGTGTGCGGGATTGAATTTTAATTTTGGTATCAATGGGGTATCCTCGGTTTTGCAAGATGGAACAGCCTATTCTTTTATTGTCACACCGGATGCCGGGAAAGAACTTAAGGTGATTGCAGGAGGTTCGGGTTCAGGAGGGGGGCTATATGCTTCTTCAGGTGTATTTCAATCCCAGACATTTGATGCCGGAAAAGAGGTTATATTTAATAGCTTCTCAGTCACTACCGATCTCCCCGCTCCAACAAATATTGAATTTGCAGTAGCTGTCAAAGATGGCATTAGTGGTAGCTGTAGCGGGGTGATATTTTCCAGCGGTGATTTTATCCCCCTTCCTCCTGGGGCCCTTCCACTAGGCACCAGCGGGCAATGCCTTAGATATAAAGCAATTCTTTCCACCAGCGGCGACTTTAGCCAGACACCAACTCTTTATGACATTACGTTTAACTATTCACTATGAGAAATATTAAAGGGTTCACCCTGATTGAGCTGCTTTTATATATGGGCCTTTTTTCCGTATTGCTTATTCCCTTAATGCAGCTTTTTGGCTCAACAATTGCTGTTCGTTTAGAGTCTGAGGCTACCTCTGCTGTTTCTCAGGACGGAGGCTATATTCTGACCAGATTGACTAACGATATACACGATGACTCAGCCATTATCACTCCCCCCCTGGGATCATCAGGAACATCCCTACACATTATTGGTGATAATAATTACACCTATGAGTTAGATGGGGATAATAATTTAACTTTAACGGATAATGGCACAGGTGAAAAAAATGCACTTAACAGCGCAAATACCACTGTTTCTAATTTAAATTTTAAAACTTTAGGGAATGCTGGTGGCAAAAATACTGTTCGGGTGAATTTGGTCGTAAAGAGTAAAGTCATCAGACAAGGTGGAATTAACCAGACTAAAAGTTTTACCACCACAATTGGAACAAGATAAATATGTTAAACCAAAAAGGACAAGCCCTAATAACACT
>JACOYE010000017.1 GCA_016182045.1 Candidatus Microgenomates bacterium
GCTTCTTCACCAAGGTTGCGTATCAATTGCCTAATTTCTTCCTTTTCATATAGATTGCGATGAGTAGTATAAGTTCTGCTTACGCTTTTGGCGTCAGCGATTTCTGTTATCGCAATTAGTGGCGAATAATCAATACCTCTTGACAAGTTGTAAAGATGCACTGACCAATATGGACCAAAATGCTTACGCAAAAATTGCAAAGAGCACCTTCTAAGTTTTGAGAAGTTATCAATGCCCAGCATTGTTAGATGTTTATATAAACCCCATCCGAGGCCACATACATCCATTAAATTAGATCTATCCAGAATTTCGTAAGTATTATCGCGCGTTATCCAAAAAAGACCATCGGGCTTAATTTGAGCTGAGGCAAGCTTAGCCAGAAGCCGATTATAGGAGACGCCAATTGAACAAGTTATCCAGTCGCCAATTTCGGTCCTTAATCTCTCTTTAATCTCAAAGGCGATATTAAAGGCATTACTCCAAAATTTTTCAGTCTCCGTGACATCAATGAAACACTCATCCAGGGAAAAAACCTCACAATTTGGGGAATAATTTTGGCAAATATTAATAAATCGGTAAGTAATATCTTGATATTTGTCGAAATCAGCAGGTACCAAAAGAATCCTCGGGCAGAGTTTCTTTGCTTCAAAAACGTTCATCCCTGTTTGAACACCACAATTTTTAGCCTCAATCGAGGCGGCGATCACACAGGTTCTGCCAATTGCTTTCAGAATTCCAACGGGTTTACCTCGAAGGTAAGAATTGGCTTGCTGTTCGGCAGTTGCAAAAAAGCTATTCAAATCTACATGCAGAATGGTTCTGACATTTGACATATGTTAATTGTTACTTATCAATTGTTATTCTCTCGGCATTACTTTTTTGAGTTTCCAAAGATGAGTGTCGGTATTGTATTCAAGTTCAAAATTTGCTCCTTGTGCTCGGCAAACCAGGTTAATTAATTTGACTTCGCCAATTTTGAGGGTTGTCGTAAAAATAACCCCTTGAAATTTAATTAAGCGCTTATGCCAGCTCATGGCAATTGGGATGATTGACCCTGATTTTGAAGGTTTAAAAAATACCCAAACATTTACTCGTTCATCAATTAATGTCTCGTAAGCCATCACCAAGCCAATATTACCCGAAAAAAACCCGAACTTCAAGAGCCAATTTGGCAATTTTTAATCTTTAGCCTAAAATATAAAATGTGTTTCCGATACGCGACAGTCGAACTTCTCGCAAGTTTCCCTTTGTCAACCTAGGTCTAATTATTTTTACTATCTATATCTTTGTTCAGGAACTTTTTGCGCCAGACCTCGATCTATTTATTGCCAACTATGCCCTCATTCCGCAAAATGTTAATTTTTTGCTACTCGGAACTCTCAAACCATTTATAACTTCGCTTTTTCTTCACGCCGGATTTTTACATATCCTCTCCAATATGTGGTTCCTTTGGATTTTTGGAGATAATGTTGAGGCCCTAATGGGGCACTTTAAGTATTTTGTCTTTTATATTTTTTGCGGGGTGACAGCCAGTTTTGTCCAATACATTTTTATTGCCGATTCAAGCCTGCCAATGATCGGTGCTTCCGGGGCAATTGCTGGTGTTTTAGGAGCTTATCTTAGATTTTTCCCCCGAAACACTGTTGACACGCTTATTCCAGTATTTGGGCTGCCCTTTATTATTGCTGTGCCCGCAGGTTTTATGCTTATTTATTGGTTTATTACCCAAGCATTCAACGGCGTTGCCTCAATTCTAGTAGCTACAGCTTCAACAGGCGGCATCGCCTACATTGCCCACACGGCAGGATTCTCAGGTGGCTATCTTTTTTGCAGGTATTTTGTTTGGTCAAAAAAGCCCGTTTAGAGTTAGAATGGAATAGATGTCCAACCACTCTTATCGGGAATACCTTAGACACCTACAGGCAAGATCCAAAAAATCGATACATAAGAAAATATCCATGATGACTGTAATCTTGTTTTTGGTTGTCCTCGGGGCAATATCTGCCTTTATTTTGTTCTTTCAGCTCAAAGCACCCGCCATCCAGAGCGAAAGACATTATTTGGAAATCGCCAGTGGTGGTTTCATAACAACTGAACAGTCATTAGATGAGCTTCTCAACATTTTCAGTGTTGCCGGAGCAAAAATTGAAGTGATTGACAGGGTTAAAGAGGCTACATCTTCCGCTTACGGGTTTTTTGTCAGTCTCGATGATATCGAGAAACTCTTGGCAACGATCGAACAGACAACCAAAACTGTTACTTTTCAAAAAGAACTCTTGAATCAAAAAGGGATTCCCGAGGCTTATTTGGAATTGAATGGGGAGTTAATTAATTATTACTCGCAGACAGAAAAATTACTCAACGATCTTTACAAGAGTAATCATTTTGCAAAAGAGATGGTAATGGCTTCCGGAGCCCAGTTCTTTTTGCCTATCTTTACCAATGAAGCACTCTGGCAAAACGCAAACCAAAACGAGATAATTTCTTATTACCAAAAAATTAAGGTGGAGGCTGACTCGACTCTTGAGAATCTTTCATCGCTGACTGTTCCCCGGGAATATCGTCCATATTATGATGCCCAAATTGCCTATTTGTCTCAGATAGTTTTAGTCTCCGACAATATCATAAAAGCCCTTGAGGAAAAAGGAGAAGAAAATTCTCAAAATCCAACTCAGCTTGAAAAAGCCTACCAGATATTAATCGGAGCCAAACTAGAAAATGAAAGCTTCTCCGAAAAATTTCTTCAGGAAAGACTGAAAATTATCGATTTGAAGCAAAATCTGTCAAAATTGGCTCCAGTTAGAATTCAGCAAAACTCTCTCAAATCAAAATTTGTTGAACTCTCTACGCAAGAGCCACCCGGATCAGGGATACCGGATTTATTATTCTTTTCCAGTTGGCTCAAGAATCTTTTGATTTTTGGGGGGTTTACAAAGAGCTGAATTCTTTTGTTAAAATTAAAAAAAGGAGGAAAACAATGGACCCTAATGACCAAGGCGGAGTTGACCAAAGTCAGAATCCGCCAGCAGCCAATGACCAAGGTACCCCTCAGACGCCTCTAGTACCTGAGCCGACTCAAGGCCCTGTTCCCGTACCAGAACCAGAGCCCGAACCAGAGCCAGAACCTGCGGGACCCACTGGCGGAGGCAGTGTTGATCAGGAGTTACCGCCACCTCCTCCAACGGGAGACCCTGGTAGTTCTCCTGGAGACACAGGAGTTCCCGCATCGGGGTAAAACACGCACCCGTCTCCCCGATAATTTGACAGTCAAAGCTCGCAAACCTATCCTTAATTAAGAGGTAGGTTGTGTGACACTAACTAGTTTTAAACACCATCTTAAGCTTAGTGGTATTCTGATTCTTTTAATTTGTTATGCACTCGGTTTTTATCTCTTGGGCAAATATTCTGTTTTCGGGAACATTGTTAAATTCAAAGAGAACACATCCGGAGGAAAAAATTCACTTGAAAGACCAGTTGAGTCACCAGTTCCCTATGCCGATATTCAATCGGGCAAAGTCATTTCCTCCTTTGTAAAATTGTGTTCAAACACATTCTGGGGATATGAACTTGCCTACCCTAAAGATTGGTTCACTACTTACAACAATGACTCGCAAAAGTGTGTCTTTTTTGCGCCCTATTCCTTTGTCGTCCCGGCCGATACCTCCTTCTTTATTAGTCCGATCAGAATAGAGATTATCAACACGGCCGATTGGCAAGAAACGCTCAAGTTTTATCAAAACCCCAATGATTTCCAAAATGTCCTGTCCTCAGAAAGCATCCAGATCAATGACAGGCCAGTTCAAAAGATAAAAGCAACTACCACCGAAAATGGACAGTTGTCAAGGGGCTTTACCAAAATTACCTATTTAATTTTTGACTCAGAGATTCCAATTGCCATTGTCTACCAACAACTCGACGAAAAAGAAGATGTAAAGCTTTTCGAGGATGTTCTTTTGGAAATGGCAGGGAGCTTAAGGCTTTTTTAACAAAAAGAAAAGGCCTCTCTTGCGAGAAGCCCCTTCAA
>JACOYE010000003.1 GCA_016182045.1 Candidatus Microgenomates bacterium
CTTGGCAACAAGCTGCAGAAGAGGTAAAAAGCTTTAAGAGGAAAATTATTGATTCAATGATTCTCCGTTTAGGAGGATTTTATCGTGATTTAATACGGTTAACGAAGCTGCTCCATAAAGGATGAAACACCTTTGGCCCAGATGTTTCCTTTAGTAAGAGAGGGAGGATTATACTTGGTCATAATTGTTTGAGGAGTGGTCAATCCCTGATTCAAATAGTCCTCTTTCAAAGACCTGCCGACTCTTTCAATTGCCTCTTCCCAGGAAGTAAATTTTACCACCAAAGAACCATAAATTCCCCAACCAAAGGGATTTTTGGAATCTTTGATAACCTTTTTTGCTCCGTTTGATTCCTGCATGGCTATGGCGGGTAGCAGTCTATAATCTAAACCATATTTATCGGCTACCTTTATAAAAGTGCCGCTATAATTGGCCAAAAGTGACTTATATCCTTGGAAAAAATTCTCCACGATTTTGGCTCTACCATCCGAATGAGTGATGTTGTCTACTGTTTCAAACCCCCTCTGAGGCAGAGCCGCATACAATCTGAAATCCTGAGTTTGCCATGTTACCACTTTTGGGGTTGATGAGTAAATGAAAAATACGGTTGCAAAAACCAGGGCGGTCCAGGCAGTTCCAAACCAGGCTGCCACCAGGGTTGCTTTAGTGTCCATCTGCTTAAAATTTATGTTAATGATAGTAAATGGAAGTTTGTAAATTTGTCAACCCTATCAATCTAACTCAAGTATGGTTTGGGCTAATTTTTGGGGATCGTGTCTGAGAAGGTGCTCACGGATATGATAGATAGCCAAGGGGGCTTTGATAATTTTTAGCCTTGGAGCAATCTTTTTGCAATTTTCTTCATCCACCTTGACAGGTTCTTTGCCTTCTCTTTTATAAGATTTTAAAATGTCCGAAGATAGCGAATTTGAGTTTGCAACTATAAAATTGATCTTATTAGTATCTTCAAGGTAGTAATTGAAAGCTTTAAGGTAGTCCGATGCTTTAAATGAATCGGTCTCTCCTTTTTTGGTCATCAGGTTCAAAACCAAAATAACTTTAGCTTTTGAGGAGTTGATTGCCTCCTTTACCCCTGAAACCAAAAGATGTGGTAAGACGGAGGTGTATAAATCTCCTGCCGAAAAAATAATTTTGTCTGCTGAGGTTATGGCTTCCAAAACTTCAGGATTGGGATCTGCGTTGGTGTCAAAATATATTCTTATAATCCTTTCTTTTGGGTTATAGTCTTTTTTATCTGCCCTGAGGTCAATATTTGTCTCTCCTGTAATTTCCTTTCCTGTTTGAAGCTGGGCTATAAGGTGTAGATCTGTCAAAGATACAGGTAAGACCTTGGCGCGTATTCTAAAAAGCATTCTTTCAGCCTCAATACCTCTGTCTGGTCCTTTATAAATTTGTTCCAGTTTGGCAGTAATTAAGTTTCCAATACTGTGACCTTTTAAAGGACCTTTTACATCCAAAAGTCTGTCCTCAAATAATTTATAAGCCACTTGCCGCTGTTTTGAATCCTCCATCAGGGCTAAAAGACACTGTCTGAGATCACCCGGGGGTAAGATACCGAGTTCTGTTCTGAGTCGTCCCGACGAACCACCACTATCCCATGTTCCCACCACAGCGCTAATTAACTCAGGCTGATTTAGCTCTACCAAACCACGAAGTAGAGAAAAGTGTCCGGTTCCCCCACCAAAAGTGACTATTTTTTGCTGGTAAGGATATTTTTTTGTTTGAGCGCTTGCCATTAAATTTTAAACTTTTGGATATTATACCAGTTCTTGTTATAATTCAAACATTAAAGTTAAAACAGTTAGCCCCGATGCTGGAACTGGTAGACAGGCTGGCCTCAGAAGTCAGTGCCAGAAATGGCGTGGGAGTTCGAATCTCCCTTGGGGCACCAGCCGGGGTGGTGGAACGGTAGACACGCTACCTTGAGGTGGTAGTGCCCAAAAGGCGTGGAGGTTCAACTCCTCTCCCCGGCACCGCGTACCATACGGTGCACGGTAGTCATATACCAAATGGTACTATGGCACTTATGGACTCGTAGCTCAGCTGGTTAGAGCGTCTCATTTACACTGAGAAGGTCAGGGGTTCGACTCCTCTCGAGTCCACATAACTCCACCAGAAGATGTCGGTTTGACAGTTCATGAAAGATTGTGCTAATGTAGTGCTGTTCTTTGAAAAGGGAGTTTTAATTTAAAGAGCGTGTGGCCCTGAGTGCTGAGTTTGTCGAAGCATCGAAGGGATACGAGGAAGAGGGTCAATCGAAATTATCTGCGGAAACCCTCAGGTTTATTGCAAACCTAAAGGTGATTTTGAAAAGAAATCACTAGGCAATCTCCTAAACTTCAAAGAAATTTAATCATTTATGTGTGGAATATTTGGATATATTGGCCCCAAAAATGCCCCTGAGGTAGTTTTGGAAGGACTGAAAAGGTTGGAATATCGGGGGTATGATTCCTGGGGAATTGCTGTGGTGGCTGATCAGATTAAGCTTAACAAAAAAGTGGGAGCTATTGGTGATTTAAGTAGAACCACTCTTCCTGGATCAACCATTGGCATTGGTCATACCAGATGGGCTACCCACGGAGGCATTACAGAAACTAACGCTCATCCACATTTGTCTTCTGATAAAAGTTTTGCTTTGGCCCAAAATGGCATTGTGGAAAATTATGCTCAACTTAAAGGCGATTTGATTAAAAAGGGCTATAAATTCCAAACTGAAACCGATACGGAAGTGATTGTCAGGCTGATTGAAGAAAAACTTAGCCTGCAACCTCGAAGGTTGCATCGTAATTTAGTAAAAGCTGCCAGGGCAGCTTTTTTAGATCTCTTGGGAAGAAACACTGTTATCATACTGACCAGGGATAATCAGCTTTTGGCAGCCAGAAATGGTTCTCCTTTAGTGGTTGGTGTAAATAGAGATGAGGTTTTTTTCTCGTCTGATACTCTTTCATTTGCTCCTTTTGTAGATAAAGCTTTGGTCGTTGACAACGGTCAGATGGTCGCAACAGAAAATGGGAAAATTTCTCTTTTGGATATCAAATCTGGTCGAGAACTCGTTCCTAGATTGGAGAATATTGATTTTGAATCCAGTAAGGTGGACAAAGAAGGCTATGAGCATTTTATGCTTAAGGAAATTCATGAAAGCCCTTATGCTCTTAACCAAGTAATTAATCAAGTTGATGAAAACGCTAACACTTATAAGAAATTTATTAAAAATATAAAAGTAGCAAAGAATGTTTATACCATCGGTTCAGGGACTACTGGTATTGCAGCAGCTCAAATAGCCTTTTACCTAAGGACTTTTGGTGGTATCAGAGCTGTTGGTTTAACTGGAGCTGAGGCTAGAGAGTATTTTGATTTATTTAGTAAGGATGATTTAGTGATTGCTCCATCCCAGAGTGGTGAAACAGCCGATGTTTTAGAGGTTTTGGAAGTTTTAAAAGAGAAAAAAGTAAAGATAGCATCATATGTGAATATGCCAGGTTCCACAATGACCAGGCTTTCAGATTATAAGTTTCTGATTCAAGCCGGTCCAGAAATTTGTGTGATGGCAACTAAGGTATTTACCTCAAAACTAGCTTGGGGATATCTACTTTCTAAAATGGTAACTGATAAGAAAAAAGAAGGGCAAGAAAATTTAAAAAATTTAACTGAAGAGATTGATAAATATTTAAATAAATCTAATAACCATAAGTCTATAAAAGCCCTTGCTAAAAAACTTGCTAAAAAGCAGCATATATTTTTATTGGGTAAATATCAGAATTTTAATATTATGAGAGAAGGAATGGTGAAGATTATTGAAGGATCATATATTCATGCTCATGCCATGCCAGCAGGAGATTTAAAACATTATGCTATTACCTTGATGGAAAAGGGAGTGCCTGTGATAGTGGCTGTCTCCGAAGATGTGGCCAAAGATGATGTGTTAAATGCTGTGAATCAGGTAAAGGTAAGAGGGGCTGAGGTAATTGGGATTTCTTCCAAGCCTTATGAAAAGTTTGATTATCATATTCAGGTTCCAGATACAGGAGAAACTACGGCAATCATGAATATTATTCCTCTCCAACTTTTAGCCTATTATATGGCAGTGGAGTTAGGTCATAATGTAGATAAACCCAGAAATATTGCCAAAAGCGTGACTGTAAAATAATAGTCCTATAGGTATTGACAAAGTGGTATTTTATCTGTATAATGTCTCCTTTATGACTAAGAAATTAATAGTGATCTTGAGTTTTGTTTTACTGACAGCAGTTAGTTTTTCCCAGATAGCTATGGTTGAGGCTGTCAATCCCAATAGCCAAAAACCTACCTCTCCTAGGGGTAAAAAACCAACTTCTCCTGGAAAAGGTCATCATAACTCCTCTCAAATAGTCTCCTATCAGGGAGTATATAGATTTCTCAGCTTAAACTAAAGGTGTTAAGATAAGGTTGTGCCTTATTTCTTACTTTCCCTATTAATATTTGTCACGCCTTTTGTCATAAATCCTTTTGGCGATTATTTTTTTGAACCACCCAAAGTGGTTTTTGTCCAGATTTTGGTTGAGCTTCTTTTAGCCTTTTTCTTATTTGGCAAAGTCAATTGGAGAAATTTTAATCACTTTCAATTAATTTTGTCTGCAATTCTTTTTATTTTAACTTTATTTCAGCTTTTTTTACTATCAATCCCACATTCCTTTTTTGGTAATGAAGTAAGACTACAAGGCATATTTTTGCTATGGCATTTAATTGCACTTTCCCTGGTTGGTTCAAGGTTAGATGTTAGTCAGTTACCCAAAGTGCTTTTTCCTGTCTGTCTATTCTTTTTACTGCTGAGTTCATTTTTAGTGGAACCGGATACAAATGGTAGAGCTATCGGAACTTTGGGTGAGGCCAATGCCCTGGCCTCATCAGCCATATTTTATTGGCCTTTGGCCTTGGTCTTAAAATTAAAAGATAGGGATAAGATATTAAAATCTGGTATTTTATTTACAGCATTGATTATCATTCTGCTGTCTGGCTCGCGTTCCGGCATGCTGGCATTTTTAATCCAGATCATATTCATTTTGATATGCAAATGGCTAGGTTTGAAAAAGGCAGTTATCTTAAGTTTTCTATTTATTCTTTTCTCCTTGACGCTACCTTTTATACAAGGAGGAGGTTGGTTTGAAAACAGAGCAGAGATTTGGCAAACAGCCATTTTTGCAGGATCAGGGGAAATTTTGGGAAATGCTTTTGGCAATATAGAACAAGCCCTCTTTGAAGCTTCAGAAAAACTAAATAACAATGTCAGATTCCAAGCAGTGGACAGTGCGCATAACTTTTTATTGGATTTTTGGGTCCAAGGAGGAATAATTGGATTAAGCGTAGTTGTATTGTTGATCTTTTTAAGCTTGAGAAGGTTAATAAAAAACAAGAAAACATTAGAATTAGCAGCTTTTTTAGGGTTGATTACTGTTTTGCTTTTTAACCCAGCCTCTGTTGCTACACTGGTTGTGTTCTGGTTTCTTATTGGTCAGGGGTTTAAAGGTATCCATTACAACTGGCCAAAAGTGTGACTGTAAAGTGACCAAGTCTGACTTGGTCATCCTGAGCGATTAGCGAAGGATCTAATTATCGAGTATAATTAGCTGGAAAGCCGCAATTGCCAACGTGGTCAAGGCGGGCGCCTGAAGAGCGTCTTATCTCAGTTCGATTCTGGGTTGCGGCACTCATGCGGGGGTAGTTCAGCAGTAGAATGTCTCGTTGCCAACGAGAAGGTCGCGGGTGCGAATCCCGTTCCCCGCTCCAGAAAGTCTGACTTTCTCCACAAAAACCCCGCACTGAAATAGTGCGGGGTTAAATAATTACCATGCCTTACATCACTTTTTTACTGTCACCAACATATAAGCCTTATAAGCTCCGGCCAAACCAACCACTATATAAACAGCCCTAGTTAACATGGAGGTCGGACCACCAAATATAGTTTCTACAATATTCAAATCTAAAAGTCCCACTAATCCCCAATTGACTGCTCCTACCACCAATACCCAAGCTACCAATTGTTTGGTATTCAAACTTATCACCTCCCTCTTTATTCATAGTACTCACAGGTAGATATTAAAAGTCAAGTTGGGTATAATGAGGTTGAGATTGGGGGTGATAAATTTGGATAACCCAATAGGAAAAGTTGTACATTATTACGATAAGCTGGGTGTGGCCATAATAGACCTTGGGTCTGGTGGATTAAAGGTAGGTGATGAAGTAAAATTTAAACATGGAGAAGATGAGTTTACTCAAAAGATTGAATCTTTGCAGGTTGATCACAAAGATGTGGATTCTGTAAAAAAGGGAGACTCCTTCGGGGTAAAGGTTGACAAACCCACCAAACCTGGGACAGAAGTTTATTTGGTATAAAAATTATTCTCGAAATTAGACCATAAAATATTGCCGAGTCGTCTAACGGTAGGACAACGGACTTTGGATCCGTTTATCTTGGTCCGAATCCAAGCTCGGCAGCCACTCACCCACATATTTTTTAGCCCTCTGATAAGATTTTAGTAAGAGCTTGTATGCTATCCCAATTATGAATTGATATAGGAATAACCTCTTCCTTACCTATCTTTTTAAGTTTAGTTTCTTTAAGATCTGATTTTGTCAGTAAAATAATCTCCTTTTTATTTAAAAGCTCAGGATTAAATTTTTTAAGCTCCTCCCTGATAATTTTATAATCCCCAAAAGGATCATCTGACTCGCAAGATATACAGTGAAGCAAAAGACCAACTTTTTCTATATGTTTTAAGAATTTATGCCCTAAACCTTTACCTTCTGAAGCTCCTTCTATTAAGCCTGGTATATCTGCTAAGATCTTACCATTTAAAACACCTAGATTTGGCTCCAAGGTAGTAAAAGGATAACCACCAATTTTAGCATTAGCATTTGTAATTTCATTTAAAAGAGAGCTTTTACCTGCATTTGGAAGTCCAATTAGACATAAGTCTGCAATTAATTTAAGTTTTAGCTTTAATCTTTTTTCCTGTCCTCTAAGTCCCTTTTGAGCATATTTTGGGGTTGTATTGTTTGAAGATTTAAAGGATTCATTTCCCCTTCCTCCTAATCCACCTTTTGCTAATAGGATTTGTTGGCCTATCTTTGTTAATTCAATCTCAGTACCCGCCGCATCTGTTAAAAGGGTTCCAACAGGCATTGTTAAAATTAGATCTTTTCCATTTGCTCCTGATCTTATTCCAACTCCTCCACTTTCCCCATCTTCAGCCGTACATTCTTTTTTGGAAAGAAACTGGTTTAAGGCATATATATCAGATGTAGCCCTTACTAAAACATCCCCACCTCTACCTCCATCCCCTCCGTCAGGCCCCCCACCTAATTTAGCCCTAAAGGAAACACGTCCTGCTCCACCATGCCCTCCTCTTATAATAATTTCTGCTTCATCTACTAGCATAATGTGTACTGTATGCGTTGACAAATGTGAGGGCAAAACCTGTTTTTCCGGCTCTGCCTGTTCTGCCAATCCTGTGAATATAATCATCATAGGTTTGTGGAAGGTCATAATTAATAACGTGTGTAACATTTTCTATATCTAAGCCCCTTGAGGCCACATCTGTTGCCAAAAGAATTTGAATCTCATTTCTTTTAAAACTATCCAGAGTTCTTTTTCGCTGAGATTGCCTTTTATTGCCGTGAAGTGCTCCTGTTTTAAAACCTCTAAATGTAAGCTCTTTATTTAGTTTTTCAATTCCATGCTTGGTCCTTCCAAAAATTAAAACTTTATCAAATCCTTCTTTAATTAAAAGATCATGGAGCTGATCAATTTTGCCTGCAGGATTTTCTACCCTTACAACATTCTGATCCACATTTTGTGCAGTGTCCCTCTGTTTAACAGATACTGTCACAGGATTTTGTACAAAGGCTTGCAGGATTGCTCTTATTTTAGGGGGAATAGTTGCTGAGAAAAATAGGGATTGGCGAGCACTTGGTAAAAAAGAGAGGAAATATTTAACTTCGCTGATAAACCCAATATCCACCATTAAATCTACCTCATCTAAGACAAAAGTCTGAAAATCATTTAGTTTAAGTTGGTGCCTTTCTATTAAATCCTTAAGTCTTCCTGGAGTACCAATAACAATGTGAGGATTTCTCCTTAAATCGGATATTTGTCTTAGCATATTAGATCCACCAATAAGCAAGGCAGAATAAATACTCATATTAGCTGTGAATGATTTCAGCTCATCATTAATTTGTACTGCTAATTCTCTTGTAGGGGTAATAATCAAGGCTTTTTGATTTCTATCTTTAAAGATTTTATTAACAATAGGAATCAAAAATGCAGCTGTTTTACCAGTACCAGTATTAGCAAGTCCAATTAAATCCCTGCCTTCTAAAATTGCAGGAATAGCCTGAATTTGAATTGGAGTAGGAGTTGTATAATCTTTATTTTGAATATTTACCTTTAAGTAATCAACAATATTAAAATCAGAAAATTGTTGGGAAATTGTTTGTTCAGGCATCTGTTGTAATAGAGAAGCTCTCTTAATAAACATGTTTATATCAACACCCTCTAATTTGCTTCTTCTTGGACCTCTGTTTTGATTATTAAAAGATCTAGGCCTGTTAAATTCACCTTTATGAGAGGATCTATTGAATCCTTGTGATCCACCATGGCGGATAGATGAACGATTTCTAAAATTATTTCTGTAATACATACTGTTTGTGTCTTCTTCATCATAAAAATTAGAGGATGAAGAAGAACAATATTAAAAATTGAAAAAGAAACTTAATTTTTTGAAAAAAATGAGCAAAGCTCTTTTCTCTTGAAAATTAAAGGAGCTACTTGAAAAGTTAGTCCTTAGAGGAAAAAACGATCTATAAGCGATTAGCTTACAAGATTCTCTTATAGCTTAAAATTCTAAATCAACTTTAATAAGTTTACCATCTCCTATACCTAAAAGCAAATGAGTATATTTAATTTCTCACAGGCTGTCTCAAAATCTCCTTTAAACTCAGAGCCAGCCATTCGACTTCGCTCGTAAACTCGCTTCGCTCATGGCCATGGCACTGAGTTTACCGAAGTGCTATAGCCCTATTCATGTAATATACTAAACTGATGATTAGGTCAAATGACCTGAGCGATCGGAGGGAGTCGAAGGGTAAATACTTTGTTTATATTCTTAGAACTTCTTCAAATACTTTATACATTGGGCAAACAAATAATCTAGATAAAAGATTAAAGGAACACCAGAATAAAACTAGCAAATCAGCAAAGTATGTTAAATATTTCGATTCATTTCAGCTAGTTTACTCGGAGGGGTACTCAACAAGAATTGAAGCCATGAGAAGAGAATGGCAACTGAAGAGATGGACGAAGGCCCCAAAAGAAGCATTAGTAGCAGGAAATTAAGAATACTTGACATTCAATGGTAAAAGGTGTGCAATGAAATTAGAAGCAAAGATATGCTTAAAAAGATAGAAGATTACTTTCAAAAACATTCAACCTACAATGCTTTTGTGCACATCTTTGTGGGAGCAGGGATTGGAGTGTTAGTAACCTATCCTCTGATTGGTCCTCACCCTTTAAGATGGGGTTTTGCACTTTTGGCCGTAGGCATATTGGGTCACCTATACCCGCTACTTGGAAAAAAATGAAATCTCAAAAGGGGTTGGTTGGCTGGATAGTATTAGGTATTCTAGCAATGATGATTATATTTGGCGGTTTAACGGTTGTAAATTCTGATAAGAGTATTCCGGGTGATTACAGTTACTTTATTAAAGAAATAAGCGAAAATCTGAAACTGGGGACAAATGAGCTGAATTTTGAGGGAAGAGCCAGATTGTATGTTGAGATGACAGAAGAAAGAATGAAAGAACTTCAAGAATTGGTCAAAAAAGGGAATAGAGATAAAGAAATTATAGAAACTTTGGAGAAACTTCAGGATCAGCAAACAAAAGCCCTGGCCAATTTGGAAAGAGCCCGTGCCAGAGCCACGGATGTGGCTGAGCTTTTAAATAGTATAGAAGAGAATGTGCAAAATCAGCAAAACCTCTTTCCCCAACTTGCCTATCAGGTGGTGGGGCCTGCTCAAGAGGCCTTTCAGAAAGCTTTGATTTTCTCAAACGAAACTTTATCAAAAGTGGAAAACCTAAAAGCTAACCTTAGATAAATCAGAGAACCGATTTTATGGCTACTCCTAAAGAAGGATTTCTAAAGTACTCAAAAAGTTTTTCTTCCCAATTTGTTTCCTTAATATTAATGTCAGGTTCCAGACCTCTTCCCTCCAATGGTTGGCCGTCATCCCTTAAAGTTAAAGAATGAACCAAAAACAGGGAGAATTTTTCTGAAGGGTCAAACTGATTTTCCAGATTAAAAACTTTCTCCACTGTTCCCCATCCTTTGGTGGGAATACCCAACACTACTCCATAGCGATACCTTTTTAAGGCAACTGCCAAAAGTTCAGCTGAAGATTGAGTCTGGTTATCCACTAAAATAACCACCTGCTTCATCCTGGCCAAACCTGCTAATTTAGTCCCTACAGTTTTGTATGGTTCAAGTTCCCCTTTCCTCATAAAATCATAAACATATTGCTTATCTCCCAAAAAATTTCCCAAAAAGAATGGCAAAGCGTCTATGGCTCCACCAATATTTCCTCTTAAATCAAAAATTAAAGCTTTAGGTCCATCTTGTTTATCATATGATTTAACGATTTTTACGAACTCCTCATATGTAGTTGGAGAAAATTTATCAAATTTTAAATAAGCTATATCAGCACTAATTAATTTTGAATTAGTGGTTGGTTCAACACCTTTAGTATCATAATTTTTCTTTTTATCTTGATCAGTTAGAACATCTTTAGCATAAGCAATTTTTTTAAGCTCTTCCTGGGCTTGGGGAGAAGTATCCTTTTTAAGCTCTTCTTCTTTTTCTTGATAGGATTTTTGAATATCTTGCTGGGATGCTCCTTTGGCAAGCCCCAAATCTTTATACAGATCTTTTTCGGGATTGACATTTTGGACGGTATTTTTAAGCTGCTCTTCCTGCTTTTGAGTAAAAAGTCCTGATCTTCCTGGAGGGGTCAGGCCGGATAAAATTGTTGCTGCCAATGTTTTGGTAAATTCCTTTTTCTTACTATCTTCCAGATCTTTTAAAATATTTTGCAGTAAATTTTGCAGAGCCTGTTTTTGATCCGTGGGAGGTTTGTTATCATCCTGATTTAGTATTTTTAGATCGTTGATGGATGAACCTTGCAGA
This sequence comes from Candidatus Microgenomates bacterium, assembly GCA_016182045.1. GTDB lineage: Bacteria > Patescibacteriota > Microgenomatia > Daviesbacterales > UBA10151 > JACOYE01. The sequence goes on from JACOYE010000003.1 coordinate 11,237, forward strand.
TTGATAGATAACCCTGATGTATTTCCAGTTTGAAGCTGAGCCTGGACAGGGTTGGGGGTTGATTTTGTCTTTCCCGAGGACTGTAATTTTTGAGGCTTGCCGACGATTTTTTCAGAAGCTTGTTTAAAAAGTTGGGCCAGCTGTTCCTCAGAGATGTTGTCCCAGTAATTCTCTAAGATCTTATCATAAATTTCCATTAAAAAGGCGCTATGGATTTCTTTTTCAGATTGGTTCCGGACAATCTGAGGACGGTTTTGTCCAAAGATGATGTAACCTGTTAAAAGTCCCAGCCCAAAAATTAGCAGGATCAAAATTAGGAGAAAGCGGGGAAAATTAAACTTTGGCCAAAAGATTTTTTTTAACTGAAACATGGGATTTATGTATCTTACTAAAGATGATAAAGTATAATCAATACTGAATGGATATTTTATCAATTATTCTAATTGTTTTCGGACTGGTTCTTTTTGAGACAGTAACCTCTGTTGATAATGCCATCATCAATGCCCAGGTTCTTTCCACCATGGGTGAAAAAGCTAGGCGCTGGTTTTTAATGTGGGGTTTGATGATTGCGGTCTTTTTACTAAGAGGACTTTTACCATGGGCAATTGTCTTTGCTGCCAACCCATCCTTGGGATCTGTGGGGGCTTTTACAGCTGCCTTAAACAGTGATCCCAGAGTAGTCTCTGCTATAGGAGAATCTGCCCCCATACTTTTAGCAGCGGGAGGGGTTTTTTTGGTTTTTCTTTTTTTTCACTGGTTATTTTTGGAAACTAAAAGCTATGGACTACTGGGAGAAAGGTTTTTTGAGCGTCAGGGAGTTTGGTTTTATGCGGTGGTTTCCATAATTTTGGCAGCGGTGGTTTGGTTTGCTTTAAAGGTAAATCCTTTGATGGCTTTTGGAGCGGTGGTGGGATCAACGGTATTTTTTATTGTGCATGGATTTAAGGAAAATGCTGCCGAACAGGAGAGAAAGCTTTTAGGTCTGCACAGTTCCGATGTCAGCAAAATATTTTACCTTGAGGTTATTGATGCCACATTCTCAATTGATGGAGTAATTGGAGCTTTTGCATTTACCTTCTCAGTACCATTGATACTTTTGGGTAATGGGATCGGAGCTTTGGTGGTTAGGCAATTCACCGTGTCCAATATTGAAAGAATTAAAAGATATGTCTTTTTGAAAAATGGGGCCATGTATTCCATCCTGTTTTTGGGAATAATCATGCTTTTAGACAGCTTTGGTTTTCATATTCCCAGCTTTGTCTCTCCTGTGGTTACTACAATAGTAGTGGGCTATTTCTTTTTGAAATCCAGAAAAGCCCTAGAATAAATATAGTTCTACCAGAAAAATTTGCTTTTGGATTTCCCCCAAAAGATTGCTTGGCCTGTCAGATTGGCCATGATGGCGTTAGCTGCTGGGCTGTTGGGAAAGATCTGGAGTGCCTTTTGTACAAATTGAACTCCACCTGGATATTGATTATTCAAAAGAAAAATTCCCAATCTTAAGTATGATAAGTGGTTGTCAAAACTGTATGAGGTTGGGGTTAAATTAGATAGATTGACGGTGGTTAATTTTTTCTCCTCACTAGCTTCAAATTTAGTTAACACCACCATAAAATCATCAATATAGACCAGCTTCCAAACTTCATCTTTTAAAACAGCGGATAAAAAGGTTTTTGCCCAGGGAGTTTGATCAGTATGAGAGAAAATGATTGTTTTAAAGCCGTAAAATTTTTCAACTTCCTTAAAATTGTCATAATCTGTCTGTGCCGGTATATAAATACCAGTGAAGAATTGGGCAGGATAAGCTTCTGGTCTGCCGTCCACAAAAACCTGATATTGGGGATAGCCTCTGTAAATTATATATGAGCCGATGTCGAAATTATTAAAGATGGGCTGTGGCAACTTATTTGCCAAAATAAAATCCACAGCCCCTTTGACATTTTCTTCAAATTCTAAGCCCACTTTATGCGGATCATCTCTAAATCGGTAATAATCACCATTTAGATAAGAATATGATTCAAAAAGTAACAAGATACAAGCGACAAGTGACAAAGAAAGTGTTAGACCCTTTAGCTTAATTACTCCAAAATTTTGCAATGTGGCCGGAAGAGATAAAAAGACCAGATATGGAAAACTTCTGACATTTAAAAGAGTCAATGTTACACCTGTTAATGTTAAAAGAATATTTTTAAAATCAAAGGCGCGACTGAAAAGTGTAAACACCATGGAAAGAATAACAATTCCAACTGATATCTTCACAAACAAAAAATTAGGATCTTTAAAGTTGATACTTTCCAAAAGAAACATGGTCTGATTTTCCACAATGGTATAGCCATAATTTTTGGTGACATTTAAGGGGTAAAGTAAACCCTGCAAACCATTGGGGTTTAAAAGAGATATTAAGACTGATAGTATAAAAATAATAAGTGGAAGTTTTATGTTGACACCCTTGGGGTGGAAACGTAAATATTGGTATCCTGTATAAATGAGAAAAATAGCCTGTAGTATTAAGCCTATAAAGAAATAGATATGGATATTGATCCAGATAAGCTGTATTAATGGAAGTATTAAAATTGGCCAATATGAGACAAACTTATAACGGCCGTCTAATGTTTGTTTCATATCCATAAATTTAGTCAGAATAAATAGTGTCAGGGCCGTAAATAAAAAGCTAAAGATTTCCGGCCTTAATTCTAATCTTTCTCTTAAAACATGCAAAAAAATAAATCCAATTGGTAAAAGTAGAGCAGAATTTTGGGGGGGAATAATTTTTAAGGTAATCCAGACCGAAACAAGTATAACTATGATTTTTAGTATTAAAAGAGCCTGTAGGGCATTTGCTTGGGCAAAAATGTAAGCTAAAACCTCAAATAACCAGTGAGTATTTATAAAGGGGAAATCCCCATTGGTATAAGAAAAGAGATTGGTTTTGGGAACCTGGCCAGTCCGGATAATGATTTCTCCCAGCTTTATGTGTCTGCCCAAATCCTGATCAAAGGATTGGTCTGTTCTAAAAAGGAACGAGAAAGTAAAGAAGAGGAGCAAAACTATAGAAAACTTCATGATTGGAAATAGAATAATGCAGTATGAATTATGAATCAAGCATTAAAAGCGTAATTCATTATTCATGATTCTTAAATAGGCTACCTACTATCCATCCAAAAACAAACCCACCTATATGGGCAAAGAAGGCTATCCCGCCAATTTCAGATAAAGTTAGAGGTATTGTGGCAACTCCTGAGAAAAGCTGGGTAAAAAACCAATAAAAAAGCATCACAGAGGCCGGGATATCAATAATTGTAAAAAATCCAAAAACCGGCACCAAAGTTTTGACTGTGTGGTTTGGGAAAAGGACAAAGTAGGCTCCCAAAACTGCGGCCACAGCCCCAGATGCTCCCAACATGGGGATGGCAGAATCAGGTATTAGAAAATATTGAGCCAACCCCCCTATTGCTCCGCCCGTTAAATAAAACAGCGGAAATAATAAAAAGCCTAATCTTTCCTCAACATTGTCTCCAAATATCCAGAGAAATAACATATTAGAGATGATATGAATAAAACCGGCATGCAGGAATTGACTGGTAATAAATGGCATCAGAGTTTGGGGAATTGACAAATCTACAAGTTTTGGAATTAGAGCATATTGGGAAATAAAAAAATCAGGATTAACCGAGGTTAGCTCAAGATAAAAAACATAAATATTTATGGCAATGATGGTCAGAACCCAAAAAGGGAATATTCTGGCTGGTTGTGAATCTTTAAGTGGAATCATTTAGTATCCTGTAAAATTTTCCACATTAATATTATCGGGTGTTACTCCTGCCTCAAGCAGGGCATTTTGGACAGCAGAAACCATCCCCGGTGGTCCCACCACCATATACTTTTGGGCATTAACATTGGGAAAATATTCCTTAATAAAGGTAGTATCTACCCTTCTTTTTTCTCCAGTCCAGTTGGGATCCTCAGTCATTGTTAGAACGAGTTGGAAGTTAGGTAGCTGGGTGGATAGTAGTTGGAGCTCATCATAAAAGGTAGTTGAGGATTGGTCTCTATTGGAATAAATTAGGGTGATTTGATATGGCAACCTTTCCTCTGCCACAAATTTAAGTATGCTCATAAAGGGAGTAATGCCAATTCCTCCGGCAATCAAAACCAAAGGAATCGAGGTATCATCCGGCAGAACAAATGCTCCGGCAATTGGACCAAGTTGAGTCTGATCCCCTATTTTAAGCTCCCTCAGTCCCCTCTTAAAACCTGATTCAGATAATCTGGTGGTAATGGTAATTGTGCCTTTTTCATTTGGAGAGTTGACTATGGAAAAATGTCTTCTGTTGCCCCTGTCATCAGGGTAGGGAGGGTTTATCAGAGTAACAAAACAATATTGGCCTGGTTTAAAGGTAAAAGGCTCAATTACTTCAAATGAAACTAGCAAAGTACCGGTAGCAACCTCTTTTTTATTCCTGACAATCCCTTTCATAATTATAACTGGTATAATAATTATAACAATTATACAGGATTGCGCAATTTCTTGCGCGATTCTTGCGCGATATTATGTTATAATAACAAGAGTATGTTTGAACCTAGATATACCGTTACACCCAAAACTTTATCAAATATGACCGAGATTGCCGAAATTAAGGCTGTGGTGGAAAGGTCAAGGGTGTTACCTCTAAATGAGGCCCAACTTAGGCGTCAGGCAATTCTTAGGATGGCTCATACTTCTACCTCTATCGAAGGTAATAAACTAGCAGAATTTGAGGTTGGTAAGGTTTTGGAGGGAAAACTGGTTAGAGCCTCCAGAAAAGATATTTTGGAGGTTGAGAATTATTACCAGGCTTTAAAAAAACTTGAGGAAATGAGCAAACTGAAATTTCCCCTCACTATGGAAGAAATTTTAAAGCTTCACAAAATAGTCATGGAAGGTTTGGCAGAAAAAGGAAAGGTAGGTGCTTTCAGGCCGGCAGATGTTTATGTGGTGGATGATCTGGGAGGAGGGAGGGAAATGGTCAGGTTTAAAGCTCCCCAAGCAGCTTCTGTTAAAAAGATGGTTGAGGAACTACTTGAATGGCTTAGGTCCTCCAAAAAGGAAGGGGTGCATCCAATCGTCAGAGCCGGCGTGTTACACCTACAGTTTGTTACTATCCACCCTTTCACAGATGGTAATGGCCGGGTAGCAAGACTTTTGACTCAGCTTCAACTCTATCGTGACAGTTGGGATTTTCGAAAAATTCTGGTCTTGGAAGATTACTACAACAGGGATAGAATGTCCTATTACAATGCCGAAAATAGAGCCCAGGGGAAGATTTATCGCAAAGATATGGATTTTACTCTGTGGCTGGAATATTTTACCAGCGGCTTTTTGATTGAGGCACGGAAAGCCTTAGAGCAGATTCAATCAATTGGATATGGAAAAGTGTCCAAAAAGAGTGAACAGATATTTTTGGACAGGGATGAGATTCAAATTATGGATTTTCTGACCACAACTGGCAGGATTACATCAGATGATGCGGTGGACATATTAAAAGTTGCCAAAAGAACAGCACAACTTAAGTTAAAAAATCTGGCGGATAAAAAACTGCTTAAGTTAAATGGTAAAGGTCCAGCCAGTTTTTACATCCTTGCAGGATAATTTGCGCGATTATTGCGCGGTCCTTTGTTATTGACGTAAAAATGGGTATCTTAAATCTGCAATTTTACAAATTTCTTCTTTCAAATCATCTAAATTCCTATATGTCAAAATCACTGCCGACGGATTTGTAGATAAGCGTGATGCTACTTGTTCTTCTAGCCACCCTCTGTACTCGGGTCTAAGATTATCTTCTCTAAAAAGAGCTATTAGGGACCCTCCTTGGTCTAACCGATATAATATCTCAGTTTGGGCATTTGAAGATTCTGGCGCTGTATCTAATGCTATAAATATATTACTCCTTCGCACCAATATTCCATCTCTTAGGGTAGCCTGCGAGCTGGTTACCCTATATTTGCCATAATCCTGCAAACCAAAACAATGAAAACACCGATAATTGTAATCAACAAGAGCCCTATCGACCGTTTCAATGAGTTCTCTCGCTTCTTTTACCATTCTACGGGTTTGAGAATCCATGTATTTATTCATCGCGCCCACCAGAAAAGCCGTCTTATTAGGGGGCGTAGTACGGATTTCACGAAGCTGCTGCCTAAATCGATCATCTGGTAAATCTTCTTCGTATGGACCATCTTTTACATCCATCTGAAAATTTATCGGGGTTTCCAGTTTTGTAGTTGGTGATTGAGGATATACAAGTTCAATTTTAGCCATTAATCGACAATTTTACAACCCTCTTGCTATTTTGTCTAGCTTGTGGGACAATAAGTTTAGAGTGTTGAGTGTAAGTGTGTATTTTTCCATTTAGATTCACCTCAGAATATATTATAAAAAGGAGGTGAATTTTTTTGAATAATAAGAAATTATTTATTGGCTCTTTGCCTTGGGGTGTTGATGATGCCCAATTGGCTCAGATTTTTTCTCAGGCTGGTACTGTGGTTTCTGCACAAGTTGTCAAAGACAGAGACACCGGAAGATCCCGTGGCTTTGGTTTTGTTGAAATGTCAACCGAAGAAGAAGCCCAAAATGCAGTTAACAACTTGAATGGAACTGATATTGAGGGCAGAAAAATTGTGGTAAATATTGCTCGTCCAAGAGAAGACCGCTAAATCAGTTTAAGATTTTGTATCGAAGATATAGTTCGTTTTCAATTTGCTTTGAAGAAAGAAGCTTAAGTTTTTTAATGGCCTTAGGTGGAAATAAGTACCCTTCAACCAGAGTTAGGGTGCTATTGGCTTCATTGCCAATTATTTTAGGAGCAATGGTCAAAAATATTTCATCCATTAAGTTTTCCTTTAAAAAAGACCCTAGAAGTGTTGGTCCCCCCTCTACTAATACATGCTTGTAACCTTTTTCATGAAGCTGTCTGGTAAGTTCTTTTAGGTCATGGGTAGCAATAATATAAGGTAATATGGGATCTTTACCCAATTTCTGCCTTATTTTCTTAAAAGATGATTCATTTAAGCTTTCTCGTGTGACTGACCCAAACTCATTAGATAAATTTTTGCCATGGATCAGGCAATCCGCATAAGCTCTAAGCTCAACTAAAACATCATGATCTGTCTTGGATCCAATAGGCCAATACCCTTCTTTTTTGACCGCTACTTTACCATCAACTGTTTGGACAAAATTGGTGTAGAAAAATGGGCACGTTGTAAATTTTGGAAACTTAAGGTTTGGATAGACCATTTAGTTGGTAGCCACATCCAATTTGGGAAGAATTTTCTTTTCAACAAGAAAATTAAGTGTATGCTTAACCACAATATAAGATCCTGCAATTCCTGTGGCAAATAGTAGTCTTTCTGCAATCACCACTGGGATAAGAGAATTCCAAACTGAGGCTGGTAAATTAAATGCCCAAATCCAAGCAGTACCGCCCACAGCATGAGCTGTAAAAGTTGCCCCAAGACTTTTCATAAATAAGTTGTTTCTGAAACGATAAGCCAAAATAGGTATGGTCCAAAACATCAGTGGATAATAAAATACCTGTCTACCAATTGGATGGATTATGAAGGCTACAATGCAGATGAGTGGAACCAGTAAAATCCATGGCTTGTAGTTTCCTTTCTTTGCCACATTTGCAAAATAATAAACAGCAAATAAAGTTGGAAATAATCTAATAACTGAGCCAGTGGTGAGTGGAGCATGTTTAACCCATATATTGACAACTTCCACACTAAATACTGAGGTAATTCCAAAAAATGGTCCTAAAAATGCTCCGGCAATTGGGGCAAAAAAATCAAAAAGAGTAAAGGATACATTGGAACCTGCCAGTTTATTAAAAGGGATTTGTAAAGTAAAAAAGCCGACAACAGTGAATAAAATTAGAAAAAGCAACCGTTTTTGTAATAGCTTCATAATAGCTTTTAGTAAGATAATCGATCTGGATGAAAAAGTCAATAGTTCGATTTAAATCATCTAATTTCCTCCTGAAACCCATTCGTTGAATCAAATTAAAATCCTCCTGAAATATCATTAACTTTTCTGTCTGTTAGGAGGTGATG
>JACOYE010000001.1 GCA_016182045.1 Candidatus Microgenomates bacterium
ATACCCGGTCGGGGACGCCCAACGCGTGGTTGTTGCTCCAAGAGGGTTGGGACTACTCGCCCGGGCAGGCTTTGACATAGGGGGCCCTGGTCGCACTTTGGATTTATGGACTCACCTTCTACCCACGCACTTCCCGTACCGTGGACAGAACGAGATAGTGGCTCGAATGGCAAGTGTGTTGTTAAGGTGAACACCATTCCCTCTTGACTAATATATCAAATTTGATATAATAAAATGGAGAATGACAAGACGAAAAGATGATTTTGATAGATACCTGGAGAAGGCCTTAAAGGCAGATCTTTTTTTAAAGGAAGAACTGGAAAAAGCTGATAGGGCATGGGATATTGCCTTTCAAATTTATGATTTAAGAAAAAAAGCCGGTTTAACCCAAACAGATCTGGCCAAACTGGTGGGTACCAGACAATCAAACATTGCCCGGATAGAGGACGCCGATTATACCGGCTATACCTTGAAAACCAACTAAAGCCTTAAAAGCCAAACTGGAAATTAAAATTGTGCCGGCAGATCCCCATCATGATTTCTTCATGACCGGATGAGTTTGAAAAACTGGTCGGAAAAAAGAAAACTTGACTTTTGGGAAGACGGAGTATTAAGATAATCTTGTTATGAGAGTAACCATAGTTTTAGCTATTTTAGCTTTCTCCTTTGCTCTTTTTGCTTCTTGCAACAGTGTCCTAGCCCAAGAGGATTTAACAGAGGGGTTAACCTTAAATGATGCCGGGGCAGTTGATTTGGGAGAGAGTTTAATCCACCCTGCCTCTCCTTTATATTTTTTAAAAGCCATCAGGGAAAAAATTGAGCTGGTTTTGGCCCAATCAAAAGAAGCCAAAGCCCAAAGACAGCTGGAATTTTTAGCCAAAGAAGACTTCGGGAAATGAATTCTCTAATGAGTAAAAAAAGACAGGATTTAATAGACTCCACCTTGGAAAGGTATAAAGCCCATTTAAAAGAAGCGGAAAGTTTGTCTGGTGATCGGGAGCAGTTAAAATTAAAAGTGGGAGAGGCAGTAGCCCGGCATTTGGATGTGTTGCAAAGGGCTTATGACCGGGCAGGCAGCGAGCGAGCCAAACAGGCCATAAGAGCTGCCATTGAACGGGCAGAGGAGCACAATCGTCTACTTTTGCAAAAGTTAGATCTGGTTAGCCAGCAAAAGCTGATCAGAAATACGGCTGTCCGTCAGGCAATGGCTTGTAAATTTTTACAAAAGGAGGCATCAAGTTCGGGTTTAAATGATACTGAAAAGTTACATCTTCGTGATAGGGTAAAAGATTGTCAACAAAATATTAAAGATAATCTAAAAGATGAGTTACAAGAACTACAGGATATGAAAAAACAATCTAGCCATGAAGAGATTAGTGCTTATTGACGGCAATGCCCTGCTTCATCGGGCCTATCATGCTACGCCTCCATTTACCACCTCCCAAGGAGAGTTGGTCAATGCTGTTTATGGTTTTTCCTCCATGATTTTAAAAGTGATATCAGAACTAAAGCCGGATTTTTTGGCTGTGGCTTGGGATGAAAAAGGCCCGACTTTCCGCCATCAGGCCTATACCCAGTATAAAGCCACCCGCGGCCCGGCTGACGAGGGGCTGTCCGCGCAATATGACAGGGTGCATCAAATTACCAAAGCTTTTAATATTCCTGAATTTAAGTTAACAGGATATGAGGCAGATGATTTAATAGGAACCCTAACAACACAAGCTAAAAATTTGGAAATTATTATAGTCACGGGTGATCGGGACATTATGCAGCTGATTAATCAAAATACAAAAGTTTTCATGCCCCGCAAAACCATTAATGATGTGGGGTTGTATGGGGAAGAGGAGTTTATGGCCAAATACGGGTTTGAACCAAAATTACTGGTTGATTATAAAGCTCTGGCAGGGGACGCTTCGGATAATATACCCGGAGTTAACGGAATAGGGGATGTATCTGCCACCAAGTTAATCCATCAATTTGGTGAGATAGAAAATATTTATAAGAACCTGCGGGCTTTGCCCGAGAGATTGCAAACTTTGCTTGCAGAAGGCGCAGAAGATGCGGTTCTGTCTAAAAAACTGGCCACTTTAGACTTAAAAGCTCCTATCAAGCTGGATTTAGATAAATGTGTGATGGCAGACTATGACAAAAATAAAGTAATTAAATTATTTGAGGAGTTAGAATTTAGGAGTTTAGTAAACAGAATATCTAATTTTTCTGTCATCCTGAGGGTGAAGCCCGAAGGATCTCAAGATTTAAAGTCTAGAGATTCCTCGCTAATCACTCGGAATGACAGGGGGGGTTATGCTCTAGATTTAGACCGACAAGTTGAGCCGGTCTTGCAAAAAATGTCTGAAACAGGAATTTTAGTGGATTTAAAGTTCTTAAATAAAATGGGAGTTAATTTAAAAGCCAGGCTTAAAAAACTTGAACAGGAAATTTACTCAAAAATAGGCCACGAGATTAATCTAAATAGTCCAAAGCAGTTGCAAATAGTATTATTTGATGAATTAAAATTGCCGGTTTTTAGAAAAACCAAAACAGGTAGATCAACAGACGAAGAAACTTTGCATGAGTTGTCAGATGCTCATCCGATGATTCCCTTACTTTTGGAATATAGACAGCTTTTTAAACTGGTGTCAACTTATGTTGATGCTTTGCCCAAGTCTGTGGGGCTGGACAGTAGAATTCACTCCACTTTTAATGTAGAAGGAGCTGCCACAGGCAGAATTTCCTCTCAAGACCCTAACCTCCAAAACATTCCCATCAAGGGTGAAATTGGCGGGGAAATAAGAAAGGCTTTTGTGGCCCCTAAAGGAAAAGTTTTACTGGCAGCTGATTATTCCCAGATAGAACTTAGAATAATGGCCCATTTATCAAATGATCCTAATTTAAAAAAAGCTTTTGAACAGGGTCTGGATATTCATAGCGCTACTGCAGCCAAGATTTTTAATGTAGCGGTTGAAAAAGTTACCAAAGAGCAAAGAGCAGTGGGCAAAACCATGAATTTTGCCACTCTTTACGGCCAAGGCCCGCATGCCTTGTCCCGCCAATTAAAAGTGCCTTTTGAAATTGCCAGATCATATATTGAAGAATATTTTGCCCAATTTCCTAAAATTGCGGAATGGATGCAAGAAACTTTGCAGTTTGGCTATGAAAAAGGCTATGTGGAGACTTTAATGGGAAGGAAAAGATATATTCCGGAGCTAAAAGCGGATAACAGAATGATCCGTTCGGCAGGTGAGAGGGCAGCAGTGAACCATCCGGTCCAGGGAACAGCAGCGGACATGATTAAAAAAGCCATGATCGATATCGATCAAGCGTTAAGCGTAAAGCGTAAAGGGAGAGATGAAAAACAAAACTTTACCCTTATTCTTCAAGTGCATGATGAGTTGTTATTTGAGTGTGATGGTTCGGCAGGCTCACCACAAGTCCAAAAGGTGGGGAAAATGGTCAAAACTAAAATGGAAAATGCCCTAGCTCTTTCCGTGCCGGTGATAGTAGATTTAAAGGTTGGTAAGAATTGGGGAGAAATGAAATTATTTGTAATTTGATAAATATGGTATAATCAAAAAAAGGAGGTAGCTAAAATTGAGTTTTTGGGATGAGATACAAGCTCGGCTCTCTCTTGCTGGAGAAAGTTGTTGGGTTGGGTTAGACTCTGATCTAAATACTAAATCAGCAAGACTAACTAGGGGAAAAGGGGTTCCAAATGAGAATGAGACAGATAAGGTATTACGGCGAGGAGTAGAAGCCTGTTTGAAAGAATTAGGTCATGTTGGACCAACAGTATCCAGAGAACGATCTTCTTGATTGATCTTTTTACCTCGGGAGTAAACATAAATTTTATTCAAAAATCCCATGCCGTAGGGAAAATGTTATGCTAAGAGTATATGATATACCATTCTATTCTTGGGAAGAAGATTACTGTTACCAGTGAGCGAAAGAGACATATCTTAATTTATCATCCCGATCTCAAACCATATTTTACAAGCTTAAAAGAGGTTTTTCTTGAGCCTGATGAAATTAGAATTAGTAAAAGTGATTCCACCGTGTTGTTATTCTACAAGTTTTTTGCTAATATTAAAGATGGAAAATATCTGGTTGGGGTGGTGAAGTTTAACCAGAGATCATTTGTTCTAACAGCCTATTTGAGTAACAGGAAATTATCAGGAGAGGAATATGAATATGAAAAAGAATAATTATTTAAATTTATTTTACGATAGCGAGGCTGATGTGCTTTATTTTTCCAAAGGTAAGCCATCTGCGGACGATATTTCCGATGAAGTTGCCGATGAAGTGGTGATCAGGCGCAATCCCCATACCTCGGAAATAACCGGCCTCACTATTTTAAATTTTTCCAGAAAATCCAAAGATGTTCCAGAAAGCATTAAATTGCCAGTAGAAGTTTATTTTAAACAAGCAGCATTTATCTAAAACCCAACCCCG
>JACOYE010000007.1 GCA_016182045.1 Candidatus Microgenomates bacterium
TTTTTCGTTTTGTATCGAATTGAACAACACGCTCCACTGCTTGTGCGGGTCCCCGTCAATTCCTTTGAGTTTTAAGCTTGCGCTCGTACTCCCCAGGCGGTCCGCTTAACGTGTTAACTACAACAGTCCCAATTAAATCAGGACTATTTAGCGGACATAGTTTACGGCTGGGACTACACAGGTCTCTAATCTGTTTCGCTCCCCCAGCTTTCGTGCCTCAGCGTCATGGGTATGTTAGGTGCCTGCCTACGCCTTTGGTGTTCCCGATGATATCAACGCATTTCACTGCTACACCGTCGGTTCCAGCACCCTCCCATACCATCAAGATCCGTCATATTTTGCCCAAATCCCCGATTAAGTCGGGGCATTTCAAGCAAAATGCACGGATCAGCCTACGCAACTCTTTACGCCCAATAAATCCGGATAACGCTTGCACCCTACGTATTACCGAGGCTTCTGGCACGTAGTTGGCAGGTGCTTATTCTTCTGGTACCGTCATAATCTTCCCAGACAAAAGGAGTTTACGACCCGAAGGCCTTCAATCCTCCACGCGGCGTCGCTCGGTCAGGCTTTCGCCCATTGCCGAATATTCCCGGTTGCTGCCACCCGTAGGTGTATGGGCCGTGTCGCAGTCCCATTGTGGCTGACCGACCTCTCAGTCCAGCTACCCGTCGAAGCCTTGGTAGGCCATTACCCCACCAACTAGCTGATAGGACGCAGGCTGATCTAGAAGCGACTTACGTCTTTAACCTTGCGGTCACATGGGAGATTACCTCACCTTTCGGCAAGCTATATCCCACTTCCAGGTACATTCCCACGCATTACTCACCCGTCCACCGGTAACTCACCCCCTTGCGGAGGCGGTCCCCTTGATTTGCATGCCTAAGGCACGCCGCCAGCGTTCATCCTGAGCCAGGATCAAACTCTCAAGAAAAAACAAAACCCACCACTCTTCTGGTATTAAGGTATAAAAAAACCCCGCCTTCGGCGAGGTTAATCTTTAACCGAAGAGTAGTATATAAAAATCTTCGGTTGTTAATGTGCAAGTAAAATTACATCATAATTTGTGAGTAGTATCTCGACCCTTCGGGACTTTCTCATTTCCATTTTGTATTTTAACTCAAGCGGATTTAATCTGTCAACCAGGAAATTTTTGGATTTGGAAAACTTCTGCCAAGTTTAAATCTTCCAATGTAGATTCTGTTTTAGTTTCTTCCATTGTTATAACTGGCATCAGATTCTGTCCGCCCAATTGTTGAGTTTGTTTCTTTTTTACAATTCTTTCCGTCACCACTTCATGGACTATACGTGGTTTAACAAAATGATATTTAAAAACCCGTGCCACATCTTCATATCCCACAACCTTACCTTCTTTAGCTGTCTTTACTGGCACTTTTTGGGCAATAATCGCATCCGAAACTTGTTGTGCTTCTTTTTCAGAATCAAACTTTCTAGAGACTAATTCCTCTTTGGTCTCATCCAAAGATCCATCTGGACCTCTTCTTTTGACAATTTGGCTTCTATCCCCTTCATGTTCAGTAGGCAAAAATTTAACAATCCTCCACCCCTCAAGTTCATCAACATCATCCAACACAGCCTCAGCTTTGGCTTTCTTAATAGCTTCCCTAATTTCATATCTCCTTTGTTGGGAAACTTCCTCATCTTCCACATATTTTAACCTCAGCTCTTGAGCTTCCTTCTCCTCTTCCAAGATATCTTCTTTTTCTTCATCCCTCTCTTTTACCTCGACTATATTCTCTTTCACAATCTGTTCTGAAGGAATTGGGGAAGTTGAAATCATATACGATTGATCTGCCCCTCTCGCAATATTTTCAGCTTGAGTAATAACATGACTATCCCAAGCCTCCTTTGCCACAACTTCGGCTTCTTCTATGACTCTTCGTCTGAGTAGAGACTCAACCGCTAAATTGGGGGTACGGGGCAATCTCTGATCGGCGATCAAAAAATTTGCTCCAGCCCGAGTTTGAGAAAATGATATAGGTTCAATGGTAGGAACAGGAGTCTTTGGCTCAATTGCAGTAGCAAGTGCAGGATTAAATATGATCTCACCGATTGCGGGCAGGCGATTAAGATCTCCTACAGAAACCGGACCTTCATTGACAATTGATCCCAAAGCTCCAATTGAACTCAATTCCACAGATGGAGCAGAAATTCCTCTTGATAATCCTACCGCAGCAATTGATGCCCCAGTCTCAATCCCTCTTCCCACTGAAGCCACACCTCTTCCAACTGAGGCAGCTGCCATGGCTCCACTTGCTACTGCTGGTCCAATTGCTTCAACACCCATAATTTACTTTCTATTGCTTCATTGTTTAATTGCTAAATTGCTTAAAATTAAAACAATGTAACAATGATAACAATTTAACAATTCTGTATTTTATCTGCTTGATTTAATCCTGACAAAATCCTAACGAAATCAGGCTCTTGATGCCCCATTTTGATTAATAAATGTCATAATGGAGTGCTGAGTCCCATTTGCCAGGGTTCTTCCTCTACCATGAACCGGTAGTGGACACTCCCTGCCATCAGCGGAAACCAGGTGAATGCCGTGCCTGCCTTTACCGCTCTCCACTGAAAAGCCCAGATCTTTGGCATACCTTTGTACTTCCCTTGCCGTCATTGGTTTTCTTATCATCCTATCTTCCACCCGTTTGCAGGCTTGCTTTTGTTTCTCTCTTTCTTGCTCTTCCGCTACCTGTTGAGCCAAGAATTCTTTTATTAGATTTTGCGACTCCAAAGGTATTTCGCTCATATAGCGCATATCTTAAGCTATAGGCCACTTGACAGCTTGATTTTAAACTGATACAATCCTGACGAATATGAAGCCAAATAATCGATATAACTTTAAAGAAGCTCAGTTGGGTCCTGATTTTGCCAAAGACAAAATGGCAGATTTCAAAAAAATGATTGAAGCCGGAATTTCTTTTGTGGCCACTTCCATGCCCGGAGTGGGAGCATCATACTTTTTAAAATATCTGGCCATGCAAAATTTTGCCCGCTTCGCCGAATCGAGGCGAGCATATTTTATTCATGTTGATCTTTATAATCTGCCCACTTTAAATCAGCATGAATTTTACAGAATGTTTTTAAGAGATGCGGGAGGTAATCCTTCCGGCAAATCTGATGAGCAAGTTTTTATCGAGACACGAGAGATTTTAAAAAAATTGGCTACTCAACATGAAAAGGTGGCCATAATTTTTAGTAGATTTGATCAGCTAAAAAAAGATTTTGATGAAAACTTTCTCTCCAACTTGCAGAGCCTAACCACCATAGCCTTAGGCAAGATCGTGCTCATTTTTACCTCTATCAAACCACTTGATGAAATAGCACCGCAGGCAGTCAGTGGTGGAAACTTAACCTTTTATTCCAAAATGCTTTATTTTAAACCATACTCCCCTTCTGATTTAAAAAAGCTTCTTAAGATTGAACCGGAGCCTATCAATGTTGATGTGAACTTAGACAAACTGATTGAATTATCCGGTGGGCACAACCAGCTTTTGCATATTCTTCTAAACTCTCAAAAACAGAATAACCTCCTACTTGATAAATTTGTCAAAATGCAGCTTAAAGATCTGATCGATTATCTGGATTATCAGCAAAGAAAACAGGTGAGGAGCATAGCGACTCATCCTGAGCGACTGAAAGGAGTCGAAGGATCTATAGATGAATACTTATTAGGTGTTGGGATGGTTAAAAAAACAGATGATGGATTTAAGCTCTTCTCTCCTCTTTTGGAAGAATATATCAGGACTAATTTACCTGTTAAACTGCCTGTTAAAGAGGCCAGACTTTTTAAATTACTGCGAAAAAATATGGGCTCAATTGTCAGCAAGGATGAGATCTTTACCGAGGTTTGGGAAGGGCAGGAAGAAGCCACTAATTGGGCCTTAGATGCCTTAATTTATAGGCTAAGGAAACACCCCTTTATGCAATCCCATGGCTATATTATTGAAAGCCACAAGAAAGTAGGGTATACTCTAATTCAAACTTAGGATAAACTTCTAACTGTCAATTTACCAATTTTTCTAGGCAATCTTTTGTCAGTGGTGAAAAATACCTTAGCTCCAGCTTCTATGGCTGAGGCTAAATGTAAAGCATCTGGGACTCTTAAGCTAGGGTATTCTGCTCTTAACTTGGCTGCGCTCCGAGCTATCTGTCTATTTACATCAACTATTGTAAATATTCCTCCGCCAGTCAAAAAACTTTCATACTGGTTTAATTCTTTTTGCAGGCCTTTCTTATATATCTTGACCAAGAACTCCTCGAGTACTAAAACAGAAACAAAAACTTTGTGGTCAGGCTTTATAATTTTCTTTAAAAGGATTTTGGCGCGCTCGCCAAGCTCGTCTGATCTCTCATAAGCATAGACAAATATATTAGTATCTAAAGCTATTCCCATGAATTACGTTCTTCTTCCAGATACTTCTCTCTATCCTCCCCTTCCCAGGGATCTTTAAGGTTTTTCAGATAATCATCAGGCCATTTCCATTCTTTCTTTTTCCTTATCTTTGAAAGCACAACTTTTTCTCCCACCACATCAACATTCATCTTCTGACCCGGCTTGAGGTTAATCTTTCTCCTAGCTTCTTTGGGAATAACTACCTGATATTTAACATTTACCAAAGTTTGTATTTGCATATGTATTACAATTTACTAAAACGTAATACAAAAATCAAGGATTAGTTTTCTCGATAACTTCATACAACACTATCCCTAAAGATACCATTACATTTAATGATTTATTTACTCCAAACATGGGCAGTTCCACAATTGCATCTGCCATTTCCAGCACTTCTTTAGATACCCCATCTGTTTCATGACCCACCACCAAACATATAGGCATTTTGTACTCAAATTTATCATATTGGATTGATTCAGCAGTCTGTTCTATAGCCACAATCTGTACCGAGCTGACACCTCCGAGGTGTCGCTTATGGTTTCGTCTAGATCTCACCTCGGAGGTGAGCTTACAAATTGCCTCTACCGCTGTCTCGCAATACTGCCACTCCACCCATTCAGTGGTATTAATGGAGGCCTTTTTTATCCTGGGGTTTGGCGGTGTTTCTGTCCCTCCGCAAAGATAGATCTTTTTGGCTGCTACCGCATCAGCCAAGCGGAATATAGAGCCAATATTATATGTGTCCAACACATGATCCAAAACAATATATATTTCATTGCGTTTAACTGTACCCTGTACCCTGTACCCTGTACCCTGTCTTAGCTGCTTGGCATTTAAAACAAGGAGTCTCTTATTCATAAGTTAGGAGTAGTAAAATCAATATACCGAGCAGTTGGTGGATTAAATATCACAGTTATCGCACTATCACCTTTTACCACCACATCCGGTTTTTTAGACTTAAAAACTATCCTCATGGGTGAGTTTACACCTTCAGTAACTGATCTGATGATGCTATTCCAGTGGTCTTTGGTAAATTGTTCCCAATCAATATTCTCTGTTGAAAGAGACAGAGACTGAGGCTGTCCTTCAACTTCAAATTCCCAGTTCTGACTCCAATCAACAGGCGTCCCATCCCCCTGCACTCTGGGTCTGACCCGCCAAAAGTAATGACCTGGCTCAGGTTGATAATCCTCAGGGAAGCTATAAGAATTAGGGGGATTAGACATAGCACCATGTACCAGATTCCAATAAACAGCTGCCGTAGCATCAGCTTCTGTTCTAAAAAGAGGATCTTTGGAAACTTGAACTTCATAGTAAAACATTGCCCTATTCCTATCTCTCCACTGTAGAGGGGCAACAGGTTCAATTATGGCTGAAGATGGTTGAGGAGTCCGGAATTTATCTTGAGCCCAACCACTCCATCCTTGATCCTTTATTGGATCTGGCTGCTCACTTTGATCAGATACCCGGACACGCCAGGTATAACTCATTCCAGGTAACATAATATATGGACCCTGACCAAAAATCGGAGCTGGTACAGAAAACTCACCTTTCTGGATGATAGAGGGATCACCAATGACTAAATTGACTCCGGGTCCATCGTTATTGGCAGGAATCAACTGCAAATGCACCCATTTAGTATCAGGTAAAGGTTGAAATTTCACCCTGTTTGTCAAGCCATCTAAGATTCTACCATTGTATGCTTCCAAAATCTTTGGAGCCTCTTTCGGCACAACAAATTCCATAGTTGATTGACCTTCTGTGGCTGTCTGCCAAAGAATGGGCAATCTTTGTGCCAAAAGCTCTCTGGCAGTCATTTCAATAGGGGTAGCCAGTCTTCCGGTGGTTGTATAGACATAACCTAATTTAAGGTCTCTTAGGGCTAAATCAGGTCCGGGAGTGCGGAGGCCATGTTGGGCAATAATATCTTCAATAGTCACCACTTTGAATGGACCGTGTATTTTTGTTCCTTCGATACCAAAGTTTTGATTCTCATCCAAAGCAACATAAGTGGGAGGTACTAGCTCGGGAGGAATCCAACCCCAAAGATATTGTTCAAGTTTGGACAGTTTAAGGAATCTACTTGAGTATCCAAGTGAGGTGAAAGTTCCATCCCCATTATCTACCCAGCTTGACCCCCCTACCATTCCACCCTGTGACATATTAACTAACCAGTGACCCCAGTTACCTCCATCAATGAGAAGTGGCAAAAAGGCTGCCACCCAATGATCTAATTCATGAAAAATATTATAGAACAAATTATTCTCACTAACAAATACAATATGCCTTAAATTACCTTCACTACCAAATAATCTGGAAGTATCTACATCGTAATAGCCACCACCACCAGTACCTGTAAAGTCACTCCTTAAAGAGCGATTTAGTCCTCCTGTGATATTTAAGGTGCTATCATGTGGTGTGACATATATTTGTTTATCATTAGTCATCACCAAAAAATGATAAGGATCACTATTAGGGTCTAAACCATACAGTCTATTAACTAAACTTCTGATATCTTGCTCTCCGTTAATACCTCTTATGTATTGAGCAACTGCTGAAAATTCATCCCTCATATTAATCACATGCGGAGTGGTTTGGATAGATTCTGAACGTAATTTCGGATAAATCAAAGGGGCATTTTTCTCGAGGATAAACATATCGGGTGTAGTTATAATTTTTGTAGATCCATCTGTATTAGATAACTCAAGATTAAGCGGTTTTGTTACAACAAGATCCGGGATCCCTTGATATGGATATGTAAAAGGTCCCGAATAATCCAAATAAATCTTGCCTAAAGTGAATATCCAATCCCCCGCTCTTTTGTCTTCCCCTAAGCCATCATCTTTTAGCTCTATTTCTGCATTTCGCGGTAAATCTCGACCTTCAATACTAAAGTTGAAGTCAAGTGTTGCGGTTGCCTTTAAAAATCCGGGCCTGCAGGCATCAAGAACAACCAATTCAAAAGTTGTTGTATCAGTACCATTATTACGAATGGTGTCAGGGGTAAAACCTACTTCCACACAAGGTTTTGGGGAATCATCAGCTAAGGCATTATTCTCAACTACCATCCCCAAACCAGTCACCCCAACTGTTGTTGTAAGAGCCAAAAGACCTCTCCCTATTAAAACTCTTTCCGGACTTTTCATTTTATACGATAAACTATAAGTTATTATACCCATTTTTATAATAAAAGGCAAATTCCTTCCCACCCACCAAATAGTTGACAAATTAAGAATTCTTACCTCATAATGAATTTAATGCCTAATGGTCAGCAACCAATAATAACTAAGTCAGCCCAGCCTTTTGATATTTTACCCAAGGTTTATCTTTTTGGGGTACTGATTTTGGTTTTTGCCCTTCTTTTTGGCATGGGTTTTTTAGTTGCCAAATCCGGGGAAAAAGTACCCATTCCTCCTAAAGATAGAGATCCCATCCTTAAGATTTTGCAAAACCCCATCTTCCATGACTGGTCAGGTCATGTAGAAGGCAGGCTTGTTGATAAAGATGATTCCTCCTTCACTGTTTCTGCCATTATCAAGCAAATAGATACTAAAGATTCAGCCACCCCCTCAGTCATCATCAAAGACGAAGGAAATAAAACTTTAAAAATAGGTTACGTTAAAGACAAAACTATTTTTCAGAAAGTAACCATAGAAGAAAACGCTCTCAAAACTAGCTCTTTAGACTATAGCCAGATAGTGATTGGTTCAATCATCAACGGCAATGTGGAATTTAATAAATTAAATGGCAGCTGGCAGGCCATAGCAGGAACAAACTTTACCATTGAACAATGACAAACATTAATCTAAACAAATCAATAATTGTTATAACAGTGATAGCTATCTCAATTGTAGGTTTTACTGCCGGTTTTATGGTGCAAAAAAACTTCACAGAAAAAGCCACACCAACCGGAGAAACAGAAACTAAAGTTGATCTTCCCTTGGATCTTTTGAAAAACCCCCTGATAACCAGGTTGTATGCCAACACTCAAGGGACTGTATTAGCCAAAGATCAAGATTCAATCACTTTGCAAAAAGATGATTCCACCATCAGTCTTAAAATTAAGGAAGGCAGCGGAATAACCACCTTTACTGACCTGGCTACAAACAATACCACCAGCTTTGAAAATATCAAGGTAGGAGATTATCTTATGGGGGGGGTTAGTGTCACAACAAGAAATATTACGGTAGGTGTCCCCCCTATTGCCGAAATTGGAGAAATTGTTGCTCACCATTTTGATGTCATCAAAAAGTAATATGAAAAGAGCATTATTTAAA
Organism: Candidatus Microgenomates bacterium; assembly: GCA_016182045.1. Taxonomy (GTDB): domain Bacteria; phylum Patescibacteriota; class Microgenomatia; order Daviesbacterales; family UBA10151; genus JACOYE01. Next base: position 8,698 of record JACOYE010000007.1, read on the forward strand.
TTTTTATTATCTTTTTTATTTTTGATCATATTTTTTACTCATCCTAAGCTTATCCAAGCTCACCAAACTGTAGCCAATAACTGTTACCATCCTCAAAATCAGTGGGTCTCCTGTGGAGGGGCCAATTATTGTTCCGGGGTTAATTTAGTCAATGATGTGACCACCTGCTGGTATACCGGGCCATCAGGTTATCCCACGGATATGACAAACCATTCAAGTTGTAGCACTCAGACAGGAGTGTTACATCAGGCCCAAGCCCCTCTATGTGTAGTGGATGCATCTACCTGTACAGCCATCAGTGTCAATAGCGGTAATCCAGTAAACACAGGGGGTAATTATTCAGCCACAGTTGGTATGCGTAATGATGGTACAAGCACCTGGAGTAGCGGCAATAATTATAAATTAGGCTCGCAAGACCCTCAGGATAATACTGTCTGGGGGTTAAACAGAGTCAGTCTGCCTTCTAACATATCTCCCGGGGGGACAGCCAATTTTAACTTTAACGTCACAGCCCCCTCAACAGCAGGTACCTATTCATTTAATTGGCAGATGCTCAGAGAAGGTGTTCACTGGTTTGGCTCAAAATGTTCTTATAATGTGGCTGTTAATCCTGTTCCTACCCCAACTCCCACCAGAACCCCTACCCCTACCCCTACCCCAACACCCCGTGTATTTTCACCACCAACTGTTATCACTGATCCTGCCACCTCTATTACCCAAACCTCTGCCACCTTAAACAGCAGAATTAATCCCAATGGTAGTACCACCACCAGCTGGTTTAGGTATAGTACTACCAGTCCTGGTACTTCTTGCAATGATACTTTTGGGACCAGGGCACCAACCAGCGGGGGAAATAATAAAGGATCAGGTACTTCTGAGGTGGCTGATTCTCAAAATATCAGTGGTTTGACAGCCGCTACCACCTATTACTTTTGTGCGATTGCCAACAATATAGCAGGAACAAGCTTTGGATTAATAAGATCTTTTCTTACTCTTACTGTTACTCCCACCCCCACCCCCACCAGAGCTCCCACTCCTCTCCCAACACCAACTCCCGGGGGTCCTACCCTGACTCCAACTCCAACCAGAACCCCCACCCCAACCCCTACCAGGACCCCAACCCCTACACCTACCCGTACTCCTACACCCACTCCCACACCTACCCCTGGAGGTGTTAGTCCTTGGTTTCAGACAACCGGTGGAGATGTACACTCAAATAGCGGTATTGATACCCAGGGAGGACCATGAAAAAATCTTTATTGTTTATCAGCACAATTGCCATCCTGTCAATTCTAATAATAGTAAGCTTTGTCTATTTACAGAAGAAACTATCTACTTCTTCCTCACCAACTCAGACCACTCCACAATCTTCTTTTCAACCTGCACCGGAAGCTTCCGGCGCAGCCGAGGGTGGAGGGGAAAAACCCCTACCGCCCTCCCCAGAAGGAGCAAAAAGATGAAATATTTTTTTTATGGTCTTTTAAACTTGGTGATGCTGGGTCTAATTTATCTATCTCCCCCTAATATCCAAACTGTCTTTGCCTGCAAAAGCGCAGTTTCTCTTTATTTGGAATCAGATACAGCCCCGGGCCATCTCTACTTTAACCATCAGGACCCGGTAGTCATTAATGATTCTGTCAATGATATCAGTAAATACGTCTATGCCTCAGCTTTTGGCAACAACTGTACCGGTACACCCCAATATGCTTTTAATATCGCCTATTGGGATGGGGACAGTTGGCGGACCTTTGATCAAACAGGCTGGCAAACTGCCAATTATGAAACATTTTCTCTTAGCAATGGAGAGCGTCAATATTCAATTGGGGCCTGGACCTGGACATCAACAGATGGTGTTTCACCTGATAAATATAAACATCTTTTTGCCATGACACAAACACATTCTGTTGCCAACATCACTCACAATTCAGCCCAACTGTCCTGGTCTTTAAGAATGAACCATTACAATGGAGTCAGTTGTTCGCCAACTTCCCTTTGTAATAGCAGCCAGCCTGATAGCTCGTTTCCTTTCTATCTTTTGATTGGCACTGATCCGGCTATTGTCTCAAAGCGTAGCTCTGATCCTTCTGATGTTAAAGTGGAGGGCTCCTGGAAAGATTATGACCCTTCCTATGTGCGTATCACCTGGTTTGTAGATAACCATTCTGTCACCGGTCTGCAACCCAATACCACCTACTATTGGCGTATCAGGGGTGATCATCCCTCAATTGGTGACTCATATTTTGGTGGTGGCAGCTTTACCACCCTGCCGCCTCCCTTTACCTTTTCTCTGTCCAATGACGGTAATAAACAGGTTGCAGAAGGAGGCGGATCTGCTGCAAGCACCATTACAGCCACCAATACCAGTGAGCCTGGTGCCACTGCAAAGTCAGTTTCTTTTTCTGCTTCAGCCACTAATCTGTGGACCCAGGAAACTGGAACTGTTTGGCCGGCCCGTTATGCTCACACTTCCTTAGTTTTTAATTCCAAAATGTGGGTGATGGGAGGAACTGATGGTACATCAGCCAAAAATGATGTCTATTCCTCAACAGATGGAAAAAATTGGACCCAGGAAACTGCAGCTGCAGCCTGGTCTGCCCGTTACAACCATACCTCGCTGGTTTTTAACGGCAAAATGTGGGTGATGGGAGGAACCAACGGCATATCCAATAAAAATGATGTTTACTCCTCAACAGATGGAAAAAATTGGACCCAGGAAACTGCAGCAGCAGCCTGGTCTGCCCGTTTTGGTCATACCTCGGAATTTTTTAATAACAAGATGTGGTTGATGGGAGGAACTGATGGTAGTGGTAGTGGATATAAAAATGATGTTTACTCCTCAACAGATGGAAAAAATTGGACCCAGGAAACTGCAGCAGCAGCCTGGTCTGCCCGTTATTATCATACTTCCCTCACTTTTAACAATAAAATCTGGCTGATGGGGGGATATGATCCTATAGGGGGGTCTAAAAATGATGTCTACTCCTCAACAGATGGAAAAAATTGGACCCAGGAAACTGCAGCAGCAGCCTGGTCTACCCGTTATTCTACCAGCTCCCAACTATTTAATGGCAGGATGTGGTTGATGGGAGGAAACGGTACCACAGCCAAAAATGATGTCTACTCCTCAACAGATGGAAAAAATTGGACCCAGGAAAATGCGGCAGCCAGCTGGGGAGCCCGTTATTCTCATACCTCCTCACTCTTTAACAAGAAGATATGGCTGATGGGGGGATATACCCCTCCAACTAAAAAGCAGGCTGGTGGACCTAAAAATGATGTCTGGTCTTTTTCAGACCCATATCAATTTAGTTTTACCTTCTCTCCCCTAAGCTGTACCCCAACCTGCACCACCACCATGACCACTACAGCCACTGCTCAGGCAGCTTCCACCTCCATTACCGTCACAGGCACTGACGGAACCAATCAAAAAACCACCTCATTCAACCTGACTGTCGGTACTCCACCTCCTACCCCAACCTCTGCTCCCACCTCCACCCCTACCCCCACCCCAGGGGGTCCTACTCCCACCCCACCTCCCTCCGGTCCTTGTGGTTCAGGTACACCCAGGACAGAAGGATTGATTTCTGCCCCCAGCTTGACAGGTAAGTTTAACACCTCATCCGGTGCCTGTGTCATTGACCTGAGGGCTGCCTTTGCTCCTTTTAAACTGAAGACCTTTGAGGATTTAAAGTATGCCCATTTTGATCAACACTCGGGTAGTAAATTGAATATCGAAGGTTCCAGCCTTCCCCCCATTGCCAATGACACTGCCTACTTTAAGGATGGTAATTTATCCATTACCTCCCCCATTTCAGGATCTGGTACGGCTGCAGTTATTGTCAAGGGTGATTTAACCATCGGTCCCATATCAGGCAATCAGGTCCTTTATGGAACACCCTTGACCGGTCTGGTCTTTATAGTCTCAGGCAATATATTTATTGATAAAACAGTCACCAGAGTGGATGGGGTATTGATCTCCTCAGGCACCATCTTTACCGCCTCTGACAACACCACCACCCCCCCAACAGCCTGTTTGGAAAATTCGGTCTTAACCCCAAACGGAGCCTTAACCATCAATGGCAGCTTAATTTCCCTAACTAGTAGCAGCCCCATTAAATTCTGTAGATACCTTTTGGATAATGCCAGTCCGGCAGAGGTGATCAACCATCAGGTTAAATATGTGGTGATATTAAGAAATGTCCTCTCGGAAATCCTACAAAGATGGATTGAAATACCATGAAAAAGGGAAGCGGTGGATTTACCCTAATTGAACTTTTGGTGGTGACATCAATAATTGCCGTCATCTTATCCATTGGAATTTCCACCTATAGAGGGGCGGTGGCAAAATCAAGGGATCATATCAGAAAGCAGGATCTGACCAATCTGGCCACGGCCTTGGAAGTATATTACCAAAAGAACCACCAATATATCCCGGGAGATGGATACTGTTCCTCAGATACAGGTACATTTTACTCAGATATTGCCCCATTTATATCCAGTGATGTTCCCAAAGACCCTCAAACACAAGACCCATATTGTTATGTGTCCATCAACAACGGGGCCTCATACCGGCTGTTTACCAAACTGGAGAATTGTGCCGATCCTGATATCATTAACTGTGCTGATCCATATAATTTTTCCGTAGTCTCAGATGATCTAACCATTGCCTCTGCCGCTGATTTTGTGGAACCTGCCCTAACTCCAACTCCTGGTCCCACTGCCACCCCAACTCCAACCCTGGCTGCCACTCCAACCCCAACTCCTGCATTAACCCCAACACCTACACGCACACCTACACCCACACCCACTCGTACGCCTACTCCAGTGCCTACCACAACTCCAACACCTACTCGCACACCAACTCCAACCCCTACCTGTACAAATGGTTATAAAGATTATGATAAAGATGGGTATGGTGCAGGGGCTTCTGGCTGTTATACCTTATCACCAGACTATAATATTGTTGCTAATTCCTCTGACTGTTGGGATTCAGACAGTAGAGCCAAACCTGGACAGACTGCTTACTATAATACTGCCAGAACTGGGGATACAGGAAGTCTGCGTTTTGACTTTGACTGTGATGGTAAGATTACTCCCAGATATCAGTGGAAGGGGTCAGCAGTAACCTGTTATCAAAGTGACTGTACCACAACCGCAACTTGTGTAAATGTCAATCCCTCTACCACCAAAAATGTATCTGCAGCAGATTGCGGGATTGCCACCAATTATACAGACTGCAGTTCTCAATCATATTCATGGGAAGCCATCGGAGCAGAAGAGTTCATCTGTATACAGCACTCAACTGATTACTGCTTCCGTAAAAGTACCTCAGCTTTGGCCTGCCGTTAAATTATTTCCCAAAATTTCTCTTTTCAAGCTTGACATACTATTCATACTATGGTATGTTTAGTATTATGAAAAAGATTGTTATCACTAACTTGAGGATTCCCGAGGATGATTGGTTACAGATTAAAACTCTTGCGGTAGAAGCGGGAATAAGTGTTAATGAATGTATTAACTTATTAATCAGAGATTTAACAGTTAGACGCCAATTATTAATAGATGTTAAGAAGAAAATTTCTTCTAGTAAAAGGGATGCTCCTATATGGAGATTGGGAGATCTTGCTAAAAAATTTAAATCTGCTAAAAAATATGAATTATCTGAAGATGACAAGTTAATTTATGAATAAGGCCTCTTATGTTTTTGTTGACACCAGCTTCTTAAAGGCAATTTTGGATATTAAAGACGAATTTCATATCAATTCCAAAAAAATCTTTAAAAGATTACAAGAGGAAGAAGAAACTTTATTAATTACTTCCAATTATGTGCTTGACGAGAGTTTCACCTTACTTCGCAAAAGGTGTGGTCTGGAGGCTGCAATACAATTAAGAGATGATCTGGTAAGAAGTAGTAAGGCAATTAAATTAATCAGGATAACTTCGGCTGATGATGCCAGAGCCTGGGATTGGTTTTTAAACGATTGGAGCGATTTATCCTTTACTGATTGTGTATCCTTTGCTCTTATGAACAGGCTTAGTATTAAACGATCAGCTACTTTTGACAGACATTTTCAAAGAGCCGGTTTTGAGATAGAAAAAGTATAACTTATTTACCAAAGTTCCTCTTTTGAGTTTGGTACCAAGATATTGCCTTTTTAATCTCTTGAGGGCCAAAATCCGGCCACAAAGTCTTGGTAAAATAAAATTCTGAATAAGCTGTCTGCCAAAGCAAAAAATTAGACAATCTGCTTCTTCCTCCGGTTCTTATGACCAGCTCCGGATCAGGTTGGCCATTGGTATATAAATGTTTTTCAAGCAGTTTTTCATTTATCCTGTTCACCTCAATCCCCTCTTTGACTATATCTTTAACAGCATCCAGAAGCTCTTTTTTCCCTCCATAATTTAGGGCAATATTAAGCTTAATAGATTCATTTTTAATGTAGGTATTTCTGATGGCACCAATAATTCGCTTGATAGTGCCTGGAAGCCCTTCCAGCTCACCTAAGATAGCTACCCTCACCCCTCTTTGCATCATTTTTCTTAATTTAGTTTGATATCCTGTTCTCATCAAATTAAATAACCCCCAAACTTCTCTTTTGGCCCGTTCTTTGATATTCTCAGTAGATAAAGCATAAACTGTGATAGTTTTAACCCCTAAATCTTCTGCAGTCTCAACTATTTTTTCCAAAGTATCAGCCCCTGCCTCATGACCCTTAATATCAGGTAAGTTTCGGGCTCTGGCCCATCTTCTGTTTCCATCCATAATAATGGCAATATGGGAAGGAATATTCTTAATATTCATATAATCATTATAACCGTTATAACTATTATAGATGTTATTTCTTCCTTTCCACCAAATATTCTGCCATCTGTTTAAGTAATTTACTCATTTTCGGATCTTTGGTGATACTGGGCAGCAATTTTATAGCTTGATTTTTATAATGAATTGCCTGTTCCAATTCAAAAGTACCATCTCCATCTAAGATATCATCTTTAATCTGAAAAGCAATCCCAAGATTTACTCCATAAAGCCCCAACAACTTTACTAACTCTTCTTTTGCTCCCCCCAAAATGGCTCCCAGCTGCAACGGTCCGGCAATGGTATAGTGGGCTGTTTTTAACTTGGCAATCAGTATAGGATCAGTTTTTTCCAAATCTAATATTTGTCCCAGGGCAGTATTAACTATGGTATCAAAAAAAAGCTTTAGAGCTTCCAGTTTTCTCTGATTGTCAAACTCAGCTTCAGTTATAATTTTGAAGCTTAGGAAAAAGCCCAAATCAGCAAGACTTATTGCTTGTGAGATACCATAGTGTCCACCACCCAGAGCTTTATATAAAGAGGGCTGACCTCGTCTCAAAAGACTCTCATCTATGATATCATCATGAATCAGGATGGCTGTATGAAAAATCTCATAAGCAGCTCCAACTTTTATTATGTCTGGCGACTGAAGACTGACTGCTGATGACTGATTGCCAATCTCATATCCCAGTCTAACCAGCGTTCCCCTAATCCTTTTCCCACCTTGACATGCCTTAATAAATGCTTTGGCTAAAGGAATAAGTTTGGGGCTTATACCTTCTACTTCTTTAAGCCATACACCTAAGATCGATTGGATCTCTCTATCCAGCTCTTGTGCAGAATGCTCAAGATAACTTTTAAAATCCATGGGATTAATTTACCACTTTTTCTTGTATTATTCTACATACCCCATACTTTGAACGATCGTTTAATGTTTGGGATAAAAATTTAATCTGAGAAGTGTAAATTTAAAAAATATTTGATAGAATTAGCTTTCATGAAAAAATCCAGTTCCCTGCAAGATTTTCCCTCTGCCTCTAAAAGAAGAAAGTTTTTAGAAAAAGAACTAAATATTAATCTTGACCATATTGGCAATTTTAATTTTACCCAAGATCAAGTTGTTGGTAGAAACATAGAAAACTTAATAGGTGCAACCCAAATCCCCCTGGGAGTTGCCGGACCATTAGCCATTAAAAATTTTAAATTTGAAATTAAAAATTATTTTATCCCTCTAGCAACCACGGAGGGTGCTTTAGTAGCCTCAGTCTCCAGGGGCTGTAAGACGATCACAGAGTCCAGTGGAGCCACAGTATATGTTGAAGATGTGGGGATCACCCGGGGGCCGGTATTTAAAACCAAAGGTATCGAACACGGACAAAAAGTTATAGCCTGGATCAACTCCCATATCCCCCTCATCTCCCAAAGCACCCAAAAAACCTCAGCTCATCTTAAGCTTTTAAAAATAGATTCCGCAATCGTGGGCAGAAATCTTTTTGTTAGATTTTACTTTGACACTCAAGATGCCATGGGTATGAATATGGCCACTTTTGCCACAGAACAGGCTACCAAATTAATTGAAGCAGAAACTGGTACCAAATGTATAGCACTTGCCGGAAATTTTGATATAGATAAGAAGCCAGCCTGGTTAAATTTTATTTCCGGCAGAGGGAAAAAAGTTTGGGCAGAGATTGTCTTGCCTAAAAAAGTGGTTAAAGAGGTTTTAAAAACTACACCTAAAGCAATGGCAGAAGTGGTGGAAAGTAAAACACATCTAGGATCCATATTGAGCGGTTCTTTAGGTTTTAACTCACATTTTGCCAATATTATTGCTGCCATTTTTGCAGCCACTGGTCAGGATTTGGCTCATGTTGTAGAAGGATCTTTGGGAATAACTTCAGCCGAGGTCTTGGAAAATATGGATTTATACTTCTCCATTTATTTACCAAGCTTAATTGTGGGTACTGTGGGAGGAGGAACCCATCTGCCAACTCAGCAGGAAGCTTTGAGCCTGATGCAAGTATCTAATGTGTTAGAATATTCAAAGGTCTTGGGAGCAGCGGTTTTAGCTGGGGAATTGTCATTATTAGCCAGTTTGGCTGAAGGAAGTTTAGCTGAAGCCCATTCCAAGTTAGGAAGAAAAGGCAAGTAAAGGAGCGAAGTCCGCCTAAGGCGGACGAGCGACCATATATGATAGGCATCATCTCTTACGGGGTTTATATCCCTAAATTCAGAATAAAACCAACTGATATTGCCCAATCTTGGGGTAAAGAAGCACCAGAGGTGGAGAAATCTTTGGGGGTAATGGAAAAGGCAGTGGCCTCATACGATGAGGATGCTGTTACCTTGGCAATTGAAGCAGCCCAAAAAGCACTAATTACGGGCAATATTAATCCTGAAGATATCGGTGGCATCACAGTTGGTTCAGAATCCCATCCTTATGCTGTCAAACCTTCCTCCACAATTGTGGCTGGAATTTTAGGTATGCCAAATGAGTATCTGGCAGCTGATTTAGAGTTTGCCTGTAAAGCAGGCACAGCAGGAATTCAGCTTTTATCAGGTCTTATTGCCCAGCATAAATCCAACTACTGTTTAGCCATAGGTAGCGATGTTGCCCAATCCAAGCCTTCTGATGTTTTGGAATACACTGCCTCATCAGCTGCAGCAGCTTTTATTTTGGGACAAGATCATACAATTGCTAAAATTTTAGATTTTAGCTCTTTTTCATCAGATACTCCTGACTTTTGGAGAAGAGATAATGAAAAATTTCCCTCTCACGCTGGTAGGTTCACCGGAGAGCCGGCCTATTTTGCTCATGTTTTGGGTGCATCGCAGGCTCTACTTAAAAAGGTTAAAATGAAGCCTCAAGATTTTGATTTTGCTGTCTTTCATATGCCAAATGCCAAATTTCCCAAAGAGGCTGCCAAAAGACTGGGGTTTTCAGATGAACAAATCAAACCTGGATTTATAGTTGCCCAAATTGGCAACCCTTATTCTGCTTCATCTTTAGTAGGGCTTGCTGCCACTTTAGATATTGCTAAGGCGGGCCAGAAAATATTGTTGTGTTCATATGGGTCTGGTGCAGGCTCTGATGCTTTTGTTTTTGAGACAACTAAAGAAATCTCCGCTTACCAAAAAAGAAATAAACAGACTGTGCAGTCCCAAATCAAGCATAAAACTTATATAGATTATTCACTGATAGCTAAGAATATTCTGACTAAATATCGAATATGAAAATCAAAGTACTTGGAACCGGTCTTACTAAATTTGGAGAACTTTGGGACAAGTCCTTATTTGATTTGGCTCAAGAAGCTTCTTTGGAAGCCATAAAAGACTCAGGACTATCCCCCAATCAGATTGATGCTGTTTTTGTTGGTAATATGATCTATGGTAAGGTTTCAAATCAAGATCATCTTGGACCAACCATAGCATCTCAACTGAATATTAAGGGTGCAGCCTTAAGAATAGAGGGGGCTTGTGCCTCCGGTGGCTTGGCTGTTCATTTGGCTATTCAATCAATTTTGGCCCAAACCTATAAAAATGTTTTGGTGGTGGGAGTAGAGAAGATGACAGATATATCTGTCTCCCAAGTTACCTCAGCCTTGATGGGAGCTGGATCAGAGGAGGAAAGAAGGGCAGGTTTAACTTTTCCTGCCCTTTATGCTTTGATGGCCAAAGCTCATATGCAAAAATATGGTACCACTAAAAAACAGATGGCCCAAGTGGCTGTCAAAAATCACTTTCATGGCTCGTTAAACAATAAAGCCCAATTCCCTTATGAGGTGAGCTTGGAAAAAGCCTTAAACAGTCCCTGTATTTGCGATCCTCTTAATTTATTCGATGCCTCCCCCATCACTGATGGAGCAGCAGCAGTTGTGTTAAATGCCGATACATCTAAAAGGGGAGTTTTTATAACAGGCTCTGCCGTGGCAACTGATACAGTTGATTTATCATCAAGAGAAAGCCTAACTGAAATAAAAGCCACAAGAGAGGCTTGTCAAAAAGCTTTAAAACAAACAGGCTGTCAGATAAAAGATGTTAATGTCTGTGAGGTTCATGATTGTTTTACCATTGCCGAAATTTTGGCTATGGAAGATTTAGGTTTTTGCAAAAAGGGCGAGGGGGCAGAATTTATTGAAAAAGGTACCACTAAACTGGGAGGCAAAATCCCGGTTAATACCTCCGGTGGTTTAAAAGCTTGCGGGCATCCTGTGGGAGCAACCGGTGTTAAACAAATTGTGGAGTTAACCTGGCAACTAAGAGGTAGTGCAGGCTCAAGACAAGTTAAAGATGCAAAGGTGGGTCTTGCTCAAAATGTAGGAGGAACAGGAGCAACAGTGGTGGTACATGTATTGCAAAATTGAGGATAGACACTAGAAACTAGATGCTAGATAAAGAAGTTAGCTGATAGAAGTTAGATAATCAAGCTTCAAACTTCCTCGCTTCGCGAAGCGAGCAGCTTCAAGATCCAGCTTCCAGTTTCTAACGTCAAGCATCAAAGTTATGAGTAGTCCAGTAACTATTTGGCGGTCACATAAAAAACTAAGTGCCTATTTAAACAAAGAAGGTAGGTTGGTTATTTGGACCAAAATTTATGTGGCCCCTGTCGGTTTTGAACATCAGGTTCCCTATCTGGTGGGAATTGTTCAATTTGATCCGCCAGCTGGCGGAGAAAGAATGCCCTTACAAATTGTTGATTGTGAAGAACAGGATTTAAAAGTAAATCAAAAAGTAGTTACTGTCATTAGAAGAATTGGTAAGACAAAATCTGAAGATGTGATTGAATACGGCCTTAAAGTAAAACCACGTTCATGAAAACTGAACGTGGTAAAACCTGCTTGACAATTTAACAATGAAACAATTCAACAATGAAATTGTGGTTTCTGCCCCAGCTAAAGTTCACTTGCTTGGTGAACACTCTGTTGTTTATGGAAAACCAGCTATTCTGGCAACTCTAGACTTGCGGGTCACCTTTACCACTAATCCATCCTCCAACCACGAAAGGGGACGCCTTTCGAACGTGATTGAGCCAATTATTAAAAAATATCTTAAAATCAAAACTATTCCCCCTTATCGTGTAGCCATTTCATCCCAGATTCCACAAGGAGTTGGTTTAGGCTCTTCTGCAGCTGTCTCAGCCTCATACATCGCTGCCCTACTCTCTTTTTTAAAAGTAAAATGGGATTTAAATCTTATTAATAAGCTTACATACGAGGCGGAAAAAGTTTTCCATGGAAATCCCTCAGGAGCTGATAACTCCACAGTAGTTTTTGGAGGTTTAATCTGGTTCAGAAAAGAATCAGAGGATTTAAAGATCATTCAGCCGCTTACCTTCTCTATTCCAGCCAAACTGGCCAAAAATTTCTATCTTATTAATACTGGCACTCCCAAAGAGTCTACAAAAGAGATGGTGACAGTTGTTAAGAATCTTTACGATAAAAATGAAAAACTAGTTAATAAATTCTTGGAGGATCAAGAAAAGTTGGTTAAAGAGTTGTTGAACATAATTAAAGCAGGTAACGAGGTTGAGATGATTCGTATCATTAGAGCAGGTGAGGCAAATTTGGAAAGCATTGGTGTTTGCTCCCCTTATGTTAAAAAGATAATCAGACAAATTGAGAAATCAGGTGGTGCTGCCAAAATTTGTGGGGCTGGTGCAACATCTGGTCCAACTGGAGTCTTACTGGCATATCACCCTAATAAAAATAAATTAATAAAAGTTGTAAAATCACTTAATCTATCCCATTTCACAGTGAGGTTAGGTGTAGAAGGATTAAAAAAAGAGGAATTTCTAATTCATTAATGAAGCGGCCATGTCAACAATGAAAATATTATGAATAAAAAAATTACTGTTTCAGCTCCGGGAAAATTAATGCTTTTTGGGGAACATGCTGTGATTTATGGCAGACCTTGCATTGTCACTGCTGTGGGGCAACGGATGAAGGCTACAGTTGAACTCACCAGTGAACCCATTTTCCAGCTTAATGCTCCTGATATTAATGTTTCAAATTATAAAAAACCCATCAAGGAGCTTGGACAAGGTGATATCACTAAAGGCGCTAAGTTTGTAGAATTGGCTTTATATAACTATTATAAAAATTATAAATATTATATTAAAAAGCCGGGAATCAAAATTTCCACCAAATCAGAATTTTCCTCCCAATTTGGCTTTGGTTCCTCCTCTGCCTCCACTGTTTGTGTAATTAAAGCCTTATCAGAATTAACAGAGGCAGACTTAGATAATAAAGCTATTTTTGATTTAGCCTACAAAACAGTCTTAGATATTCAGGGGAAAGGTTCTGGATTTGATGTGGCAGCAGCTATTTTCGGTGGAACTTTATATTTTTTAACTGGTGGCAAGGTTATTGAACCTCTTAATATTGATACCTTACTATTGGTTGTAGGATATAGCGGCATAAAAACTGACACAGTCACACTTATAAATCAGGTAAAAGAATTAGCAGATAATTATCCGGAAGTGGTGGAAGGCATTTATGATAACATCTCAAAGCTGGTTGATAGAGCAAAAGCAGCTCTTTTGGCAAAAGATTGGCAAACCCTTGGGCAGCTTATGAATTTTAATGAAGGATATCTTTCAAGCTTGGGAGTAGAGGGTAAAAAACTTAGCAGTATGATTTATGCAGCAAGGGAAGCTGGGGCATATGGAGCCAAACTTTCTGGGGCAGGAATTGGAGACTGCATGATAGCTTTGGCCTCACAAAAGAGCAGAAAAGCTGTTGAGCAAGCTATTAACAATGCTGGGGGTCAGGTAATTGATATTAAAGCTAACGTAGAAGGAGTTAGAATTGAAAAATAAACAAGAAGAAATTTTTATAGTTGTAGATAAAAATGATAAGGTATTAGGCTACAAACCACGTTCAGTCTGCCATAAAGAACGCTTGTTACATAGAACAGCTGCTGTTGCTGTAATGAATAACAAAAGTGAAGTTTTGCTTCAAAAAAGAAGCCGGAATGTTGAGATGAATCCCGGCAAGTATACTCTTTCTGCATCAGGACATGTAAGTAAAGGTGAAACATATGAGGAGGCTGCACAAAAAGAGCTAAAGGAAGAGTTAGGCATAACTGGCAAATTAAAGTTTGAGAAAAAAATTATCAAAGATTTTCCAGATCATTTTGAAATGCAGTCTTTTTATACAACAGATTATAATGGTCCCTTTAAAATTCAGAAAGATGAGGTAGAAAAAGTTGAATTTGTGCCTGTAGATAAGCTTCCTGAATATTTCTCTAAGTCCCTAGCCACAATCAGCATATTCTATAATCAGATCTTAAAAAAGGATACGAAAGCAACAGCAATTGGTCCTACCAATATAGCTTTTACCAAATATTGGGGTAAAAAGGATGAAGTTTTCAGGCTACCAGAGAATGGCAGTATATCCATGACTTTAAGTCATCTTCTGACGACTACCACTGTGGAGTTTTTACCAAAGTATAAAAAAGACCAGATCAGCATCAATGGTTTGTTCACCTCCGAGGTGAGTTCAAGCAGTAACCCAGCTTACACCTCGGAGGTGTCTGCTGAAAGAGTTATCAAACATTTAGATAGAGTTAGAAAAATGGCTGGTATCCAGGATAAAGCTAAAGTTGTATCTAAAAATAATTTCCCTATAGGCACTGGACTTTCATCATCAGCCTCAGGTTTTGCAGCTTTAACATTAGCTGCTTCTAAGGCAGCTGGACTTAAATTATCAGAAAAAGAATTATCCATATTAGCAAGGCAAGGGGCCGGTTCTGCTTGCAGGTCTATCCCAGGAGGCTTTGTAGAGTGGCTGGATGGTGATACTTCTGACACATCTTATGCTGTCCAGATTTTTCCTCCTAATCATTGGGCAATTTGTGATGTGGTGGCAATTGTTTCTGAAGGGAGAAAAGAAATTTCTTCATCAACAGGTATGAAAGCTGCTATCTCCTCCCCTTTTATGAAACTTAGGCTTTCCAGAATGAAAGAGAAAAATAAGCTGGTCAAAAAATATATTAAAGAAAGAGATTTTAAAGCTTTGGGAGAACTGACTGAACAGGAAGCTTTGGAACTTCATACCATCATGCTTACCCAATACCCTCCCCTTATTTATTGGACTCCAGGAACCCTGCAGATTATGAAACTAACCAGCCACTGGAGAGGAGAGGGAATTCCAGTTTATTTTACCATTAATACTGGCCAGGATATTCACCTTATTTGTGAACAAGCAAATCTTAAAAAAGTTGTAGCCAAATTAAAAGAGCTGGATTTTGTAAAAAATATTATTGTTAATACTCCAGGAGAAGGCACCAGACTTTCAAAATCACACTTATTTTAAGTAATAATCCGCCTAAGACTACTTAAGCGGATTATTTTCTATTATTCTCTCCCCACCATGCTGTCTTCACTTTTTAAGTCAACAGGATCTCTTACTGGTTGTCCCGTTGGATCTGTGCCTATTTCAGCTATTTCATAGGGTAGAAGTAATAATCTTATCAGAGAATTTTATTTTCCGTCAATACCTTAACTCCCTCAACTGCCCAAGGAGTATATTTTGAAGGATTTTGTTCAATATCTTGCACAAATTCTCTCTTATTTATCCATGTATATTCATATCCCACCATGGGATCCATATTAACTTCACCATCATATTCTCCCACCAGAATATAATCATGTTCATTTTCACAAAGCTCACCCACTTTAGCAAAGTAATTAAAAGTTCCAACTTCTTTCACCAACACATTCTCAATCCCGTATTCATCCTTTAAAGCTCTCAATGCGGCCTCTTTTATACTCTCATCCGAGCCATCAGCTTTATGTAAAAGGTGGGTTGAAGCAGTGAAGTCCCAAATGTTATCAAAGACCTTATGTTTCCTTCTTTGTAGTAAAACTTCCCCTTTGGAATTGTAAAGTAGCACTGTGACAGCCAGATGCCTTTTGCCTTGCCCTGTATGCCCTGCCTCTTTGGGAATATATTCCAAAAAATTACCCTCATCATCACAAGCTAAAATTGTTTGATCCATCTTTTAACCTGCGCCTTCCAAGGTGAAAATAGCCAGATATATTACCACTACCCCCATAAAAAGACATACTGTCTCCCAAAAAGCTACTTTTTTATTTTCCTGGGAATGAATCTCAGGAATTAAATTGGCTGAGGCTATATAAATAAAAAATCCGGCAGTGAGAGCCAAAATAATAGGTACTAATCCTTCCAGGCTGTCTCTGTAAATAAAAGTCAAAACCGCTCCTACCAACGCAGACAAGGAAGAGAGCAGATTGATCCAGAGTACCTTCCCTCTTTTTACCCCTCTGGAAAGCATCAGGCCAAAATCGGCGATCTCCTGGGGAATTTCATGGGCTGCCACAGCCATGGTGGTAACAACCCCTAACGGAATACTGATCAAAAAGGTGGCGGCTATGGCCACCCCATCCACAAAATTATGAACAGTATCCCCGATCACGATCAAGGGAACTACAGGCTGACCCGCTTCGACTCGCGTCGAGCGAGGCGAGTCATGATGGTGAATGAATCGTTCCAAAAGGAAAAATGCCAAAATTCCCAAAAGAATCCAAAGGAAAATATTAATCTCACCTGTTAGTTTCTCCTCAAAAGCCTCCGGCAAAAGATCAAAAAAAGCAGTTCCCAGTAACGCTCCTGCTGCAAAAGCAGATAAAAAGTGAGAGATTTTTAGGGTAAAACTTTCTTGAGTTAACAACAGTGCCCCACCGATCAAGGAGACTACGCTTCCCAACAGAGTAAAAATAATGATGTAACTTAAGATATCCATCGAAAGACTTACTTACCAGGAGTCTCCATGGTCTTTTCAGGACCCTGGTTTAGGTGAGTATCAATAAATTTCTCAATCCTATCACCATCAAAAGCATCAAATTTATCAATATAGTTCCAGGCTGTCAGAGCAATTCTGGCATCCAGTTCAGGTCTGGGTGTTACAATAAGTCTAGTTTTGCCTTTTTTCTCATATATGGAAATAAGCTGATCTACTAACTTATGGCAATCTTCTGATTTAAAAGCAGCCGAAAGCTCGCTTGAGGATGTAGCTTCAGCTCCACTACTGGCTTCTTCCTCTGTCCCATGAGCATAAACTATACTTGTTACTTGTCTCTTGTTACTTGTCTCTTTTCTTGCACAATTATATGACATAATCACATATCCATGTTCCAAGGAATGAATCAGATACCCATCATCCCTGGGAATATCATAAACACCGGATCTTACCCAATCAGCATAGTGATCACCTGAGGTAGGTGGATTGGAGTTATAATCTACTTTTGTTCCCACCGGCACATGTTTTCTGCCCAAATCATCAATTTTTTGGCCGGGTAAGGGTTTTGAGGATGCAACAAAAAGCCATATTAGAAAGGCTACAAGAAGTAAAATAACAACCCCCATAATAATCCATTTACTGTTCATTTAATGAAAAATTATACCAGATTAGAAGATATTTTGTTGATTTGTGAAAACTAAATCATGATATTCCCAGTATTTACTTTGATCCCCAGCACACCTGGCTGCCTCAGCTGCTTTTTGAGCTCCTGGATGGATTTGGGATAAGGGGAAATCTCTGTAATAGAATTTGACTTTACCGGTATCTATGTATTCTTTTTTAAGTTGTCCTTCTGTCTGGGTAAAATGTCTACCGCAAAATGGACACTGATAATCGGAAAACTCAATCAAAGTCACTTTGGCACTTTGATTACCTTGAACTGGTAAATCCCCATTCCCAACTGTCACCCTTTGAGTAGTTGAAGGTGCATTTCCGTTTAATTCCTCATCAATTACACTTTTAAACTGCTCAAAAGGTACTGCTCCGGAGATAAGTCTGCCATTTATAAAAAAGGCCGGTGTACCATTAACCCCTGCCTTGGTACCGTCATCCAAATCTGCCTTTACCAGAGATGATTTTTCAGCTGAATCTAGGCATGAGTTAAATTTGTTTGTATCCAACCCCAAATTAGAGGCCAGACCTTTTAACCCTTCCACAATCTGAATCTCGGTCTTAGGTTGCTGAGGTTGTCCGACAGCCGTTGGAGTAACAGCAGGAGTAGTGCTCGTAGCAGGTTTACCTAATTTAATAATTCCTCCATGCATTAAAATGGCAATTGATAAAATTACACAACCTAGAAAGATGGCTGAGGCAACTGACTTTAGAGGATTAATGGTGTTTTCCATGCTAAGTTAGTTTAACGAAAATAACCAAAAACTGTCAAGCTCTGTTTGGGTCTTAGTCAATTAAATTGATTTTGGGCTTTTTCCAAGCCTTTATCAAGAAGTATTTCCAAAGCCCTTATAGCCTTTTTTATCATATGTTTAACTTGAGCTTTTTCCGAATGCATAAATGGCTCTAAAACAAATTTCTCAGCCGAGATTGTCTGTCCTTTACGTTCACCGCTCTGAGTCCTTAGATTTCCAATCCCCAGTCTGATTCTGATAAATTTATCAGTCCCCAACTCTTTGATGATAGATTCCACGCCGAGATGGCCAGCAGCCGCCCCGCCAATCCTGACTTTTATTTTACCTAAAGGTAAATCCAGCTCATCATGAATAATGATTATATCTGAAGACTGAAGGCTGAAAGCTGAAGACATTAATTCCACAGCCATACCTGAATTATTCATATAGGTTTGGGGCTTAGCCAAAATGAGCTGGTTTCCGTCATCCTGAACTAGTTTCAGGATCTCACTCTTGAAATTCCCTTCCATCTTCCAACCTCTATCCTCTACACCTATCTTCCATCTTCCACCATCCATCTTCTTTACAAACTCATCCAAAACCATAAACCCCAAATTATGTCTGACATTTGCATATTTTTCTCCAGGATTTCCTAAACCAACTATTAATTTCATAGTTTTTCTTTCTGTCATTGCGAGCGATTAGCGTGGCAATCTACCACGTAAGATTGCTCAATCACTTCGTTCCTCGCAATGACGCGGAAAGTGCCTCCAATATTTGGTCATGAATTAATCCGTTTGATGCCGCAATACTTAATCTTTCTGAAATCCAAACAGGTTCTTTTCCCTCAAAATCAGTTACCTTCCCACCAGCCTCTCTAACAATAGTAACTCCCCCTACAAAATCCCAGGCATAGCCTTGACCGATAGCTCCATCTAATATTCCTTTAGAAGTTAAACTAAGATCTACTGCAATTGAACCTAGTATATATGGGTAGCGAATTTTACTGAACAAAGGAAGAATATAGGATTTAAGCTTTTCTTCTCTCCTTCCCCTGGTTCCAACACTAAAACCCATTACTGAATCTTCTAGTCTTTTTGTCTTTTTTACTGAAATCTTTTTGCCATTTAAATATGCTCCCTTATCTTTCTCTGCCCAGTAAAGCTCTTTTTGAAAAACCCAATTTATTACTCCTAAAAAAGGCTTGCCGTCATTTAAAAGTCCAATAGACAGGGCAAAATTCGGTATTCCTGAAGCAAAAGAGGTACTTCCATCGAGTGGATCTATAATCCAAGTAAACCTTGAGTCTTTGTTTGCTTTATTACCCTCCTCAGCAACAATATTATGGTCAGGAAAATTCTTCTTTATTAACTTAACAATTATCTCTTCTGAGCCAAGATCCGCTTTTGTTACAAGATTGCTACTATCACCATTCTTTAAAGTTAAATCAATATTTTTACCAAAAAGGTTAAAAATAAAATCTCCCGCCTCTAAGGCGGCTTTCTTTGCTACTTTTAAAAATTTAAGATCCATTTTAGTAAAGATAGCGAAGTCCGCCTGAGGCGGACGAGCTAGCTTCTCAACAATTGTACCACTTCCGAATCTGTAACCTCTTCAAAATGCTGATAAAACTGGCCCACGGCATGAAAATATTCCGGGGTCTCTAAAACCACCACTTCCCCAAATCCCCCTGCCTCGCCAGCAGGCGGGCCTAATTCCCTACTAATCTTATCTACAGATTCTTTACTAGCGACAGGTACTGCTAAAACTATCCTTTTGACCTGATGCCTTTTTAAATACCTTATGGCAGCTAAAGTTGTTGCCCCAGTAGCTATCCCATCGTCCGCCAATATAATTGTTTTATTGTCCACAGATAGTGGATCTTTTCCCTGTCTATACACTTTTTCCCTACGCTTAATCTCTTCTAGCTCTTCATCCACCTTATCGCTTAATTCTTGCTGCTTGATTCTTAATTCTTTAAGCAAAGATTCATCCCATACGACCTCTCCATCTGGATCAACTGCCCCCAAGGCAAGTTCAGGCTGCATTGGGACGCCTATTTTGCGAGTAACGAGAATATCTAGTGGCAATTTTAAGATTTTAGCAATTTCTTTAGCAACTAAAACCCCACCTCTGGGAATGGCAAGAACGAGATCAGCCTTTGTACTTTTTAACCGTTTGGCTAGTAGCTGTCCGGCAGATTGTCTATTTTTGAAAATCTTCATTTAATCAAACAATCCCAACTGTGGAGTTTCTTTCTCCTGATGATCCATATCACCCTTATCTCCTTTATCCCCCCATATCTTCACCACTCCATATACTCCATCATATCCCGGATCAATTACCAAATCCCCTTTTCTTACTTTCTCCACTCCTTCAGCTATTTTAGACCCTGAAATTTTTTCAATCTGTTGAGTATCTACTTTAGTTAAAATCTTAATTTCTCCTCCCAAATTAGTCACTAATTTTTTGTACTCATTTAAAACTTTTTGGGTTGTTGGGGCAGTATTAAATACTTCTGCGATAATTTGATGTAAAGGCACCAACATCCTGTATCCAGCTCTATTTGCAAACTTTGTGGATTTGATGACTCCTTCCTCATTCTTAGTTCCTAGTTCCTCATTCGATCGCGAAGCGATCTCCTCAACCCTCTCCATAACCCCTACAGTTAATCCCCTACCACAAACAGGGCAGATTGTACCCTTCTTTTTTGTCTCTTCAGGAGTATATTTAACATTGCAGTTTCTGTGCCCAGTATAGTGATATTTCCCCTCCTCCGGATAAAACTCAATTGTGCCGGCTATTTTTTGTTGCTTAACAGCCTCCCATAAACCCCTATACCCATCACTGATATTCTCATTAAATACTGTTGCCTCCCTACCTAAATTAGGCAACGAATGAGCATCTGAAAAAGAGACAATTGAACGATTATCCAACTCCTTGATTCGCCAATTCATGGCTGGATCAGAAGATAAACCGGTTTCTATCCCATAAACATATTCAGTTAAATCTTCAAAACACTCCTCCAAAGAATCATAACCTGACTGCGAACCAAAAATGCCAAACCAGGGAGTCCAGCAATGACTTGGAATAAATAAAGTTTGTTTAGATGCCTCCAAAGCCAGACGCAGCAACTCTTTTGAGGGAATCCCCACAATGGGCCTACCATCAGACCCTAAAATGGCTCTTTTTGCTAAAAGTGCTTTTTGGAATACTTCAGCTGAGGCAAAATCAGGCATAAAAACTAAATTATGCACTCTTCTACCTCTCCCTTTATCAGAATACATTGAGGCAATTTCAACTGTTAAAACAAACTTAATGTCTGAATCATCGTGCCGCCCTTGGCGAGCCTCGCCGCTGGCGGGATTCAAAAACCCTGAGCCATCCTCTTTTAGCTGACTTTTAAGCTCTGTCAACCATAAAGGATGTAAAAAATCCCCGGTTCCTAATACATTAATCCCCTTTAACTTTGCCCATTCAACTAAATGGGGAATATTAAGTTGTTGCGAACAAGCTCGGGAGAATCTGGAATGAATATGAAGATCTGCCACATATGCCATATTTCTAGGATTCTATCACAAATAGAATTCTTGATGTGGGAGATGGGATGTTCTTGATTATTGATATCTTGATGTCTTGAATATTTGATTATTTGATCAATAATTCAAGAATTCAAAGAATCTCACTTCAATATCTCACTTCTCATTTCCCACTTCAAAACATCTAACTTGCTCTTACCTGCACAAACTGGAAATAGTTGCCATCAGGATCCTCAAAAGTGGCTATCAGACCATACCCTTCAACATGGTAAACATCCTGGACCACTTTTACTCCTGCCTCTTTTAACCTCTTTACCTCAACCTCTTCATCATCAACTTCAATATTTAACATAATTCTCGATGAATCTTGATTTTTACCCTTTACCTTATCATGGGGTAAAATTGTCAAACCTGTAGCTCCTACCTTAAACATAAAGCCAGCTTCCCCTTTCTCTCCATATTCAAACTCATCCTCAAATTGAAGCCCGACTTTATCTTTATAAAAATCAGCCAAAGCTTTGGGATTTTCAGAACTTATTAAAACTGCATCTAATCCTTTAATCATTTATCTCACCCCCTTCCTTGTCTCGCCGAATCCGGCTTTGCCGGAGAAGGCGGATCTTTTATCCATCCTCTTTTTGAATAAGTTCTCTCTAAAACCACCTTCATTAATAAATCTTTCTTCTAACCACTTAAGTTTCTGGTCTAACAGGCGGTTGGTTTGGTTAATCAGGCAGATGATAGCATTAGCTGCTTCTTCTGGGTTTTCAATATAACTTTTATAATTTTTATAACTATTATAACTGTTATAAACTAGCTTCCTTACAGCCTTAGCCTCAGGAGATTCCATTGACCAAATCTTTAATCCACGCTGACGAAGAAAGTCCAAATAATCGTTTAAAAGCTCTTCTAGACTACCTCTTGCAACTCCTAAAAGTTTAATTCTTCCTTCCAGACTTTTTTGTAAATAACCCTCTGGAATATTCTGTTTTCCAGACCTGGCAGCCTGCTCCATTTGATCTTTGGTTCTGGATTTGTAATCAATATATCTTTTAACAAATTCAACAGTGAAATCATAGATAATCTCAGTTTGTTTGAAAAAAGGTAAACTTTTATATCCGCCTTTGTTAGTATAATCGTTATAATTTTTAAAATTTTCGCTCTGCGAAAATTTCAAGCTCTGCTTATAATTATTATAACTGTTATATTTTTTCATTTTTTATACTGCTGTTTTAGAGTACGAAACACTATTGAAACAACGATTTCAATAGTTAGTGTAGTACTCGCAAGAATCATACCTTATTTTTTACCAATAAATTGATTCTTATACATTTCAATCAATTCTTTAACAGTTGTTGCATCTTCTGCTTTTGTATCAGCTTCTCTGAATTTAATCAAGCGCGGAAATCTCAGGGCAAAGCCCGGCTCTGACTCTTCTTTACCAGCCGTATGCACTGGGCTTCTGGTTATTTCATCTGCCAAAACTTCTATCACGATCTCTGGAGCAATCCAAACACTTGGTGTCAGTATAGAATTCACCCTGGCCGGCTTTTTATCTACTTTAATCTTATCAGCTCTTTTATGAATCTCTCTCCATTCTTCATCTGTTAAACCAGTACCAATCTTGGATACTGTCACGAATTCGTCTTTCTTATCATCATAAACACCTACGAGCAAAGCGCCGGCACCGAACGTAGCTCTTTTACCCCGACCAAAAACATAACCTAAAATTACGCAATCTATGGTATCTTTTAATCCGCCAGCTGGCGGACCTGCTGAGTGTCTTTTCAGTTTTACCCAGTTAAAATTCCTGGCCCCTGCCTCATATTTGGAATCAGGACGCTTGACCACCAACCCCTCCAAACCCTTGGAAATAGCATCATCCAAAAGTGTTTGCAAGCGCAAAGCATCATCTACCATCTCACCATATTCTGCCATCAGAGTTTCACCCTCCCCCAAAGTCTCTTTTAAAATCTCTAACCTCTTTTCTAAAGGTTCATCAATTAAAGATTTGCCATTTTTATATAAAATATCAAACACAAAAGCCTTAAGAGGGATTTTTTTGGCCATCTCCTCAATTCCATATTTTCTTCTTCGCTGGGTTGTTTCCTGAAATGGTAAAAATTCATCAGAGTTCGGGTTAAACCCTATGGCTTCAGCATCCAAAATAGCACTCTTTACTTTAATTTGTTTTACTGCTCCATCCACAATCTCAGGGAACATAGGAGTGGTTTCTTCTAAATTGCGAGAAAATAACCTGACCACAACCCCGTCATCGCGAGGAGCGTTAGCGACGTGGCGATCTTTTTCTTTTTTTAGATTGCCACGCCCCTTCGGGGCTCGCAATGACGAGCCGGTACGATCTAAGTGAATTTGTACCCGAAATCCATCTAATTTTCTTTGGGCATTAACTTTTCCCAGTTTTTCTATCACTTTTTCAGCTGTTGGCAGCCTTTCAGCCAGCTCTGATCTAATAGGACGTCCTACAGTCACACTAAGTCCCTGAACTCCCTTAAGACCCTTATTCCATAAGGTTTCCCCAATTAACCCTAAATCAGAAACCCTGTTATATGCTCCCTCCAAAAGTGGTCTTTTAGATCTATCACCCAGTTTTGCCTTGGAGAATCCATCCAAAATAGTTGGGTCCCCAATCCCCAGTCTGGAGGTTCCCAGAGGAATTCTCACCAAGTGTTTGGCAGACACCCCATCCATTTTTTGTAGTAAACCAGACAACATGGCAATCTTCTTCTCAACTGTACCTTCCCCAGTAAATTTGGCTATCTCAGTTAAAGTATTGAAAACTTCTTCTACCCTTAATTCTTGATTCTTAATTCTTGATTCTTTTGCCAGCTTCTCCGCCACCTTACCAAGATCACCCACTTTACCATACTCTTTTAAAACCTGTTCGCGCTCCAGCCCATAAGCTCTGGCCATAGCCGCAGCCACGCTTTTCTCTGCCATGCCAATTTCCAAAGGTTGGTAAAATGGGGCCACTCTTCCTTGAAGAAGATAACAAACTTGGGCAATCTCCGAAGCTTTAACCTGTTTAAAAAGCTGGGCAAGGATATCTATTAAAGCAAGTCTGGACGAGGTCTCTTCTAATTTTTCAAAATATTGTGCAAGTTTTGCAAATAACATAGTTTATTCTTCAAGGGAGCGAAGCGACTCGAGAAGTTTCCTTAAAAACTATTATATTTCTTAAAGTGTGTTCTCGACAAGCTCGAACAATAATTACCACTTGGATTGTAATAGATTCAAAAGATATTGTAAATCTCAAGCTATGCTTGTAAAATAACCCACTATGAGTTATCCTGAAAATAGTATGCCTGAAACACCTGAACCTGAAAGTAAGAGAGAAAACCCACATAAACGATACTTATTGGAGCGGAATCTGCAAAGAATAAAGAGAGTCTTGGATGGAGAATTAACTCCAGAAGAAGCATCTGAAGAAATAACTCAGCGGGAATTGGAACTAGAAGAACGTGCTGATCATGATGGTTTAACAGGGCTACTTAATTTTCAAGGTTTTACTAATTCTTTAACAGAGGATCTATCTATTATTCAGCAATATAATATTCCAGCTTTTCTAGCATTTATAGATATTGATAGGCTAAAGGAGTTTAATGATACTAAGGGTAAAATGGCGGGCAACAAATTAATCGAAACCTATGCTAAAGTTTTAGAAAATGAAATTGCTAAAAGACCTCATCTACCTTCATTGACTGGTCGTTTCGGAGGAGATGAGTTTGTAGCTTTGGTTATGGGAGCCAGCACAGAAGATGTGTGGCAATTGTTTGAAGATGTCAGAAGGGAAATTCCAGAGGCAGTAAAGAGAGTATTCCAGGATCCTAATTTAGAAAGAACTGTCAGTATAGGAATTGTTAGAGTACAATATAGCGATGATGCTGCTACTCTACTGGACAGAGCAGACAGTAAACTTAATCAGGCTAAAGGAAAAAGGAATCAAATAATTTTTGAAGAATATCCTTTAACTATTTCAGAACATAAATAGCTTTTTTGGTGCCGCCACTCTTTTTGACCAAACCTTTTTGTCTTAAGAATTTAAGCTCCCGCAACACGGTATCATCTGAATAATCCGGAAAAATCTTTCTAAAATCTTTATTAGATAAACCTTTATGTCTGTGTATATACTCCATGATTATCATCTGACGCTCATTTAACATAACCTGTTCTCCCAACTTATCCTTGATTTTGGCATCAACAGAAATTCTTTGCACTTTTTCCTTGACTCTGTTCAGTTCTATGGCCACGCCTTCAGTAAAATACTCCAACCAGGGAGTCAAATCACGCTCATGAGTATCCAAAACCAGCTGATTAGAAACAGCTTGCAAAGTTAAGTAATACTGCATGGGATTTTCATCAAAATATTCCTCAAATGAGAAAAATTTCCTAATATCATAGTTATCCAAAAACATCACCAAGGTGGCTACAGCTCTGGCCACTCTGCCGTTGCCGTCTGAAAAAGGATGAATTCGGGCTATTTCGTAGTGGATGATGCCTGCTTTAATAATAGGATGAGTTGCTCTTGCCTCATCAGAGTTGATCCAATTAACCAAATCTTCTATCAAATACGGCACTTCTACTGCAGGTGGAGGTGTATAAGAAATTTGTCCAGTTTTGGTATTTTTGATAACCACCTGGCGGATTCTAAACTTGCCGGAGGATTCAGGAGGTAAAATTTGCTCAGTTGTAAGTTTGTGAATTTCCAAAATGGTCTCAATGGTAAAATTATATGCTCCTGATGAACCAATTTGTATTGCAATCCCGTCTATAAATTTTAAGACATTTCTATAATTTAAAATCTCCTGAATATCTCGATCACGAGCAATTACCTCCTCACCTTCCAAAACATCACGTACTTCTTCAGCATTTAAAGGATTACCTTCCAAATGAGTTCCATGGTGAACAGTTCTCTCCATGGCCTCTTTTCTAAACTTGGCCTCCCATGCAGGCACTAAGGGAGCATTCATGATCACTTCTCTAGAAGCTTCCACAATCCCAATATCTCTTAAGATCCGGTTGGTGATGGAATATTTGGGAATAAACATGTTTTTAGCTAACAGCTATCAGCTAGCAGCTTTCAGCTTTTTAATAAGCCCTCCTATCATAGCACTTAATTCATCTACTTCTAGAAGAGCATTCTGTAAACTAGTCACAGAGGTCATTTTAAGACTAATTGCTATTTCTAGAGCAGCCAATACCTCATAAGCAGATCTCTGAGCCATCTTTAAAAATCTTATAAATTCTGCATCAGAACCTGCTCCTGATCCCTCGGCAATATTTAAAACAATACTTACAGTTGCTCTTCTTATTTGATCTACTAAACCAAATCGCTCAGTGTGGGGAAATTTTGAAGTTAATTCATATATAAAAGTTACAAACTTAATGGACCTTTGCCAAACAGTTAGTTTTCTAAATTTCTGAACATACATAGTCTGTCGACTGTAGACTGCAAGCTGTCAGCTATTTTAATTATTTCACATTTCCCGCAAAAAGGCTAATCTGATTTAAGAGGTTTATCTTGTAGATACCCAAGGCTAAAGCCTTTGAAACGAGTTTATATGCTTCCTATCCTGACAGGTTTGATGAAAGATATGAATCTAGTTTATTCTTCTGGTCTTGAGATAAACTTGGAATAATTGCTTTTAGATAATCGGAAAAGACCGACTCGCTGGCGTTAGAGACTGCTTCTCCAAATTCCTTATCGCTCAAAAAATCGTTTAATATGTCTTTGGGATCTTTACCTACCTCTGATGCATCTTTTAATTCAGTCTGTTTTGCTTCTGGTAAAGTTTGAATGTAGTTAATTAAAGCCTCTTTAGAACAAAGCTCTAAAAATTCCCTCGTGAACTTCTCTCTATCACCATCGTAATCGATAACATTTAATAAATCAGCAATAATGATCTTAGGACTTTTATTCATAGCCTATTTTTTGTATGCTAAAATTGCTGCTCTTCCTGCACGGTAAGCTCCGTTCAGAAGAGCAGCTGCGATAGCAACTTCGGCTCCTGCTGCTATGCCAGCTCCAACATTAATATTGATAACATTTTCCGATTTAGAGACAATCTCTGATACTGTATTTACTGCTACTAAACCAGCACCTGTTCCAAGGAGTCCGCCTATTAAGGTAACTACCGGAGCCACCACTTTCCCCATTACAGTTTGCTCAACAGTTGATTGCCGACTCTGCCTGTCTTTTACAAAGTTATCACTAACAGATGTAGGGGACTCTTCCGGAGTTGACGGTTGTACTTGTGGCTCTTCTCCTCCTGTTTCTGACATAAGTATAAGGAATAGAATACTACATTTGTCGTAGATTGTCAAAGATAGTTTTACAATTTTTACAAGAGGCTACAAGATCTTAAATGTTAATACCATTTTCTTGTACGATCGCACATCAAATTGTCAACTTCAGAAAGAAAGTTTTCCAGAAAGACGTTCAACCTCCATTACCATCACCCATTTATCTATTCCCACATCCTTTATATAGGAATCCAATTTATCGAAGACGTCTTTTTTAGAAATCCAAACACTCTTCTGTAGATGTTTAAATCCCCACTTTTTTAAATTCCTTCTAAAAAGATTTCTGATAATTCTTCTCTGTTCCGGGATATCAAAAATGACAATTCGCCATTTTCCGTCCCATTTACTCTCATCAAATCCATCACTAATTAATCCTCTTCCCTCATCTGTCAACTTGATTACAATATCTTTTTTAAGTTTAACTTGCTCAATTAATCCACCTTCTCTTAATCTTTTAAGAGCTTGAGATAAAGAAGATTTTTTAAGTTCAGGAGCACCATAGTGGTAACGATAGTGATGATAAGCGAAATCCTCCACTCTAACATACCCATCAATTGTTTTTTCCAAGATTAACAGTATTGCCCTAGTCAAACTATTTTTGTAGACTTTCATACCAATTCATTGTACGATCGTACACCAAAATGTCAACTATAAGGTCTTATTTATCTAAACCTAAATATTCATCCCAACTTTTGATTTCTAAATCTTCCATTTTCTTAGAAACTAGGCTTGAAATTAACAGTTCTGCTGCTTGTAAGTTAGTCACTAAAGGTATACCTAAGTCTATACAATTTCTTCTGATAATATATCCATCAGTTTCTACTCTCTCAGATTTCGGCTCACTAATATTTATAGCCAGATCAATCTGACCTTTCTGTAAAAAGTCTAACACAGAAGGGTGTTTACCCTCAGATATTTTATACAGTCTGGTGTTGTTAACCTTCACATCTTTTAAGAATTTTGAGGTATGTTCTGTTGCATATATCTTAAAACCTAATATTGCAAGCTGATTGGCAGACTCAAGTAAAGCTACTTTATTTATTTGCCCCCCAATTGACAAAAATACACTATTTTTAGGTATCTTAAATCCTGTGGCAAGCAAAGATTTAAGATAAGCTTCCCTTAGATCATCACCAAAACATGCCACTTCCCCAGTTGAGGACATCTCAACTCTAAGTCTTGGGTCAGCCCCTTTAATTCTGTTAAAAGAAAACTGGGGAGCTTTCACTCCCACGTAATCTAAATCTATGGTCTTAAAATCACCAGTTATATTCTCTCCCAACATTACTCTTACTGCCATATCAACAAAATTATAACCTGTTACTTTTGACACAAACGGAAAGGAACGGGATGCACGAAGGTTTAACTCAATCACCAAAATCTTTAAATCTTTGGCTAAAAACTGAATATTAAATGGACCATTAATATTTAATTCGCGAAGTACTTTTTGGGTAGCATCCTTGATTTTTCTGACAGTTTTCAAATAGAGCTTTTGCGGAGGTAGGACAATGGTGGCATCACCAGAGTGGACTCCGGCATTTTCTATATGTTCCGTGATGGCATAAATGAGAAGCTGACCTTTTTTAGCGACTCCGTCAATTTCAATCTCTTTTGCGCCTTCTACAAACTTTGAGATTACCACTGGGTATTCTGAGGATACATTTGATGCTTGTTTCAGATATTTTTTTAGATCCGATCCAGAATATGCTACATTCATGGCAGAACCTGACAAAACATAAGAGGGTCTTATTAAAACAGGATATCCTATTTTTTTGGCAAAAGTTAAAGCATCATCTATTGTCTTTAAACTTTGCCATACAGGTTGTTCTATCCCCAACTTATCCAAAAGCTTGGAAAATTTGTTTCTATCTTCTGCCTTGTCAATACTTTCAGGTGAAGTACCTAATATCCGATATCTTGCTCTAAAACAATCCATGGCCAAATTATTTGAAACTTGGCCCCCAAAACCTAAAACCAGACTTGTATTTTGTTCCATATCATAGATATCACTTACTCGTTCAAATGTCAGTTCCTCAAAATACAACTTATCCGCAATATCATAATCTGTGGAGACTGTTTCCGGATTACAGTTAATCATGATCGTCTGAAGACCCTTAGCCTTTAAAGTTTGAGCCGCAGTCACAGCACACCAGTCAAACTCCACAGATGATCCAATCCGATATGGCCCTGATCCTAAAACAATAGCTTTCTTACTATCCACTGTACCCTGTCCCCTGTCACCTATTTCAGATTCTTCTCCATGATATGTCAGATAAAGATAGTTAGTCTTGGCAGGAAACTCCCCTGCCAAAGTATCAATGTGTTTGACTTTGGGAACTATTCCATTCTTTTTTCTAAATTTTCTTAATTCCTCTTCAGTCATCTTGAATGTTTTAGCCAATAACTGATCTGAAAACCCCAATTTCTTAGCATCCATCACTAACTTGCTTGCCCCACGAAACTTTAGTGAAGTGGGGTTACTTGTTACTTGTCTCTTGTCACTTGGTAGATTTTTCTCAAAATCTACTATCTCTTTTATCTGATACAAAAACCAAGGATCAATTCCTGTTGCTTGATAGATACTATCTACAGATTCTCCTTTAACAAACCTTTGAGCAATGACAAAAAGCCGCTGGGTGGTGGGTAAAAGCTTGGTATCATCTATCCCATTTCCCAGTAACCCGTCTTGACCAGTCTCTAACATTCTGATTGCTTTTTGTAAACTTTCCGGAAAACTTCTACCAATTGCCATGACCTCCCCCACGCTTTTCATCTCAGAACCTATTTGCTCATAAGCTCCCACAAATTTTTGCAAGTCCCATCTGGGGATTTTAACCACAATATAGTCTAGGGAAGGTTCAAAAAAGGCAGAGGTAGATAAGGTGACACTATTTTTTAGATTTGGCAAACTATATCCTAAACCAATTTTGGCGGCAATATAGGCTAAGGGATAACCTGTGGCTTTGGAAGCTAAGGCTGATGAGCGAGAAAGTCTGGCATTAACCTCAATCACCCGGCAGTCGTTATTCTGGGGATTTAGGGCAAACTGGATATTACACTCCCCCACAATCCCCAAATGCTCAATAACTTTTAAAGATAGCTTTCGCAAAAAATGATATTGATAATTGTTTAAGGTTTGAGATGGAGCAACCACAATACTTTCACCTGTATGTATACCAAGCGGATCCATATTTTCCATGTTACAAACAGTGATTTTGTTACCAGCTTTATCTCTGACCACTTCATATTCCACTTCTTTCCAATGTTTCAAATATTCCTCCACAGCAATTTGGGGGACATGGGCTAATGCATTGGTAGCCATCCTGATCAATTCTTCTTTATTGTCAACCACCCCTGAACCCAAACCGCCCAGGGAAAAACCTGATCTAATTAGTAAGGGGTATCCTATTCTTTTTGAAATTTTTACAGATTCTTCGATAGTAGAAGCAAATCCCCCTTTCGGCACTTTAATATTAATCTTGGCAAGTTCTTTTGCAAAAAGCTCTCTGTCTTCTGTGATTTCGATTGATCTTACGGGGGTTCCTAAAACTTTTACACCATACTTCTTAAAGACTCCAGCTTTTTCGAGACTTAGCCCACAATTTAAGGCAGTTTGGCCCCCAAATGAAAGCATTACCCCATCCGGTTTCTCTTTTTCGATGATTTTTTCCACAAAATATGGGGTGACTGGCAAAAAGTAAATTTTCCCTGCCAATTCTTTTGAGGTCTGAATAGTGGCTATATTGGGATTTATTAAAACTGTCTCTAAGCCTTCTTCTTTCAAAGCTTTTAAGGCTTGAGATCCGGAATAGTCAAATTCCCCAGCCTCGCCTATTTTTAAAGCTCCTGAACCAAGAACTAAAACTTTTTTCATAACCCTCCTTTGTCATTGCGAGGAGCGAAGCGACGTGGCAATCTTTACTAATCAAGATCCTTCGGTCACTTCGTTCCCTCAGGATGACAAAATGCGTTTAGAAATTTTACGCATTTTGTCAACTACAAATATGAGACAAATTCATCAAACAAATATCCTGCATCAACTGGACCTGGATTTGCTTCAGGATGAAACTGAACTGCCAAGAATGGCTTTTTTTTGTGTCTTATTCCTTCATTAGTGCCGTCATTTAAGTTGACAAACCACTCCACCCATTCTGATTCCAAAGATTTCATATCCACTGCAAAACCATGATTTTGAGAAGTGATTATGGCTTTTTTATTGGTCACATCTTGAACCGGCTGATTTTGACCTCGGTGGCCAAATTTTAATTTATAGGTGTTGCCTCCTACTGCCAAAGCCAATATTTGACTTCCTAAACAAATACCAAAAGTTGGAACGCCTTCCCTGAGTAGTTGTTCCACAACCTTAATGGTTTTTTTGGCCTGTTTTGGATCTCCCGGACCATTGGAAACTACCACTCCATCAAATTTAAGTTTTAAAGTTTTCGGATTGAAGTCCCAAGGCACACGAGTAACCCTAACATCTCTTTTTAAGAGTGAACGAACTATATTTTCTTTGGCTCCACAATCAATTAGCACAATATTTCTCTTTCCAGATCCATAGGTTTCTACCTCATCCACACTCACATATGGCAAAACATTCTCAGCATTGGGATCATACTGTCTGATAGCTGAAGACTGTTGACTGACGATTATCCTACCCAGCATCACCCCATGCTCCCTTAATTTGATAGTCAAAGCCCTAGTGTCTATCCCCTGTAGCGCTGGTATCCCTTCATCTTTTAACCACTCAGCCAAAGTTTTCTGGCTTTCAAAATGTGACGGGTGATCAATGTAATTTTGAACAATTAATCCTTTAACTTGAATTTTTCCAGATTCCCAAAAATCTTTTTTTGGCACTCCATAATTTCCCACCAAAGGGTAAGTTAGAACCAAAATCTGGCCAAAATATGATGGGTCTGTTAAAGATTCCGGATATCCCACCATGCCAGTATTAAAAACCACCTCTCCTGACCCCGATTCAATCGGGGCTGAGGTGGAATGTTGGAAGCCAAAGGACTCTCCGATAAATTCTGTCCCATCTGATAAAATCAGCTTGCCTGTCATGTCAGTCTACCTAGGATTAATCCTAATAATGCTTCTCTTACATATAACCCGTTTCGCGCCTGAGCAAAGTAAATCGCATTCGGATGTGTATCTAATTGTGGGGTAATTTCATTAACTCTGGGCAGTGGATGCATAAGTTTTATTCCCCTATCCAAAAATTTTTTAAAAGTTGCATCTAAAATAAATTTATCCTTTACTTTTTTATACTCATTTAAATCCTGAAATCTTTCCTTTTGCACTCTGGTTTGATATAGAAAATCAGCTTGCAGATTATCAGGTAATTTATCAAACTGTTCATATTCCACCCCTCTTTGAACTAAGATTTTTAAAAATTCCTCAGGCATAGCAAGAGTTGGATGGGCGATAAAGATTTGTTTAATTTTAAAAAGAGAAAGTGCCAAAGATAAAGCATGCACTGTTCTGCCATATTTTAAGTCCCCCATCAAAGCTACAGTTATCCCATCCAGTTTACCTGCTTCCTTAAGCATGGTATAAAGATCCAGCATGGTTTGAGTTGGATGCTGGTTGGGGCCATCTCCTGCATTAATCACTGGTATTAAAGCTATCTCTGCTGCCTCTTTGGCAGCCCCAGCTTTGGGGTGTCTAATGATTAAACAATCAGCATAAGAATCCATAATCCTGATGGTGTCTGAGAAACTTTCGCCTTTATGGATAGAGGTTGACTGAGGGTCATTAAAACCAATGATACCCATGCCTATTTTTTGAGCTGCTGATCTAAATGATTGCTCTGTACGGGTGGATTGTTCAAAAAATAGTAATCCTGCAATTTTACCTTGAGCAATAGTGTAGTTAGATCTGTCACTTTTTACAAATTGAGGATCAAATTTTTTGGCAGTTTTTAAAATAAAAAGTAACTCCTCTTTGGAGAAATCATTTATATCTATAATATCTCGTCCCTTAAAATTTTGCATTTTTTTTCAAAAAAAATCCGCCCCTAGGCGGATAAAACTACCTTTTACAACTAACTTAAAAATGTATTTTTTAAGCATAAACCTTGGGATAGTTTAATGTTAAAAAAACCTTTTGTCAACCTTCAATTTGCGGGGAACATGATTTTTCCAAAAAGTCCGGAAATTTTTCCATTCTCAAAAACCACTTTTCCTCTTAAAGCTACCTTTTTAATTTTCCCTTTTACCTCTACTCCCTCAAATGGAGTCCAGCCGCATTTGGTGTATAAATTATTAGAATCGATGCGATATTTTTCTTCCATATCAATTTCTACAAAGGTATCTTCCTGTTGAGGAATATTAAAAATTTTTCTGGGATTTGTATTTGTTAATTCAATTAATTTTTCTATTGTTAATCTGTCTTCTTTCACAGCTGTCAAAAGTAAAGGTAGGGCAGTTTCAAGTCCCGGTACCCCATGTGGGGGTTTTTCAGATTTCTTTTCTGCGATTGTATGTGGAGCATGATCTTGAGCAATAATATCCATTGTGCCATCTGAAATTGCCTTCCATAAGGCATTCTGGTCTTGCTTCATACCAAGATCTGGTTTCATCTGACCGAATGGCCCTAATCTTTTGGTATCTGCATTTGTTAAAAAGAGATGGTGGCAAGTAACTTCACAAGTTATCGGTAAACCTTCTGTCTTAGCCTTTCTGATACGATTAATGTCTTCTGCCAAAGCCACATGAGCCACATGTAGTCTGTTTCCGTTACGTTTAGCAAGCTTTATGGCCAGAGCCAATTTGTCTTTCTCTGCATGAACTATTAAAACTCTCTGCTTTGGCCACCTTTCAAAAATGGTCTGCAGGGCATGCGGATCTTCTTGAAGTAATGTCCCTGTGGTATGATTCATATAAACTTTAAGTGCCATAACCTTAGTTTTAAT
Organism: Candidatus Microgenomates bacterium; assembly: GCA_016182045.1. GTDB lineage: Bacteria > Patescibacteriota > Microgenomatia > Daviesbacterales > UBA10151 > JACOYE01. The sequence continues at coordinate 43,441 of JACOYE010000007.1, forward strand.
TTGGTCAAAATATTTGGAAGATTCTAAAGTCCCTCCAAAATTAAATCCTACATCACAATAAATTCTACCATTAGCAAGTGAGATCTTTTTATCCACAGCCTCTGGAGTAATAGTGGGCTCAGGATTATTGGGCATATCTAAAATAGCTGTATATCCTCCAGCAATAGCAGCCTTAGTTCCAGTCTCAAAATCCTCTTTTTGGGTGGCTCCAGGTTCTCTAAGATGTGTATGTACGTCAATTAAGCCCGGTAAGCTAATTATTTTTGACATTAGATCTATATATTATACATTGTATGCTAATATAAATATTGTGGCCAAAAAAGGACTCAATAAGTTTATATTTCATAAAGAGCTTATACGACAACTTGTGACCCTTTCCACCTCAGCTTTTGGTTTGGCAGCAGCTTTAGCCTGGAATGAAGCCATTCAAACTTTTGTCAAACAGTATATTGAAAGATATTTTCCAGAACAATCCGGAGTCATATCAAAATTTATTTATGCAATAATAATTACTGTTTTAGGAGTCTTTATTACATATCAGCTCTCCCGTTTAGCTTCCAGATGGGGAGTTAAAAAATGATGATATTCCAATCAATAATTGGAGAGGTTGAGCTTACAAATGAAAGAAAATCCCACATAATCCTTAAGCACCCAGAATTAAAAACCCACATCAAAAAAATTTCTCAAGTTTTATCTTCTCCAGATACCATTAGGCGAAGTAAACTAGATGAGGAATCATTGTTATTCTACAAGTATTTTGATACAATCAAGAAGGGTAAATACATCAGTGTAACGGTCAAAAAGGGCAAGAGAAATTTCATTTTGACTGCTTATATTACTGATAAAATAAGAGCAGGGGAAATATATGAAAGCGAAAAAGAAGCTTAATTTTTATTATGATAAAGGTGCGGATGTGCTTTATGTTTCTAATGGTAAACCATCTGCCAAAGATGAAACATTTGAAACAGAGGATGAGGTTGTAGTGAGAAAAAATCCCAAGACTGGAGAGGTTAAAGGCTTTACTATCTTACATTTCTTAAAGCGTGGAGCTAAAGGGCCAACCGTTACACTTCCTTTTCAGTTTTCTTTCCAGCAATGACCCAAAAAGGCTTAGCTCCAATATTAATAGTCTTAATCATTGCTGCCTTAAATACCATTTCCTTGTACGATCGCACACCAAAATGGTATAAATTTTGGAAGCTACAAACGCAAGGTGTCACCTTGTGAGGCTAAGTAATCTTCCCATTCTCTACCCTTAAAATCCTGGCTGAATCTAAAAAGGATTTGGGGATATTTTCTAATTCCACTGTGGCTATTATGGTTTGCTGTTTTCCTACTATTTCCACCACATGAGCACGATGTTTACTATCCAGTTCTGAGAAAATATCATCCAGTAAAAGTATTGGCCTTTTACCCAAAATTTTGGCCATATATTCCAACTGAGAGAGTTTAAAAGCCAAAGTGGCTGTTCTTTGCTCACCCCTAGAACCATAATGGGCCAAGTTTCTACCATCCAGCAAAATTGCGAAATCATCCCGATGAGGTCCAATTAATGTTTGAGCTGCAGCCACCTCCCTACCATTTGTTTCCATAAGTTTCTCCATACTAACTATGCTTGGTTTATACTCAAATGTAAACTCCCCCAAAGGTTTTTCCAATCCATCAATGAACTCAAAAAATACTTGTCTCTTATCACTAATCACTTTTCCCTTATCCACCAACTCTTTTGTCCAGTAATCCAGTTCATCCACCCTACTTTTTCCTTCCCTGATTCTTTTTAAAACCCTATTTCTGGCTACTAAAAACTGTTCATATGCTGTCAGAGCTTTCTTATAATCACTATCCACCTGGGCCAAGGCCAAATCCAGATGCCATCTTCTTAAAGATGGCGGTCCTGTCACCATATTTATATCCGAGGGATAAAAAATTACCGCCGGCAAATTACCTATAAAATCCAAAACCCTTCTTGAGATACCATTAACTAAAACCTTCTTTCTAAAATTAACTTCCCCACTTCTGTTAAGAATAACTAAAAGTTCTGTGTCTCCGCCAGCTGGCGGATCAGTTAAGAATGCTTCTGCTCTACAAAACTTCTCTCCCTCCTTAATTAACTCATCCTCATTCTCAACTCTTAATGATTTAGTAATTGATAAAAGGTAGATTGCCTCCAAAAGATTGGATTTGCCGGCAGCATTATTACCAACTAAAATGGTGGGGCGTTGGTCAAAATCCAAAGACAGGTTAGGATAATTACGAAAGTTTGTTAAATTAAGGCTCTTCAGAAACATAACCAAAATTTTCAATTACCAATAACCAATTTTCAATGAATTTACAATGTTTAAATGTTTGAAAATTTTAAAATTGGAATTTGATTGTAAATTGAAAATTGTAAATTGTAAATTACTTCCCTTCCCAGTGTCCCAACCCCAAAAATTCTCTGACATGGTACGGCAATTGTTCTTCCCTAAAAAATAGGCTTGGTTTAAGTCCAAATAACCCAATCAACATGATGATCGCCCCCAGTGCCATCAAAATCGGTGTGGTACCAAAAATATCTGCCAGCAGTCCCGCAAGAAGAATCGGTAAAAGAGACAGTCCCGACATGGCTACTCCAAGAGTGGCAAAAACTTTGCCTCTGTCTTGCTGGGGAGTATTTTCCTGTAAGACTGTTTGAGATGGAACCAAGATTGATACCATCACTATCCCCAACAAAAATGACACTACAACCAATACGGCAGATAGAGGGGGTTGATAAAAAAATGGTAATGGTTTGGGGCGAGGAAGATGCTGAATAGCTGGAACGATAATCGGGGCAATCCCCACCAAGAAAAACAGTAATCCCCCAAAAAGAATTGATCTTGCCACAACTATTCTTTTGATTAATCTTTGACCGATTCTACCTAAAACTAATCCACCGATGACTATTCCTAAACCTAAAGGTATCACTAAAACGTATGAGGCATCTGTGGCAGTAATTTGTAAAGTTTTCTCAAAAAATGAGGGCATTAAAACTGCCAAAACCCCAATCAAAAGCTGAACCAAAGCCAAGATTACTACCGAGGTTAGTACCGACAACTTACCTCGTATCAAGTGAATGGTCTCCAAAATTTCAAATAACCCTACCTCCTTTATGGTTGACAGATGTCTTTTTCTGATGGCCCAAATTAATTTTTTCCCCTGCATATCTGGTGCTGTCACAATGGAGGGAAAAATCAAGGAAAGTAAGAAGGCAAGGGATACAAGTGTCCCACCTAATCCAAAAACAAAATTAATGCCTAAATGATTTATCAAAGGCCCTGCCAAAGCAAAACCTACCAAAAAACAGGAGAAAACTGTGCTGGAAAATATCGCATTGGCTGTTATTAGTTGATCCTTTTTGACAATAATTGGAACTGCTGAGGCTTCAGCTGGAGTATAAAATTGCCCCAAAGCATTAACGAAAAAGGCAACAACAAGAATTGCCGGATAACTTTCTTTAAAAAATATCAGACTAAAGAAAGCCAAACTTAGCAAAAAATCAATCATCATGATAATTTTTTTTCGATCAGTGATATCAACTAAAACTCCTGAAAAAAGACCCAAAAGTAAGGCAGGAAGGTAGATGGCAAAAATAAGGGCTGAAACAGCGACTGATGAACCTGTTAATTGAAATACCCAGATAATTAAAGCAAAGTTTAATAAGTTATAGGAAAGCTGAACCAAAATTTGATTAATCCAAAGGTTTAAAAACCCCCGGTTTTTTATTACCGAGGTAAAACTGACTCTTGCGGTCATAACTGTCAGCTATTATACCCTTTTTGACAATTAGGGCAAAGGTATGTGCCTCGACCTCCTAATTGAATCTTCTTAATTTTCGTGCCACAAATTTTGCATGGATGTTTATCACGTCCATAGACATAAGCATAATCTAGAAAATAACCTTTATGGCCTTCAGCATCTACAAAATGAGCTCTGGTGGAACCTCCATATTTAATCCCATCTTTTAAAGATTTAATAATCCCTTTGTAAAGTTTTTTAAATTGTTCATCATTCAAATCTCTTACTCTTACTCGTGGGTCTAAACCTGCACTAAAACAAGCCTCATTAGAGTAAATATTCCCCACTCCAGAGACTACTGTTTGATCCATAGTAGCCACTTTTACAGGCATGGATTTATGTCTTAATAGGTTTTGTTTAAGAATTTGCCAAGTAAATCCTCTTTCTAATGGCTCTGGTCCCAGATTTTTCAATGAACTGTCCACTGTAACCTGTCCCCTGTCCACTGCTTTAACCCATCCGAACTTTCTTTGGTCATTAAAATACAAATGCGAACCATCTGAAAAACTGAATATAATCCTAGTATGCGCATTTGGCATTTTCCCCACCATATCTGGAGTAGGATGCCCACCTACTAACCTTTGACCATCCTCATAAATTAATTGTCCAGTCATTTTTAAATGGAATAGTAGGGTAACAAAATTGTCATTCCCGCGTAGGCGGGAATCCAATTCCGAACGAGACTTTTTTAATTGGATCCCTGCATTCGCAGGGACGACGTCCACACCTAAATACTTAGCTTTTCTCCATATATTGAGTACTTTTTTACCCTCCACCAAATTTGGATTTCCAATGAAAGATTTAGCAGAATTTATTTGGATTTTGGTAATTTTTAACCCAACAATTTTCTTTTGTAACCCCAGTTTAATTGTTTCAACTTCAGGTAACTCCGGCACTTGAAATCACTGAATCACAGAATTGTCCACTGAAAACACAGAAACTTTCAGTGTTTCTGTGAACTTCTCAGTGCTCTCTGTGATTGCAAGCCTCCTTTATACAATTACTCTTTTTATTTCTAATTTGCTTTTTCCAAAATTTAAAATCAGTCCTAGCTGTAACTTAGCAGCCTTTAGATAACCTACTAATTGTTTAGCATGTAAATCCATTATCTCTCGGACTGCTTTTAACTCTACCACTATCTTCTTATATACTCGAAAATCCATTACCTCATATCCAATATCTTTACCTTCATAAATTACCCTAAAAGTTTCTTCTCTGGTAAACGGAATGCTCCTTCTTCTGAATTCTTCTGCTAGTGCTCGTTGATAAATCTTTTCAGGATAACCAGGACCGAGCTTTTTATGCACTTCAATAGCAGAACCAATTATTTTATCTGTTAAATCGCTATCTGGATAATATCCCTGAACCACTCTTACTGTTATACACTAAACACAGAAAGCAGCACAATACCTGTTAAAAGTGCAGTTTCTTCCCCAGTTTGAATTTAATAAGTAAAACAAATATAGAACAAATAGAAAATATATATATAGGAAATGCAATATTAGCAAAATTATAATCTTTGAGCGTAAGAATAGTTATTATTGCAGCTATTCCAGCAAATAAAAAAGCCTGATAATTTTCAGTCTCAGGAAATTTATAAGATTTTATTAAAGTAGGAACTGCTGCTAATCCGTCAGCCAAAATGGCAAATAAAATTGCTATATTCCCTATTTGTGTAATAGCCCAAAGCATAAGAGCCAGTAAAGATAATACCCCACAACCCAAATCAAAGTTTGTTATTTTCCACTCGGACTTTTTGTTTAAAAAGGAAGCACCAAAAATAACCAAAGGACTAAGACCAACTGTCAGAGTCATCAGAGAAGAAAGACCTACCCCCTGGGTAATTTGAGCAGCAAAAGCAATGATTGGTGCCAATCCCCACAAAAACCAGGTAACTTTATTTGGTTTCGTCTTACCTTTTAACGTATCTATCAAATAACTTAAACTACCAAATAAATTCAGTGCAACTGCTAAAAATACAAACTTTTCATCTATCATAATTTAGATTACCTTAACAAGTTTTCCACTATTTAGGATACTTTTTAGGATAAAGGCAAAAAAGAGGACCGAAGCGGTAAAGTAGAAAATATTTAAAATAAAGGCTAGCCAGAAAGATTGAATATCAAATTGCCCCCCTTTTATGATCTGTCTCATCCCTTCAAATACATGAGAAATTGGAATAAAGTAGGCAATCTTTTGAAAAACTTCCGGTAAAATATTGATGGGATAAAATACCGCTGCAAAAGGCTGCAGTAAAAAAGGCATGATCCAGGTTAGCGGCCCGATTGAATGGCCGTATCTTAATACCAGTGAGATATTAAAAATGCCAAAAGAGGTGGCGAAAATAAACAAATTCAGAGCAAAAAGGGACAGTCCCAAGCCTAAAGAAGTAATCTGAAAGTTATAAAAAATTGCAGCCATAATCCACATAGACAAAAAAGTAATGGTAATTTTTATTAAACTGACTAAAATAAGTCCGCTGATATATTCCAAGAAGGTAATGGGAGTGGATAAAACATTAATTAGATTTCTGTCCCAAATATCAAACATAAAATTGACCCCGATATCAGTTGAGACTTTCTCAAAAATCACCCAAAGCATGATCCCACCCAGTAAAAAAGCTGCCAAAGTTGGGGTATTAAGTCCTTGAATATATGATGATAAAAATCCCCAAAGCACTATCATTAAAACCGGTGAGATTAACACATCAAAAAACCGCTCCAGCTGGTGAATGGCTGTGAAATAATGTCTTATTACTATGGCAAAAACCCGGTTAAAATTCATCTTGATGTCTTGATAAGTGTATAAACACATCTCTTAAATTAGGTTCATCTGCTCCCCCCTTTAACACTTTCTGTGTTAGCTCCAAAGGTGAACCCTGGGCAATAATCTTTCCATGATTTAAAAAAATCACATTTGAGGCAACCTCCTCTATTTCCCACATATTGTGGGAGGTATAAAGTATGGTAATCTTTTCCTCCTTCTGAATTTGTTTTATCATGGTAATCCCTTTATCCACAATATCCGGATCCATGGAAGCCATGGGTTCATCAAGTAGCAGTAGTTTTGGATTATTAAGGAATGCTTTACACAAATTCCCCCTGGCTCTTTGACCAAAAGAAAGCTCCCTGATATGTTTATTCTTTAAGTGAGATATTTCAAAAATCTCCAGTAGCTCATCAATTCTTTTGTTAATATTTTTTAACTCATAAATCTTTCCGAAAACTACTAAACACTCCCAAAGTTTTAAGTTCCAAGGCAGTGAGAATTCTGCTGAAGCATAACTTACCTGCTTTAAAATCTCACTTCTTGCCTTTTTAATATCTTTGCCGAAAATCTTAATTTGTCCAAAATCAGGATCAATCAAACCTAATAAACAATAAATAGTGGTGGATTTTCCGGCTCCATTTGGGCCTAAAAATCCCAAAATCTGACTTTCTTCCAAAGAAAAAGAGATATCATCAATTGCTACAAATCCGCCAAAGGACTTCCTTAAATTTTTAACCTCTAAAATAATATTTTTACTCATATCTTCCTTCTGTGATCCCGACGAATGTCGGGATCCAATTAAAAACCTACCTCAAATGGTTAATTGGATTCCCGCCTATGCGGGAATGACGATGTTATTTATTGTAGATCAATTGAAGCTGAATTCCAATCAGGAGAGTTCATATTTACTGTCTTTTCATTGTCTTTACACTAAATTTACCAAACTTTACTTCTGAACCTTTTCCTTTAAATCTATAATCATTAATTCCAATTCTAAACTTTTGAGCTTGGTTGAAGCTGTCCTCTAAATTAATAGCTAACGGTTTAAATAAAATATCTTTATATTCTACCCATCTATAATTTACTTCTCCTTCAGGCAAATAATTCATTTTAAATACCAAATATATAAACCCTGCTTTATAAGTCGCTTCTAGCGTTACAGTTATCTGTTTATCAAGAGTTACGTTCGCATCACCCAACTTTCTTCTAGTAACTTCTGCCCACTTCTCCTTTCTTCCTGAATCATTTTTTTCTACCTTCCATGTTAATCTATCACCATCACCTATTAGAATTCTAAAAACTTCCTCAAATTCTAAAAAAATTCCAATTGATTGATTCTTCCTAGGAATTGCTGAAAAGGTAGCAATCCAAGGTAATGAACAGTCAAATTGATATCTTTTTGCTGCCTGAAAAGTATCTGATTCAGGAGCAGCTACAACCGAAAGGTCATGCGGATCTGGATAAACGAACTTCTCTTTCCCTTCAACATCATTAAACTCCAGTATTATCTCAACTGGAATACCTTCACATGGACGAGCTACAATACCTTTCACTCTTTCTTCATCAAGGGGAGTTTGTGAAGCCATAGAACTTGGAGAAATTTCGGGCTCATTTATAGGCAAAGGCGTTTGATTGCTTATTCCCATGCTTACCAAACTCTTTACACTATTTACCCCATCAATGAGATCTCCTGCTTTAATAAAAAAGATGATTAAACAGGCTATAAGTATTATTAGGAAAACAAAAATGAATGCTACTTTCCTTCCAGTCTTTCTTTCAATCCATGTAGAAATTGTCCTAGGAAAATTACCAATAAAATCCCATGACTTTGACCACACATCATCATGTTGTTGTTTAATGCTCATACAAAAAAAGCAAGCCGTACGGCTTGCTTTTACAAGACCGCTGCCCTTATACCCTGCACAGAGGCAGGATCGGTCATATTTCCATATTAGGCACCTTTAATAGAGAAAAGCAAGTTAACAGGCGAAAAGCTTCTTTAACTTACAATTTTCTTTTTAGATGGACTAAATGTAACTTGCTTTTGGTTAAGCTCATCTTTCTCAAGCAACTCTTTAAGAGCAGCAATAAGCACCTTAGCATGTTCCTTACTCATACCTAGGCGCGAAACAACAGTCTGCTGATTAGTAGTACCTACCCTTTGGGCAAAGTCCAAAACTACACCATATTGATTAATTGTAAGAAAAGTTGAATCGGAATATAGTATTGTTACATTATTGGGTAAATTGACTTGAATTCCCTGACCGCTTCTATCACTTTCCATTGAATGTCACCACCTCCTTTCCTATTTACACTGGATGAACTTTCACTTTTATTTCTTATTTGAATCAATTCTTGAAATTCTCTGTCATTCATATCCAAAACGCCTTGTATTTTTTGTAAGATAACGAGCGTGGGGATCCTGCTCCCCTTTTCAAATTTGCTTACGAGAGAATAAGATATCCCTGCTTCTTTACCTACTTGTCTCACGGTCATACCCAATGATTCTCTTTTATGTTTTAAAAGACTTCCTAAACTCATCTCAATAACTTTGTACCATATTTGTGTACATACTGTCAACAGGGAATAAAATACCCCTTTCACGATCATTATTTGCTAATTATCAGGAGAGTTTGCCTGAGCGGGCCAAAGATGCAGCTTTGCATCTTTTATAAAACTCTTCTTGAGCAGCTTTAATATTTTCTGCTTTCCCTGCCCAAATCTTCATGGGAGCATTTTGTAATCCTCTGGAATAGGAAAAAGTCAATGGCCAGGGGCCGCCTATTTTGTTAATCTCTAAAAGATTAGCAACAGCAGATTCATCGGATTGTCCACCTGATAAAAATGCAATTCCACCAACCTCTGGCGGAACAGATTGCTTTAAAGCATCCACGCTCATTTGTGCAACCTTTTTAGAATCAGCCTGAGTAGGACAATCTTTTCCGGACAAAACCATGCTGGGTTTTAAAACCATCCCTTCTAAAGCTACCTTATGAGCTTTTATCCTTTCAAAAACCATTTTTAAAGTTCTAACTTGAGCTTCAAAACACTGCTCTATGGTGTGATCCCCATCCAATAAAACTTCCGGTTCCACCACCGGCACTATATCCTGTTCCTGACATAAAGCTGCATAGCGGGCCAAAACCTCGCTGTTTGCCTCAATGCAGGTATCTGTGGGAATCCCTTCTCCTATTTGAATAGTGGCCCTGAATTTGGCAAATTTGGCCCCCATCCCTTTATACTCTGTCAATCTGTCTCTTAGTCCATCCAGACCTTCTGCCACCTTTTCATTGGGAAAGTTTGCTAAATCATGCACCCCCTTATCCACTTTTATCCCCGGGATAATTCCTTTGCTTTCCAAGTATTGGCAGACAGATTTTCCATCAATAGATTGTCTGATTGTCTCATCAAATAAAATTATTCCCGATAAAAATTCTTCAACTCCAGGGGTAGTAAAAAGCATCTGTCTGTAGGCAAGTATTGACTCCGCTGTACATTCAATCCCTAAAGCATCAAATCTTTTTGTAATGGTTTTAGTTGACTCATCTGCAGCCAAAAGCCCTTTGGGGGGGACCATCATTGCTTGAGCTGTCTGTTTAAGTGTAGTTATATCCATCAGTGATGAACCCGTTTCTCTATCTTCACACCATCATTATCAACTGTCAAGGTTGTTACTTCACTTCCCCCTTCACCCTTTACCCTTACACCATCCAAATCAAACCACTTATCATCTCCTGTGATAGAAGAGACAGACACCAAACAATTCTCCAATTTACCAGTCACCAAATCATCAACACTCCATATTTTGGTATACCTTTTTTGAATTTGAGCATCTCCTGACCAACCCCTTGCTTCACAAAACCCTCCTATTGCTTTTGCTGCCACCGCTGCTAAAATCCCTTCCTCAAATCCCCCACTGCCTATAATAAGATATACACCCTTTTTGTGGGTTGTAGGATCCATGAAAGATAAAATAGATGGCAAAAAATCTCCGGCTTTAATTAAAATTAAATTCACTCCAAATTTCTCACAAGCATTAATGTAGTGTGCATTTCTATCCCTGTCCATTACTACTACATTAATCTGGTGAGATTGAATCTTAAATGTGTCCACAACTTCAGCCAAATTTTCCTCAGGAGTTTTACTCATAGACAACTTTCCTTTAAGTTGGGGCGGGCCAAATAATTTATCCATATAATCTGTATCATCAGGTGTTCTCATCAAACCTTTATGGGAAGAAACAGCTACAACAGATACAGCTCCGGGAGTGTTTAACTTAGCAGCTTTTGATCCTTCCACTACATCATTAACCATGTCCAGTTTTTTACTTCCTGATCCAAATGTACCCATCAAGGTAGGTAAAGCTTCACCATATTGGTGAACATGTTTTCTGCCCTCAGAACCCACTATTTCCAGGGTGAATGGGATATCAGTCAGAGAGGCTGCCATAGCATCTACACCAGCCTGATCTATTAATTTTTCTCTTTTAATAGATTCTTCTTCAGTTAAAAGATCATCTGCAGTAAATCCTTGCTGCTGAATTAATCTCCAAACAGATAAAGCAGTCAACTCTGTGGCGCGGGTAATATGGTGTTTAACAGAATCCATGAAGCGAAAATTACACTACCCTACTGGTAAATTTTTGTCAACTAACTCCAAGATCTCTTTTTTAAATCTTTCTTTAGAAAAATTTTGGGCATTTTTTCGCAAAATTTCTGGATCAAATTTAGATGGATCAAATTTCTGTAAAGCATCCATTAAACTTTCCACAGTCACCATTCCTGAACCACCATATAGAATGCCGGTCCTACCATCCACCACTGTTTCCAAAAATCCACCAGCTTTTGGGGCAATCACCAGGGTACCAGCGGCCATTGATTCCACAGGCACAATGCCAAAGTCTTCATCTTCTGAAGCCACAACGGTAGCTATAGCACCCGAATACAGCTTTGGTAATTCCTCATCACTTACCTGTCCTAAGAGTTCTATATGATTAAATTTGATATTTGATATTTGATGTTTGATATTGCTAAACTCTGGTCCTGCTCCCACCACTTTAAGTGGCAATCCCAACTTCCCACAGGCCTCAACTATCACGCCTATCCCCTTTCCCCTAACTAATCTTCCTACTGAAAGATAGTAACCATCCTTTTTAGTCTTGAGATTTCTCTCCGCCTGACGGCGGATCGGAATGACAGGGAGATTAACTGGAGGATAAATTACCACAGAATCTCTTCTATAAAACTTTTTAATTCTTGCCTGCACTTCTTTGGAATTTGCCACCAAAATATCGGGCCGCTGTGATGTTTCAAAATCATAAACTCGCAAAATTTGATTAGCTATTTCTCCTAAAATTTTGGTAATAGGATTTTTCTTATAACTAAAGGAGGTGGTGTAACCATATAAATATCTGGGAGGAGTATGTATATAGCTTATATGCAAGCTTTCAGGCTTGGTAATGACAGCTTTGGCAAAATAAATGCTACACGATGAGATAACTAAGTCATATTCAGAAAGATCAAAACTTTCAAAGATTAAAGGAGCAAAAATTCTGAATGGGGAGATAAGTTTTGAAGCCAGTGGAATCTTTTGTAGCCAAGATGTTCTAATATCCCATTGTTTGATTCTTTCTGCATTGGGACCCAACTGATCGGGGTTGTAATAGGCAGTATACAAAGGAGCATTAGGAAAAATCTCATGGAGCACTTCTAATACACGTTCTGCCCCACCATATTCCCTTAAATAATCATGGACTAAAGCTACTCTCACTAGCCCATTGTAGCAGAATTAATCACTCTTTTTCCCCATTTGTTTTTGAAGCATCTCCAGAGCGTTTTTCTTGGCATCCTCCTCAGTCATACCTTGAGATTCAGCCGCAGCTTTAAAGGTCTTATTGGTAATGGATTTGCCGTTTGGATCAACTCCGGCATTTCCTTGTCCCATATCATCATCCGGCATACCACAACCACAGTTATAACACATCGCTGTCACCTCCTTACTTTAATATAACAGATTTAGGGGGATAAAAGATCTATTATTCTTGCAAGAAGCGATTGGGTCTCTTCCAACAAGATCCCTGTTTCTGCTGAGACATATCCTGTTAGATTGGTACTGACCGGGATAAAACCTAACAACTTAAGGTGTTTTTTGGCTGGGATTTTATAGACTATCTGATCATTTCTTTCTTCCAGACTAATTTCACTTTCCAGAATAGTCAACTCAGCTGACTCAGTTGCCTCTGGTTCTTCAGTAGGTGAGGCAGAAGGAGAAGCAGAAGCTGTTCCTTCAGGTGTGGGTGAGGCTGAAGGGCTACTCTCAGGAGTGGCAGAAGGTGTAGCATCCTGGAAAAACTTAGGCCCCAAGCCTTTTTTAAGATGAGCTCTTAACATATTCTGCACAGCATGGGCAGGCAAAACTGTTAATACTCTCTCTACTCCACCCTTAGTCATGATCAACTGATTGGTGGAAAGATCAATTCTTAAGGGAAATTTGGAAATAGCTCTCAGTTCCTGCACCAGTTCAGGTTCTTCTGCAGATTCCGTGGCCTCATCTTCTACTTCATCTTCTTCGACTTCATCCTCTTCCTCTATTTCAGTTTTAATGATAAACTCATTCCCTTTTTGCTCAAATCTGGTTTTGGTATTACCTTGATAAACATCTATTCTTGTTCTATCTTCCCTAATTTCAGTCTTGATCCGCTCGTCGGAAGTCCTGACTTCATGCCTGATTCTGTTCTCCTGAGAGCTACCCCTATTGGAATTATCATCCCTTTTCTCTTCTCTGTCTTTAGAAGATCCTGATTTACCTGAATTTTCTGAATCACCTTTGGAAATTAAAATACCTGCCACCGCTCCTTCATCATACCTGACGCTAGTCTGGACATTACCCACTACCACCAACCCCACAGCCACTAAGACAACTATGATAATGGGGATATGAACAATTCCCTTCTGACCCATAACTTTATGATAGTGATATAAAATGAATTTTGTCAACTAGAGGAAATTGAGAGTCTTATATAAAAAACCATATAATTTAAAAAGCTCCTTAATGTTTTGCCAGCTCAAGGGTCTCTTTGGTTGAACATGTTCGAAAAGATTGGTTAGGATAAATGCTCCAATTTGTTGTTTTGGCAAGGCCTGAGATAATTTGACAGATTCAACATAAGGCACATAATTATCTGACATATCATGCAGGATAAATAATTTGCCTTTAAAATCTGGTAAATGCTTTTGGGGATTATATCTTTGCAAAGCCTCTTTTTCTATTGATGGTAGATTGCTAAAAATATCTTTTATTTTGTTTTCATCATCAATCTCAAATATTTGCGAAGCCTGAGTGGCATGTTTTACTTCCAATAGTGTCTTGGTATGATTTCTGGCATCATCTGCCACCTTCCACTCTATCCTCTTACCATCCCTCTGATAAGTTTTGGTAGTCAAAGATAGAAGATAATCAAAAATATTAAACTGTCCCCCAAAAAAGACCAGAGCATGTACTTTATCAGAAATTTCAGGCTGTGATGCAGCTACCAAAGCTGTGGATGAACCTACAGAAAATCCCACAAACGTTATTCTTTCAGAATCCGTTTGTGGTAAACCGGCAACATACTTAAAGCTTTCTAAAAAAGTCTCAGGTTCTTCAGGGAGAGATTGTCCTTTATCTAAAACCTCAAGACGTGGCCATAAAACCACATAGCCTAATCTGGCCATAGTCTCACCAAAATGCCAAATGAGTGGTTTGTCATCTTCAGAAGTTTTAACTCCCATGGCCAGGATTACTGCTGGTTGGGGTTGTTGGGGCTTTTGGGGAATATACAGATCAGCCACCACCTTACCTCCGCCAGCTGGCGGATCAAATTCCACCCACTCATGTTGCGGGGACTGAGTGATAAGCCCTAATGGTTTAACAGGAATCTGAGGGAACTCCTCTGTAATAAAAAGAATGATTTTAAGATGAGTTAAGAGTTGTTTTTGAAAAATTACCACCAAAGCAAGTATTACCAAAAAAATAATAAGCAGTTTTTTCCTATTAGTTAAACTTTTCGCCATCTTTTAAAGTAAAGATAAATTAGACCATAAATCACAGTTCCCAAAAGCCCCACCATTAAATCATTAACAGTATCAAAAAGCCCCCGGACATTATGAGTTCCCAAAAACACATCCGTATAATATTCCTGAGCTTCCAAAAGCATATGGATGATGTTGGCAAGACCCACTCCACCCCAAAAGCTCATGCTAAAAGCTCCCAAAAATACTGAAGCTATGGCTGCTGTACCGTGAAAGTGAGGAATTAAATCAAAATAAAAATATGGATCATATAAATTAAAGGAGTTTCCTGCCATATCAAGCCAGAAAATGGAAAGGTAAAGATTATCCATCCAAAAGGGGTAATGTTTCCACTTCTTGCGGATAAAATAATAAAATGGAAAAAGCAAACTTAAGGAAATTACAATAACTATATTTCTGATGGGAATGGCTTTACCGGCAAATCTTGGATCATCCGGAAAAAGCAAGACCTCACCTAAAAAATAAAAGATAGAAAGCCTGATAAGAATATTTAAAATCAATCCCCAATTCATGAATTAAGTATACTACTTCACTGCTTTGATGAAATCTTCTAAAGAAATACTGGCCTTTTTAATCTGAGATCTTAGTAGAAACGGAGCTACTTCTTTATGAAGTGGAATAGATAAGGAAGGAGAATTTGGTTTCTGTAAGATAGCATGGTCACCAGAGGTATGGACATGTTGGTAGCCAAATTTCAAAAATGCTTTAACAGCTTTTCTGCCGGAAATATTAGTTAATTTAGGCATTTAATACCGGGATTGGGGTATCAACAGACCTTCTGGTAAATTCAGCATTCTTGTCTTTGTTTATGTTTATAGCCTCCATATAAGCCTTAATAGCTTTTTCAGCATTTTCTAAAGCCTCTTTCTTAGTCTTGCCTTGAGACATACAACCATATAAATTCACTACATCAGCCACATAGCCTTTGTAGGCTTTATCATAGGTTAATTTGATAATGTAATCTAATTTCTTTTGTATCATACAAAAATTTTATCATTACCTGGTTAAAAATGCTATACTTTATTAATGAATCAAAGAGGTCAAACACAGGTTTTAATTTTAGCTGGAATAGTTATACTAGTTGCAATAGCTGGTGGGATATTTTGGCTGGGTAGAGAAACCCTTCCTCGTCAAGACTCGTCAGGGCAAGCTGTACCTGAGTCCCAAGCTCCAGTGACCACTCCCCAACCATCTCCTACAGATGAAACTGCCAACCCCGATTCAATCGGGGCCAACTGGAAAACATATACAAATAATGAATTTAGCTTCGTTATTAAACATCCTTCAGTTTTAGTGATGGAAGAAAAGGATCAATCAAATATTTCTTTAGTGGATAAATCGAAAGACCTAGCAGCAGAGGGTGCAAGTCCAATCTACCCTTCTATTTTTATCAATATTGAGAGTAGTAGTTTAGCAGTTGATGAATTTATAAAAAGTGAGTCTTTAATTGTGGGAGAAAAAAAGTTATTTGGTCAAAATGAATTTACTACAGCATATAGTGAAATAGGAGGTAGGCCACATGCTTACTTCATAAAAAAAGATCCAACAATAATTTCTATTACTGATCAACTGGGCCATTTTGATACAGAACAATACCAATTTAACCAAATCCTTTCCACCTTTAAATTCATTGATTAAGTTTTCCAAGTACCAAATTACAAGTATTCCAAATAATAATCAATCACCAAATTCTAATTGGTACTTATATACTCTTTGCGACTTCTATTAACTGTTCAAATGTCAGTCTGGTGAGTTTTGCGTCCGGGGCAGAAGAGGATCCACATAACACCATATGATGGGACTGATGCAAAAACCAGTCAGCCTGAGGATCCAATTCCTTGACTTTGTCATAAATAGGACTCAAATCCAGAGTTTGGGAGGGGGTAAAGTATTGCACCCCATGATATTTTGGACTTACTAATATAAACAGATCCCCACCCATTCTTTTGCAAAAAGGTCTATCAATGGTATTTGATTTTACAGCCACTGTTTTTCCAAACCCGGTTTCAAATTCCACTCTCCCCTGCCAGTCTAATAAAGATTGCTGTTTCCTTTTTAAAACTGCTAAAATCCTGTTTAAAATCCGATCTCCCAGCTCAAGACAGCTTTTGGAGCTTTCTTTGGAACTGTCTTTACATCTGATAAAGGCCGGCACAGAAAACTCATCATAAGCCTCAATGGAAATAGTACCCATGTCAATTTTTTTATTCCAATCAACCATTTCTTCCAAAGCTTTGACAGATATTTCATCTTTTGGCAGCAACTTTTCTTTCTTCAAATAATCAAAAACCAAAGACCCTGCACAGGTTGCCAAACCCTCTTTATGCTCATCAAACTTTCCTCCCCCAGTGCCCACAAATACCCGTTCTTCACTCTCCTGATCAGCCATTTCATGATTGGCTGAGATAAAATCTATCTTTGCATCTTTGTATTTAGGGTCAAATTTTTTAAGTAACCAGATGGCAAAAATATCATCTAAATGTGGGTTAATGTGTGTAACCAATGTCTTTGTCGTATGGTTTACCATAGGCAATAAGTATACCATCGGTAGCTTGAATCCACAAATTTATTCCAAACATTGGACGATCGTTTAAGTTATGGCATGTTGGGTTTGGTTTGGGTGGGGTATGATAAGATGGTATCATGACCGTTGTAAAAAAACTGATCTTTGCCCCCCTTTTTATTATTTCTTTTGCCATTCTAATCTGGCAATTGCCCAGTTTTCTCAACTCCTATGACTTACTCTTATCATTTTCACTAAATACCCTCTTACAGCTTCTCACCTTATCTTCTCTGATTTTATTAACAGCCATGTTATTTGTTCTTTTTGCCTCCTTGGCCTTTGACTGGAAATTTGTCATACCGGTGGGACTGATAACATCTCCCATCCCCATGCTTTTCCTACCACCAGATTTGGCTATTATTTTGGGAGTGGCAATGCTTGCCTCCCTACTGATTATTTATGTCTCATTGGAAAATACCCTAAATTCCTATGTTAATTTTGAACCAAGCGCCCTTTTTGGACCCTCCATCAGGCATTTATCTACCTTATTAATATTAATTCTCTGCCTTATCTACTTTTTATCAGTTAACCAGAAGGTCCAAAAAGAAGGTTTTCAGATCCCCGATGCCTTAATAGATGAGGCCTTAAAATTTGTCCCCCAGAAGGAGCTGCAGACTCCCCAAACCCAGCAAACTTCCACCACCGAAGCCTCCATTACACCAGAGCAACTGGAGCTTCTTAAGAAGAATCCAGATCTTTTAAGACAATACGGATTGGATCCTAAGATTTTAGATACCATTAACCTACCCCAATCTACTCAGGAAAATACCCAACCACAACCAGTTTTAAATGAAACCATTAAACAAGCGGTTAAAGATCAACTACAAACCATCATTGATCCCTATATAAACTTTATTCCGGCAGTCTTGGCCGTATTACTATTTTTTGTACTAATATCTATTACTTCCTTTTTAACCATTTTTATCTATCCACTGCTTTGGATATTATTTAAAATTCTGGAAAGAACAGGATTTATCAAGTTCACAACTGAAATGAGGTCGGTTAAAAAAATGGTATTTTAAATCAATTTTAAACCTTTTATTCCTTTAAAATCTTTTTTATTTAAGGTAAAAATAGAGGCTTTATTTAAAATAGCTGTGGCAGCAATAGCTGCATCTGGAAATCCTAATGATCGACCTAAATCTCTGATTATCTTTCCTGCCAATTGAGCTATCTCATAAGTATAAGGTAAAATCTCCATTCCGCTAATAAGCTCTAAGAATAATTGTTCTTTGGTAAGTTCTCTGCTACTTTTTCCTGAGTATAATTCTTGAATTGTGAGTATTGAAATTGCTAATGTCTTCTGAGGATATAATTTGATAAATTCTGCCAATGGTGAGTTAGTCTGTTCTGGTCTTCTTAAGAAGTCAATTAATATACTCGTATCTAAAATTACCATGCTTTTCTCATCTTTTTAGCAGCTGCAATCTCTAATTTTCTCCTTTTTTGATAATCCTCCCAATCCGTACCGCCAGCCCAGGCACCTCTGGTTTCTTCTAAAATTTCAAGCAATGTTTTCTTTTTTTCTAATTTTAAAGTGGCACCATTTTTTGATTTTTTAACCTCCAGTTTTTGTCCAGGTTTAAACCCCAGCTTTTTAGGCAGGGTTACTACAGTAGAAGAACCGAGTTGAAAGACAGAAACAATATTACTCATATATATAATTTTCTCATTTCATATATATGATGTCAAGTGATTAGCTTGATTTCTCCCCAATTGGGGCCGACTTTTAGATCAACTATTGCCAGTTAAAAACAGGCACTTCAAGGGTATTGAGAGGATTTTTGGCTTTATTTTTAACTAAATCATCAAGTTTTTTAGAAACTTCAGCTGAATAATATCTTTCTCCACACTGAATACAAATCTCTACAGGAACATCTTGGATCACAAAAAGCTTGTTGCCCCACCTGAAGTCAACATCCACATTTTTTATTTCAGTTTTACCTTGACAAAAATAGCATTTAAACACGGCTTTTTATCTCCTTTGCTCTTGTTTTCCAATTTATCCAAGTTGGCTTCTTTGGTCTATAATTGGTGACAATTAATAACCTTTTATTTCTAAATCCACAGACCACATGCAATTTTTTGCTTCCTACTAGACAACTTCCACCTCTTAGATCTTCCGGATACTTTTCAATTATAGCACCTTTTAAAAGTGTTTTCTCTATCTCATCAGTTGTAGTTTGTTCTTCTTGTCTTTCCTTGTGAGTATGCTCAGAAAGGTCATATTCCCCGGCTCTAACTTTCTTTCTAATAGTTTTAATATCCATCTACCTTAGTTTAGCATGAACAAAATATTTCCGATTGGAAACTTTTTGTCTAAATTTTAAGTGGTTTCATTTCTCCCCAATTGGGGCCTACTTTTAAATCCACCACCACAGGACCAGATAATTTTAAGGCTTTTTCCATTTTATCTTTAACCATTTTAGCCGCTTCTTTTACCATCCTTGGGTCGCATTCAAATAGCAGCTCATCATGAACCTGGAGAATCATTTGGCAAGAATCTGTCATCCCGTACTTGATACGGGATCCATGTGATTTATTTGTATAGATTCCCGCTTTCGCGGGAATGACGTTGGAAATCTCCACCATGGCTTTTTTGATCATGTCAGCTGCGCTGCCTTGGACCGGATGATTTATGGCAGCTCTTTCTCCTGCAGACCGAATCATTCTATTATCAGCCTTAAGCTCCGGAATATAACGTCTTCTACCCCATAAAGTTTCCACATATCCTTTTTCATACCCGAAAGCAAGAGTCTCCTGCATCCATTCCCTAACCAGAGGAAATTGCTCAAAATACTCCATAATATATTGCTGGGCTATTCCGTATTCCACTCCCAGCTGACGAGACAGCGCATGCGGCCCTTGACCATAAAGGGTGGCAAAATTCATGGTTTTGCCCACCATCCTTTGCTGCTTTGTCACTTTATCTTGAGGCACCTTAAATATTTTTGAGGCAGTCAAAGCATGAATATCCAAACCTTCTTCAAAAGCCCGTTTTAAACCCGGATCTTTGGAAAGATGAGCCATGATCCTAAGTTCTATCTGAGAATAGTCTGCACCCAGTAAAACCTTCCCTTTGGGAGAGATAAAAGCCTTTCTGATTTCCCCACCTATTTCCCCTTTTATGGGGATATTTTGAAGATTGGGATTTTGGGAACTGATCCTACCAGTGGCAGCGCCTTCCACATTAAAAGTGGAGTGGATTCGTCCATCAGATCCTACTGATTTAGGCAAAGCATCAATATATGTTGAAACCAGCTTGAATGATTGGCGGTACTCTAAAAGCAACGGTACAACTGGATGAGCTGCAGATAATTCATGAAGTGTTGCCTCATCTGTTGATCTACCTGTTTTGGTTTTTCTGACAACCGGTAATTTTAATTCATCAAATAACACTTCTGATAGTTGCTTTGGGCTGTTTAGATTAAACTGATGTCCTACTATTGAGTAAATCTCATTCTCAATCTTTATTAATTTAGCTTTTAGATCTTTCCCAAGTCTATTTAAAAACTTAAGATCTATTAATATTCCCACCTCTGACATTTTCTGAAGAACAGGGATAACCTGAGCATCCAGATCTGATGTTGTTTTTGATTGTCGGAATGACTCAGAAGGACTCGGAGTACCAGACAAATCAGATTTCCGGTTTGTCTGACTATCAGATTTACTGACACGCTGGTTATCTGAGTTTTCCGAGTGTTCTGAAACACCAGGAATTCTTCCCATCAAGCTCTTAAACTCCAACTCCTCAAATAATCCCACCACTTTATCCTTATCAAAATCTTGTACCTGACACTTTTTCAGATCCAGCTTAATGGGAGCTTTAGTATCCAAGGTGGCCAGTTTTTTGCTCATCACAGCAGATTCAGCTCCCTCAGACAAAAGGGTCTGCATTCTCTCTGGTAAAGTTTTCAAGTTTTGAGGCTGATAGATGTTTTCTATTTCACCAAACTGGTGAATCAGCTTGGTGGCTGTCACGTCCCCTATCCCAGCTACCCCTGGAATATTATCCGAGGCATCACCTGCCAAGGCTTTATAATCCACCAAAAGTTTTGGCTCAAATCCGTAACGGAGAACAAATTCTTCCTTCCCATAAAGCCCCACATCGGCAAGGGTTTTTTTGGGCATAAAAACTTTTACTTTTCCATTAATTAGCTGCATGATATCCCGATCTCCTGTCACCACGATTAATTCCATACCATGATCCAGTTTTTGAGCTTGCAAAGCCAGTGTGCCGATTAAATCATCCGCCTCATATCCAGCCAGAGAAAATTCCGGGATATTAAATGCCTCTACCGTCTGATGGACTCTTTTGTATTGGTTATCCAAAGCCTGATCCATTTCAGCTCTGGTGGCTTTATACTGAGTATAAGTCTGATGCCTAAAGGTGGGTCCCCTTTCGTCCCAACAAACAGCCAGATAATCGGGCTTAAGTTCAGAAATAACCTTCAGAACCATCGAGGAAAAACCATAGACAGCATTCACTAACTCCCCTTTGGAGGTGGTAAAAGGAGGGGTGGCATGATAGGCACGGTGAAGCAAAGCATTCCCATCTACAAGTACCAGTCGCTTCATGCCTCAAATTGTAGCATTATTTAGTTTCTATTTCTCTTAGGAATTGGTCCGGAGTGACAATGGGTATGTCTTTGAATGCCTTAAGAGGCAAAAGGTGCTTTCTATCTCCTGTGATAACATAATCCACTTTACCTGCTAATCCAGCTTCTAGAATTTTATTATCTGGTAAATATTTAATTAACCTAACCTTAAGCTTAGGAACAACAATTTTACTAATAGAAGTGACACTTCTTAATAGTTTTTTTGCCACATATTCCGGCTGTTTAAATTTGGTAGTCAAAACACAATATATTTCTTCCGAAATAGCAGGCGTTAAAATAATTCGTATATCTCCTCTGGAGGCTGTAAAAAGAATTTGTTCTGGTTTACCATCAAAAAGTAAAGCTGAAACGACTACATTACTGTCTAATACAACTTTAGTCACCGTGGATATACTCGTATAAATCGTCTTCTGTCTTAAAGCCAAACTTCTTTCTGATCTTTTCTCCTTCTTTTCTAAGTTCAGCCCAATCCCTTCTGAATTTCCATTGACGATACCAACCTAAAGCTTCCCTCACCAGCTCGGTTTTACTTTTTCTCTCCAGTTTGGCCCACTGATTGAGTTGAGCTAGGACGTCTTGAGGTAAAGATATGGAAACAACAGCTGTATTTCTGGCCATAGTATTACCAGTATTACACTAATAATCTATTTCGTCAAGTGGCATGATAATAAGGCGTTACCATCAACTAAAACTAGACGTTTCATGCTTACATTGTAACATGAAATAAATCAGATAAAAGTTTCACAAATGGCAAATTGATTCTTTCCACCAATCTGGCATCTGCGGTAATTAAACTACACTGTTTCTCTTGTGCCAAAACTACATATGAGGCATCGTAAACTGAAATATGATAATTGCTTGCAAACTCAATCGCCTTTTCTGCTCTGGTAAAAGTAACATTCTCTAATTGGATGGCAGCTTTCTCTAGTTTCTTTAGATTTGCCTTGATATTTTTTAAAGTAATTTTAGTCTTTGTTACCCAGGCATTGGTCAACTCATAAATTAATAACTGGGGAGCTGAAATTAAAGACTTGTTCAGTCTATGATCTTGAAGTATTTGCAAGGCCTCCTCAAAATTTGATTCATCTTCTGCAAACCATTTAAAAACTACAGAGGCGTCAATGACTACCATTTGGCATTATCCCTCATATTTCTAATGATCTTCACTCCGTCAACGCCTTTTAAATATTTGGCATTTTCTCTGGCTAACTTTCTTATATCCTGCATGAATTTTTCTACATCGGCTTTAGAATGACCATTTTTTTTGGTACCAACTTTTTCCCTGATTACAGCAGACAGGCTTTTACGTCTTTTAGCAGCCTCTTCTTTAAGACGAAAGTAGTCTTCTTCAGATAATCTGATGTTGGTGGTAATGTAATTACTCATATAATACAATTATACCATTGTATTAATATCTGTCAAATTAGTATGAGTCACTATTTTCTGATTTGTAATTTGTAAGCTAATATCCTATAATAATATTATGGAAAGAAAGGATGTGCCAATCCATCTAGTATTTCGGCGTAATACTACAGAAGGCTTGGCAAATTTAAACCTAATAGAAAGAATTGCTAGAGAAAGTCTGGAGTCAAATTCTACTGGCTCTGTAGGAATATTTATAGAGACTGCAAATATTACCACTATAGAAGCTGATTTCTTTCAAAGCCAAATTCAAAAAGGTATCCCTCCGTCTGATTCACTTATATCAACAGTTGTCAGAAGGTACCCTAAATTACTTCATTGGATGCTCTTTGGGATGTACAAATTGGACTACTTATTATATCCAGTTATATCCAGATTATATCCAGATAATTTCAGGTGGAAAGAACTCAAATTACTTGATACTCTCTCTCAAGACTACCCAAAACGGGTTCATACAATATTGGAACATGGCACAAAAGAGGAAGTTAGAATGAATTGGTTCGCAGGATTGCTCCAAAAAGATATACTTTTTCATCCAGATCGCTTTGACCCAGATAACCCGAATCTTTATCCAGCTGCTTCTAGTTTGGTGGACGATATTAGGAGAAAAAGACAAGATAGAATAGCTGAAGTGATTCAAAAAACAATCTTTGAGACAAATATTGTCTGCTTGGTGGGTCATCTGTTTATAACAAACCAGAGAGTCGGTATTTCTCTTGAAAGCACAGGTTTCTCAGTAAACAGATATTTTCCTGAGCAATCAGACAGTCAATATTCAACCTGAGATAAAGATTTGTAATACATATCTAGTATTATCTGATACACTATCTCCATGAGTGGGAAATACTTTACCAGTTTTGACGGGGCTAAAATCTATTATCATAAAACTGAGAAAGATAAAGATCGATGGTTAATATTTTTGCATGGCTTTGGAGGGGATTTGACAGCTTGGCAAAAGGAAAGAGCATATTTTACAAAACTTGGGATTTCCACTATTGCCATGGACCTAAGAGGACATGGCTTGTCAGAGCGAAGTAATAAAAAAGAATTCTATAACTTGGAAAATTTTGCCAGGGATGTAAAAGCTTTAATTGAGAAAGAGAGCATCAAAAATGCAGTGATGATTGGTCATTGTTTTGGTGGGATGGTTACCATCTATTTCCAAGCACAATATCCTAATTATACTCACGGTCTGGTTTTGGTTGATACCAGTTTCAAGCCGCCATTTATTGGTGATAATAGAGTGGCCCAAGTCCTAGTGGATCATATCATTAGCCTGATGTTAAAAGTTGTGCCGAATATAAAAGTTGAAGGACATATAGATTTTAATAAATTTATAGGCACATCTGATTTAGATTTTAAAAGAATATTATCTGATATTTTGCATACCTCTTTACAAAGCTATCTAGTGCTTAGTAAAAATTTAGTTAATCTTGATGCAAAAGAGCTTCTTGATAAAATCTCTGTACCTACACTGGTGGTGGAGGGTAAAAATGATACTATTTTTCCACCTGAGGTAGCCAAATACCTACATTCCAGAATTAAAAATTCTGAGCTGGATTTAATTGAAGGAGCAAATCATATTCTGGTTTTAAATAATCCTAAAGATTTAGAAAAATCAATATCAAATTTCTTGACAAAAATTAATTTTATCCCTTAAAAAATCTTGAAGCTACACGGGCAGTTGTTCCTGCCCTATCAGTCACAAGCCCTACATGACCTGCATGCTTTGAGGAAAGTAAGGTTCGGACTAGTATTGATTTCGGAGTTAATTGTTTTGCAAGATAACCTTGTCTAGCCTTATATCTGGCTATTTTTTCTTGGGTGATTTTATATTTTCTTAGATAATCCTCAATGAAAGCTTGTTTGCTTTCATAAAATATATCCCTTACCTCTTCTGGCATTTTTTCCCATTTGTGGGAACTTACAATATATTCTATTATCTCATCATCACTTTGTTGTCTGGGCATATACTTTGCCAAATCAGATTCAGGAAAAATTTTGTTGGGATTTGATACCACATCTTTTTCTGAGGTGATAAATAAAATAGGAACTTCTATTTTGGCAAAAGCAGGATTTACATCTGACATCCCCCAAAAAGGATCTGCCATCCTATCAAATTCTCCCTTAACAATATAGTAGCCGAGTTCTTTAGTAAGAGAAGTTAAAAATTGCAGTTGAATATACTCAACTTGGGGTCCTTTTGGATCTTTCTCTTTGGGAGTAACTTGGAAAGTATCTCTAATAAAGTTTCTGGCCACATCTCCCGCATCTTCTTTATAAACCCCTTTAGGATTTATCAATACTATGCCATTAACTTTTATTTCTGGATTATTTGCTTTCAAGCTAACTGCTAAATTTGCTGCTCTGATGGCACCTTCTGAATCACCGGCAATAGTCACTTCCTTTATCCCCTGACTGATTAAAAACTGCCTTATTGCATCTGCCTGCTTTTCATATAAGCTATTTGGATCTTCGCCTATTGCTCTGGCTGTGACATCAAAAGTTATCCAGCCAAATTTATTGGCCAGTTGTCTTGGAAATAGCCTTGTCGCTTCATATGGTTCCCAGGGATAACCAGGTAGATAAAAAACTGCCTTATCAGCATTATTCCCCCCGGCCTCAGGTATTAATTTTACATAAGAAACTTCTACGTCTCCTGTTGTAAAAGTCTCAATTTGCTTGCCTCCAAAATTCTCCTTGGCTCTTTCTGCCCCAGCATAAGTAATTACTCCTGCCACAATTCCTACTCCCATAGCCTTTAAAAATTTTCTTCTAGTGAATCTCGGTGCTTCAACCATATCCTCTATTGTGTAACAATATCCTATATTATATCATATACGGCCGGATTTATCTTGGATTATCCAAGTGGACATTTTTCTTTTTTAGAATAAAGGCTTCCGAAAAACTTCTAAAATAATCATATAATCCTACCACCAATCCATCCTTGAACCTTCTTCCGGAAAAGATCACCGGTTTATTTATAAACCTAATCTTACCCAATCTGGCCACTCTAAATGATAAATCCGTATCCTCTTGAGCCTGCATACTAGGATCAAAACCTCCTGATTTTTCATAAACAGACTTTAAGATGCCAAAACTAAAACCTGATAGCCAATAGTAGCCAAAAATCAATCTATAAAAAACCATCAACTTGGGCTGGATAAAATTGAAGACAGCATTAGTCAAAGCTGAGCAGTCAACTATCTTGCAGGAGGTTGTTACTGCCACCACCTGCCCACCTATTCCATTGACCAATATTTCTACCCAGTCCGGATAAAAAATTGTATCGCTATCTGCGGAAAGGATAATCTCCCCCCTGGCTTCCTTAAATCCTCTGGCTCTGGCTGCTCCCCTGCCCTGTTTTTTCTCATGTATTATTCTAAGATTGATTCCATCTTTAAACTTGAGGGCACGCTCTTGAGTCTTATCAGTGGAGTTGTTATCAACCAAAATCACCTCATAATTAATCTTTGTTCTCTGTTCAGACTTCAAAAGAGAAAAAAGACAATTCTCTATATATTTTTCCTCATTAAAAGCAGGTATGACTACTGAGACTGTCGGGTCCTTACTCATTTACTTTTACTTGACTTAAGGTATGCAAAAACCAATATTACATATATAAAAGCCAGCAGTGCTTCAAATAAAAGATACTGGTTATAGAAGGGAATCCAAACAGATAGGGAAGACAAAGACCAAAAACTCAGGGTAAAGTTTTGGCTGGAGGTTAAATATATCAGCAGGAATCCGTGCATTAAAGCCCAAATGCTGGAGGCAAAAAGTAAATTTGTATATTTTTTTAGATCTTTTTGAGCTGTAAATATCAGTACGGCCGCCAGAAAAACAAATGAGGCATATATGGTATCCAAAAGAGTGGCATAGGATAAAGCCGAGTTAGGCCAAATACCTGCCACCGACAATAATCTGATATTAAATAAGTGGATTGCTCCGTCAAAAATTAAATAGCATCCCAAAATATTTAAAAAATACCGTAATATTTTTTCAATATTCTGACCCATCAGTATCATTTTAACAGACTTTTGACAAAGCAAGGGCAGATCTTATATATTCTATGCATGTACGCCAAAAAGCTTACAATTGCTTCACTCATCATCACTTATAATCGTACCAGTGAAGCCAAGGCCCAGATGGATATAATTCGGGAGCTTTGGCAACCTCTGTTTGATACTTTAGATATCTACCATGAATTTAATGGGGAAGCAGATTGGTATCCCAAAAAATATAGAGAAGATTTCTTACACAGACACAAATTTATGCCTCATTTCTTAGGAGCAGGCCATATGTTTAATATGGGAATGAAACATATTTTTCAATCAGGCAAAAAATATGACTATATTATTGCTTCATCTTCCGATGCCTGGTTTTATGATCCGAAAAAATTAAAAAAAATAATTTTGACAATTGCTAAAAAGAAATATCATCTAGCAACATCTCTTTTGGGAGTGATGGCTTTGGGAACTGAATTTTTTATCATCTCTTCTGATTTGGCAAAAAAGGTTTTCCCTATCAAATTTAACCATATAGTTGGTAAACATAAACTCTTAAGATGGACTCATACCAAAATCGCTATTTTTGAGAGTATATTCACATTCAAAATCATGAAGGTGTTAAAAAATCCCAACAGGATCTATTTAATACCGGGTAGAAGGACTGTTTGGCCTACCAATAGATTCCATTCACCAAATTTTTATGCCTCGCATCATGACAGCAGACAGCGCAAAAAAGATCTTTTGCCAAAAATGCGTCTTAGTTTGGGACCAAGAATTGCAAATATGCCCAGCCTGAATAAGTTTCTATCTTAAGGTGGCAGCACAATTTTGAGCCCGTTCCTTTAAAACCACCTTCTCCACATCATTTAAAGCTGACTCAGATGCCTGCCTGGTTAATAAATTACAAGTTAAAATTTGATTCAGATAAATTTTTTCAGCAACATAATATGAGGAAGGTTTGATGGTTTCTTTTATACCTTTGTTAATCTTGACAAAAAGTATCACATTCTCCGAAGAGACTCTGTTGATGGTCAATCTGATGGCCATTTTGGCTCTTTTGTCATCTGTTTGATCATAAATACTCTCCAGGGTTCTGATATGCTGGGTTATGCTATCGGTGATTTGTCTCATTGTTGATGGGTCGTTTATATTGACCAAACTATTCAACTTATTTAAATGCGCCCAATATTTTTCCAATGTTTGAGGTATTAAATCTCCCCTTTTGTTTTTAAAAAGAGCATTAACTTCTCTGATCCGTCTGGTTGAGAACTCTAAATATCTTAATACCTTAATATTGTTGTTGGGGGAAGATTTTAATTCCAAAATCTCCCTGATGGTTTTTAGAAAATAAAAAGGGTGAGCGGGATGAATTTGAGAATAACCAATATCATCTGATTGTGCTAAAGCCAACCCACAAGAACTAAGGAGAATTCCCATCAGTAAAAAAGCTGTCACCAAAATAACACAAATGCGCATGTAAGTAAAAGTTAACTTAATACTTTTTTCTTCCCCACCAGTTTTTCAAATTCATCTGATTCCAGGGTTTCTTTTTCCAGTAAAGTATTGGCAACTTTGTCCAATTTGATTTTATTTTTCAAAAGAATTTGCTGGGATTGTTTATAAGAACTGTCAATAATCTTTTTTACCTCAGTATCAATTTTGGCTTGCATAGCCTGAGACACCCCCCCACCTTCATCTGTCATCCTGGACCACAGTCCAAACATCGGTCTGGGTTTAATATTAATAGGCCCCAAATCAGACATGCCATATTCTGTGACCATATCTCTGGCAATTGTAGATGCCACTTCCAAATCATTGGCAGCCCCTGTTGAGATATCCTTAAATACCATCTCCTCGGCAGCTCTACCACCCAAGGCAGTAGTGATTTGCTCAACTAATCTGGACTTAGTCTCATTGGATCTGTCCTCAGTTGGCGGAAACATGGTGTGTCCTCCAGACAATCCTCTTGCCACAATTGAGATTCGATGAACCGGGTCTACATTTGATAAATTATGACCCACTATGGCATGCCCTGCCTCATGATAGGCAGCCAGTTTTCTGTCTTTTTCTGTCTGCATTCTCTTTCTTTGTGGCCCAAGTTTGACTTTGGTGGCTGCCTCTTCCAAAACAATATGATCAATGGCTTTTTTACCTTCCCTGGCTGCTAAAATAGCTGCCTCATTTAACATATTGGCTAAATCTGCACCGGAAAACCCCACAGTTCTTCTGGCCAGCTTTTCCACATCAACATCATCAGTAAATGGTTTACCCTTCATATGAAGTTTGATGATGGCTTTTCTCTCTTCCAAATCAGGCATATTTAAAATCACTCTTCTGTCAAAACGGCCGGGACGAATCAAGGCCGGATCCAATAAATCTGGGCGGTTGGACGCTCCCAAAACAATCACATGATCATTGGGTGTAAATCCATCCATCTCCACCAAAATCTGATTTAAGGTCTGTTCTCTTTCATCATGACCTCCTGTAAACCCCATTCCTCTCATCCTGCCAATTGATTCAATCTCATCAATAAAAATAATGCCCGGGGCATTTTTCTTGGCTTGGGCAAACATGTCTCTAACCCGAGCTGCTCCCACTCCCACCAGCATTTCCATAAATTCAGATCCGGCAATGGAGAAAAATGGCACATTAGCTTCTCCGGCTACGGCGCGTGAAATCAGGGTTTTGCCACATCCAGGTGGACCCACCAAAAGTACTCCTTTGGGGATTTTTGCTCCCATCTCTTTATATTTTTGCGGACTTTTTAAAAAATCCACCACTTCCTCGAGCTCTTTTTTGGCCTCATCTGCCCCAGCCACATCAGAAAATTTAATCTGTGGCTGATCTTTGGTAAAAAGCCTGGCACGAGATTGAGCAAAAGAAAAAATGCCCTGTGCCCCTTCTCTGGCGTTTCTAAAAAGCAAAAACATTAAACCCACTAAGATTATGACTGGCAAAATAGCAGAAATAAGCCCAATCCAAGCTTGTTGAATGGAAGTATCTTTAACTTCAATAGTGATGAGTTTAGGATCAACACCAGAGGCCTCAAGAATTTTGTATAAAGATTCTCCTGCCTCTTTGTGAGAAGTAAGCTTTTGATCAGAATTTTTAACATCTGCGGTAAGTTTATCTCCTTCCAAAAGAATCTTTTGGATTTTCCCCTCTTTTACATCAGTTATAATTTGAGAAATAGGTACTTCATTACCAGTTTGTGGAGGTCCAGAGACTTGGTAAAAAAAGATTAAGGCTGCTAAGGCAATTAAAATATAAACTGCCAATCCCTTTAGAATAGATAGCATTCTTTTGTCTAATTTCAATTTTTTTCTTCCATTGGCCATAATGAAAAATTTTAGCACAAATAGGTTGGGAATGCTAGAATCTAGCGGATTTTCGTGCCTGGAGGAACTTTTTTGGGAACTGTCAAAAAGATCGGACCATCAGTTGTGTCTGCCGCTAGCATCATACCTTGGGATTCTAACCCCATCATCTTTCTAGATTCTAAATTAGCAACCACTACCACTTGTTTACCTATAAAATCTTCAGGCTTATACCACTGTTTCACTCCAGCAAGAATCTGCCTAGGTTCTTCTTCACCTAGATCTACCTTCAACTCTATTAGTTTTTCACTTCCCTCCACCTCTTCTGCCTTCAAAACAGTCCCCACTTTTAGTTCTACTTTTGCAAAATCATCAAAATTTATCATGGTCTATTTGAATAATGTGCTCTTAGTTTAGAATAAGCAAGAAAAAGTTTAGAGTAAGGGATTGTTTTTCCAGTTTGTTCAGATACTTGTCTTATTGTATCGTGTATTGTTTTATTTTGTGCCATTAGCTCCAAAAACAATAATAACGATACACCATCAATATATTGAGGCAGACCTCTCAAATTATCACTTGAACTTTCAAGATCTCTTTTAAATCTTTGGTAAATATCAATTCTTTCTCTCAATTTTGCTTCGTAACCTTTTCTCACATCAGAATAACCTGCTAGTGTATCTGCAATCAGTCCCATGTAGACCTTGTTTACTTTAAATCCTGAAGCCAACATTCGATCTTGTGCACCATGGGCCATGGTCTCCAATATTCTTCTTTCTCGAACCGAAGCCCTTTTGGTTGTAGTTTCACCAGAAGACATAACTTCCTCCCCGATGCGCACTCTATATGCTCTATACGGTCCAATCAAAAATCGGGACACTTTGTTAACCGTATAAGGTCCCATCTTATCAAGCTGGGATCTGCTGATTCCTTCCTGCTCTAAAGCTTCCATAAATTCCTGCCAGCCTAAGCCATCTTCCTTAAGTTCTATAAAAACCTCATTAACCAATCCATTGTACAAATTTTTGCTTATACCGAGCTCTTCGAAAATTGCGTGTCTTGAATAACCCAAGTTTAAAAGATATAAAACACTCTCTGTCAATTGTGCTTTTCTATTAACCCAATGATTATTGTCAATCTCATCCAATGTTTGCTTCGCCTTCAAAGCCCTTTCTCTTAATCTACCCGGCTGTAAATAATCAACTCTCTGGCTTGCTTTATCAAAAATCTTATTCACATTATAAACGTTTAGAGGAGGATCTACTTCAAGCTCCTGGCTAACCACCTTAGCAACTTTCTCTGTTTGCTCACCAGTTAAAAGTAATTCTAGAACTCTTTTCTCGATGCCATGCTTAGCTGTCTCCATGTAATGTCTAGCTCTTTGGGCACGCTCTGCTATTTTTTGAATTCTCCTTGCTTCATAATCAGTCCCCTGACCTTTAGCAAAAGGTAAATTAATGGCTGTTTCCTGCGCAACTAATTTCACTGTTGCCTCTGTAAGTATATTTAACCCTCCAGAAGACAAACCCAGCTGTCTTGCTTCTGCAAAAGTGACTCTTGGAGGTGTTCTATGAACCATCTGATCAACAAGATCTATAAGTGTTACTTTTTTCCTCTCCTCTAAGGCTTCCTGATCATACTTCCTTTTTACAACAATAGCTAATGGGATAGAATACTTAACAATCACTTCAGGGAATTGCCTCCTCACTTCTTCCCATACTTGAGGCGGAATTACTTCAACACGGGCAAATCTGTTATCGATCCTAGGAGTACTACCTTCCCGTTCGGCCATATTCTAAAAATAATCCATTTTCATGGCTTTTTTAACTTCTTCCAAAATTTTTTAGGCTTTTTCACTTGATGTAGTATTGCCTGGGATGAAGTTTCTGATTGTTTAGATTTCCTTAACAGTAATTTTAGTTTTTCCATAATCCACATTCTGACCAAAGTTGATGGACCAATTCCCATTTCACTGCCTAATTTAGTCAGCTGAGTCAGGGTTTTGCCATCCATTCTCACTCCTAAAATATGCTCCAAGGGTTTTGCAAATTCAAGCTTAACTTC
This sequence comes from Candidatus Microgenomates bacterium, assembly GCA_016182045.1. GTDB lineage: Bacteria > Patescibacteriota > Microgenomatia > Daviesbacterales > UBA10151 > JACOYE01. Next base: position 76,087 of record JACOYE010000007.1, read on the forward strand.
CTTCCAGGTTCCATAATCCAGCGGGCTATGTGTATCCCAAAAATCAGCCTCCTCTTCATAGGATTTAAACTTTGGTATTTTCTTACCTTTTAAAGTTATCTTTTTATCCATTTTCTAAAATTTCTTTTTTCTCTATCATCCATCTCCCTAGCAGAAACAGGATAATAATCATAAAATCCTCTAACACCTACTATGACTAGTAAGTAACGACCGCCTTCAGTTCGTCCCCAGACTGCCATCTTAGTCTTCCCGCTTTTTATAGCAAAGTGCTTGGAAGAACAAACCTCCTCTACTTCATCTTGACTGACTCCATGCTTTCCAACATGCTCTATATTCCACTCATCCCATATTAAATTTCTGATTTTCATTGTATAACATTGTTAAACAAAAATCAATCCATAAAATAATCCAACTTCATAGCCTTTTTAACTTCTTCTAATGTTTTTTGGGCTTCTGATCGGGCTTTTTCAGTACCTTCTTTGAGGATCCGTTCGACAAGCTCAGGATCTCGCTCGAATCGAGCTCGACTTTTTCTTATTGGATCCAGGAAATTATTTAAAACTTTAACCAGAAACTTTTTTACCTCAATATCCCCCACCTGGCCTTTTGTATAGCGAGATTTGAGATTTGAGATTTGAGATTTGAGATTTTCAGGACCAAAGGCATCTAAATAGATAAAAACGGGGTTGCCTTCAACTCTACCTGGATCAGTAGCATGTATTCTTTTAGGATCTGTATACATATTCATCACCTTTTTCTCCACTTCTCCAGCAGTATCTGAAAGATTAATCACATTCCCAGCAGACTTACTCATTTTGGCTTTGCCATCTGTTCCAGGTAAAATGCCTAAATCTTCTGGTACCAAAGCTTCCGGTACTGGAAAAACCTGACCAGACACCTCCGAGGTGGGCTTTGACTCCTCGGAGGTGGATTGAGAAGATTTACCATAAACTCTATTAAATTCCCTGGCAATTTCTCTGGTAATCTCGATATGCGAAACTTGATCCTTACCCACCGGTACTAAGTGGCTTCTCACCATTAAAATATCTGCTGCCTGAAGCACCGGGTAACCTAAAAGCCCATAGGAGGGAATGGTGATATGTGCATCTCTCATCACATCTTTTAAGGTGGGCATCCGTTCAAGTCTGGGGACGGTGGTTAAATTGCCAAAAATGATGGCCAGTTCTGCCACTTCAGCTATTTGAGATTGAACATAAATGGTGGCTTTCTCAGGATCAATTCCGACGGAAAGATAATCCAATACCATCTGGTAAATATTTTCCTTAAGCTCTTGGGTATCTTTAAGCTCAGGTTTAGTAGTTAAGGTATGCAAATCCGCAACAATAAAAAAGCACTCATATTCATCTTGCAACCTGACCCTATTTTTCAAAGACCCCACATAATGGCCTAAATGTAATTTTCCAGTTGGTCTGTCCCCTGTTAATATTCTTTTCATAAGTTTTTACTTTTATCAGTATCCTTTTTTAATTTCTCAATAATCCACATCCTTGCTAAAGTGGTGGGACCAATACCCAGATGATCTGCTTTCTGCCGCAGCTTTTGAATATCGTCAGATTCAAACCTAATGGTTAATGTATCAGTTTTATTTGCACGGTGTAAACCAACTTTTATATCCTTACCGAAAACATCTATGGCATCATGTTTATCCCAAAAATCAGCCTCCTCTTCTAAGGTTTTAAACGGCTTCATTGGTTTGATAGATCCCTTTTTAACAAATCTTATCTTAATTTTTCGCCTCCCTTAAAATTTTCCATATATAATAATTGTTCTTTTTTCTTGGTGTACCTTGCAGTCACAAGTCCGTATCTATTTTTCCCACTTCTTGGTCCAACTACCACAGTAATTAACCTGCCTTTATTCGTTTTTCCCACTAACAAACTTTTATCAGATCTCCCCTTTAAAATTAAATAATCCCCAGCTATAACCTCAAAAACTTCATCTATTGTTATGCTGTGCCTAGCTATATGCTCTGGTCTATCTTCCTCAATAATCAGCTCATCAACAGTAACATCCATATTGTACTACATTGTCTTACAAATATCAAGGGTTAAAATTCGTTTCGTAATTTTGATTATACTTTAAAATAATCCCTGATGTTTTAAAGAAATCCTTTCTCTACCCCTTCTTTCCTTTTCCAAGTTAAATAGTATCTCTGCTTGACGTACACTATATCTTGATCCATCAAAGATTGGTTCGCCTTCTTCTATCGCTGGAAGTAGAATAGGCTTTCCATAAAATTTATGTAACTCCATTCCCTCTGGGACTTCTGGAATATATGTTCCAGGAACAAACCGAGGTGCCGGCATTTTAGGCCGCGTTCTCCCTCTCTCCTGTCTTTCAAGCTTACGTTGTTCATGAATTTGCTGATTACGTTCAGATTTTTGAAATTCCATATTTATCACCTCCTCCTCATTTTTTCTCTAATTAAAATCTCTGTTCCCATATTTTCTTCAAGCCTAATCGAAGCAAAAGCTTCAATTCTTCTTAGTAATCCGACATTGTGTTTTTCTAAAATCCTCTTTACTCTACCTACTTCCCTAGAACTTAAAGATTCAGGATAAACAATACTGCCACTTCCTTTTCTGATTCTTTCCATCCCATCCATAATCGCTCTCACTACCCCACTAACTAAACTCTCATCCTCAAAAGGAAGATTATTACTTTCTCTTTTTGCTAATTCCTGTTGATATCTTTCTTTACTCATAAGTTACATCCTTTAAAATCTTTTAAGAAAATGCCTATGAGTAATTTATGAAGATCTAGAAGTTGTTTATAGCCAAACTAGCCCCTGTCCCGCCTCGGCGGAACCAGAGGTTCCTTTATTTATATTATTTCTATCTAGTCTTTCCATATTTTCCTTTATTTAAACTACTTTAAACCTTCCTAGCTGTAACTCTTTTGATCCACGGGTTACTGTGGCAATACCTACTTTTAATTCTTCAGCAATTTTGTGCTGAGGTATTCCAGCTTTCAATCTTTTTACTATCTGAAGCCTGGTAGGTATTTCTTGAAGTTCCTTTGGAGTTAAAATCCCCAAAAGAAAATCTTCCATCTCTTCCCTATTTTTAATGCTTAGTAACAAATCAATTAGTTCGTTTAATTGCTTATTCCTAATCATTACGTATACTATTATACTAGTATGCTAGTAATTTGTCAAGTGTCGAATTTACCATTAAAAAATCCGCTTTCGCGGATCATGTCGCGGATCATGTCGTTGACCTCCTCCCCAGTTCCAACCATCTGGATCAAAGGATTTTCTCTACTCTAGGACTTGTCAACCTTACCTTTCTTCTCTACTTTTCCGAAGATTATCAAAAAAATTCCAAAAGCCATTATAATCAGTAATCCCGTCATCAAACCGATAAAGCGGTCATTAAAATCAATCATTTCTCCCCCTTATTTTGAAGTATAGCACCAATCACCAGGATGATCAATCCGCTCAGTAACAAAGGAATATAACGTGTTAGTAGAATAGGTTCTCGAAGCTGAAATGTTTCAGGTAAGAAGAACGCTCCAGATGATCCTAAAATTACCCCCCTCAGCTATTGTTTTGAAAGCAGATGCGAAAAATAACCATTGACCTTTAGATAATTTTAGACTAGCTATCATATACCGGCCTCTCCTCTCCTGCAACTTCCTTTCACTACTTCTAGTCTAACACAAATTCTTTCTCCCCAAAGAGGCTCACAACCATCAAAAAAGCCCCTGCTTAAATAAGGGCTTAAGTCCCCCCAACCATACCAGGTCAAAGCTTTTTAATTAATATAATTATCAGAAAACCATCGCAATGCAGCTTGGAGGTTTTTCGTTTCTTTCGTGCCTAATCTCAAGGCATATTGAAAAGATGCCTCTCTTTTAGCCTCAGCAAGATCTATATCATAAATTTCAACAGGCCATAAGTACTCTGCTATATTACCCACCACTTTTAGCTTATAAAGATCATAAGCAGGACCATTATGTATTCCTGACTCTGGATCAAATTCCCCCACTTCATACTGGGAAGCTATGTAATCCTCAAGTGCGAATATCATTACTTCTAAAGGACTCTCTAACCCTTCTACAGAGATTAATCTTCTTCTAAATTGCACTCTATCTGATCTGCCATGACTGGTCTTAACAGAATCTTTTTTCTTAATTTCACCATTACCAGTAAATTCACTAAATAAATTTTCCACTTCTTGGGTAACTTTATCTCGTAGTGGGCGTCCTCCCTCCATAATCACTAGTCTAAAGCCAACATGATCTTCAACATGATGTAGGGTTTCTATAACACCACCATTAGTTTCAGAGCCATTAAGTCCGGCTCCATTGGCCAACCAAGATCTCTCCTTTGCCTTAATAACTGCTGATGGAAGATCCTTTTCTCTTGGATCATACAATACTAGTACATCCCCTCCCTGTTCATCCTTAAGTCCTAATTTTCTAACAGGAAAATCTAAGGACTTCACCCATAAATCATCTCTAAATTTCGGATCAGGATACTTAGAACTTAATCCAACTAATCTGTTCGTACCTGGTTCATGATATGAGAAAGTATGATATTTTTTGGGATCTCCACTTTTACCTGTAAATAACCGTCTCTCTAAAAAAGTATTAATTCCTGCTAGAACTTCTCTGGCCTGACCATTTTCATCTCTAGACATCAATTCAGCACAAAGCAAAGCTAAACCTAATTGACTACCTTGCTCATACCTATACTGCTGACCTATTAGTCCTGAAGGCATAGTCAGTACTCTCAAGGCATCTGAAGGTTTTCCCCGGGCCCATGCAATATTATTTGTTAAGGTTGCTTGTCTTTCTTGATCAGCAAAGAGTATGCCATGGGCGTAATTCACCGTATCGGTTGCTCGTCTCACTGCTGTTTTCCAAAATCTCTCTCTTTCATCCTGATTATCTTTGATGCCGAACATAGCTCCAACTTTATCGTATTGTGCCCTATCTACTCCTAAACAGAGTTCTTCAGAAATATCCTCGCCCCTTTTCCATGCCTGTCTAAATTTATCATAAGTTTCCTCACCAAAAAAGCTTTTTACTTCCCTCACCATTAACTTTCCACCCCTAATACCTTGTTTAAACATATCAAACACTAATCCTGGTCTTCCTTCAGCTAATTCTGTAATTGCCATAATTTTCTCCTTTCTAAACTAAAAACCGCTCCTTTTTTTGGGAGCGGTTCATTTAGGTTTTTATTCCCCTTTATTTGGGAATTACCCTTAGAACCGCTGCCCTGTAATAAGGGAGCGTTTCATAAAATTAAACATTCTGACCATATACATAATTTTCATATTCATAAATTTTCTAAAAAAGAAAAGAATCCTTCTGACAGGATTCTGCTCTTATTTTTAGAATAAACACAAATGAGCATTTTGTCAAGATCTATTTTACTATAAGTTAAGCAAAAAGTCAACCACAATCAGTTTACATGATTGTGGTCAAGTTTTCTTAAGAGATCTTGGAGGAGCACCATCATATTCAATCTCCTCATCAGCAATTCTTCTGAATGGCTTTTCTCTGACCCATTCCTCAAAAATATGGGCCACCAGCCCTACCACCCTGCCTATTATGAAAAATCCTTTACCTAACCTATAATCAAAACCCATATCAGAAATAACCGCTGCTATTGCCCCATCCACATTAATGGGGATCTTTTTACCCTTTTTCTCCTGTAGCACACCCTCTACATTTTGAGCCAGTTCACAATGTTCCCCATAAAAACCTAACTTTTTGGCTTTTTCAAAAATCTGGGTAGCTCTGGGATCTTCATCTTTATAGACTTTATGCCCGAAACCAGGGATTCTATCACCTGAACCCAAAACTTTTTCCACCAGCTTTTCTGCAGTTAATCCCATCTGAAGTAACCTGGCACACTCTTCAATTGCTCCTCCATGGGCATCCCCTATTCCCAAAACTCCGGCAGCCACTGCTGCTTGCATGGGATTACCAGCTGAGGCTGAATTCCTGGCATTAGTCACAGATGGTGGACCTAAACCATTATCTATTGTGGAAATAAGGATAGCATCCAGCATAGCTCTTTCTTTATCAGAGGGAAGTTCACTTTTTAATTCCAGCCAGATAGCATCTGTAAAATTAACTTTATCTATCAATTCTGTGACTTTATAACCATGAATATGAGCCTCCCCATCAATTATCCCTGAAATAGCTGTTTTCCACTTTTTATCCATATTTGAATAAGTTCTCCAAGTTACAAGATACAAGTTTTCCAAAAAATAATCAAATTCAAAAGTTTAAATTCTAAAATTTGGGTTTTTGAATTTGTTTGTAACTTGTTTACTTGGACACTTGATTGTTTAATAAACCAGGTATTTCATCTGGAGTTTTGGCTATTTTGACACCGGCTTCCTCAAACGCCTTAATTTTTGATTTATAACTGCCTTTCTCTCCATAAATTATTGCTCCTGCATGGCCTAATTTTGTACCCTGAGGTAAAGTTTCTGCAAATAAACCAGATATAAAGGCAACTACTGGTTTTGTGAAACCACCAGATTTGATCAGTTCTGCAGCTTCTTCCTCATATGTTCCACCTATTTCCCCAAATAACACCACAGCCTCAGTTTGAGGGTCTTTTTCAAATTCTTCCATCAAATCTGCAAAAGTTGAGCCCACCAATATATCTCCACCAATACCCACCACAGTTGATTGCCCAATTCCATTTTTGGTAAGAATCCATGAAACTTCCGAGGCCATTCCTCCTGATTTTGAGATTACACCTACTGATCCTTTGGAAAAAACTCCTCTGGGATCATCTCCTCCAATTGAACCAACCTTTCCTATTCCTGGTGAGATTATCCCAATTGATGAAGGACCGACAATTCTGACAGTCTGTTTGGCTAAAGCTATTGCCTTGGCAGTATCTTGGATGGGAATATGTTCTGTTAAAACATTTATAAGAGGAATTTTGGCCTTAATTGCTTCCTCTATTGCCCCAAATGCAGCAAAGTTAGGCACAGCGACAAATGAAGTATTTATCCCTGGATGATTCTCTAAAGCCTCAGCTATTGTATTATAAACCGGCACTCCATGAACTTCCTGACCGCCTTTACCAGGAGTTACTCCAGCCAAAACGCGAGTGCCATAATTTTTCATCTGCAAGGCCACTTTGGACCCTTCTTTACCGGTGATACCTTGAACTAAAACTTTGGTTTGTTGGGTTATTAGAATAGCCATTAAATTTCTCCTTTAAAAGCAGCGCAGTCATGAGCATAAAAGCAATTAGAAAGTTTTGTGTGTAGATACCCGTCACAAAACTTTCCCATAGCGAGACTAGAGATATATCTCAATGTTTCAGTATCCACTAGTCGAGCGGTGCTTTTTGCCATGACAAGCTGATTATTTTCCATAAGCCAGATCTACCATAATCTTTGCTGTACTTGTCATCGGTGTCTCCCTCCCATATATATGAAAATCAAAACCCTCTTTCTTACCCACTTCTTTTAACATCTCAAAAGCTTCTTTATCCCTTGGTCCACCACGCCGGATCACAATTGGGTATATAGGCTTAGGCTTGATCTCTCGCAACCCTTCCACAAAGCCCATTAAAGTTTCATAAATATCAGTAAAATTGGCTGTTCCGCCCACAAACCAACAGCCTTTTAACCCAGGTTTTGATAAAACTATCTTGGTTAGTTTTTTTAATTTCTCACGCGGAGGATTACCTGAGTGCTCAGTATAATTGGCAGGTCTTCCACCATATGCCAAAAGCGCATCCATATTGACAATAGACCCTCCACCTCCGGCTGCAATAACTGCAATATCTCCATCTAAATCCCAATAAACAGAACCTGCTGTACCTCTGTGATCCCCTTCATCAATTTTGCGGGCCTCAATTTCAGCCTCAGTTGGAGGCCTGCCAAAAAGATTTCTTTCCGGGAATTTTACCTCACGTCTAAAATCAGCATCATCATCCAAAATCACTTTGGCATCTAAGGCATATACTTTTGCATCACTTCGACTCGAAGACTCGCTCAGTGAATATTGGCTGAGCGAAGTCGAAGCCTTACCTATAACTAATGGATTTATTTCCGCTAACTCACAATCATATTTAGTAAATACTTGCCATAATTTATTAGCCACATCCACTAGCTCTTTTGGAAAATCCTGTGGAGTTTCAAATCCTTTTAAAATATCAACAGGATAACTTTGTGCCCTCTTTTCCTCTACCCCAGTTCCTCCCTCCCCAAAAGTCATGATGGGGCCACGGGTTGAAGTATCATAGGAAAATGATAAATAATACTCTTTTTCATATTCCACTATCTCCTCTACCAAAACCTTTTCCACCTTTTCCCCATTAATCGTTTTTCCAAATAATTCTTTTAGGCTGGTGCTTACTGCCTGTTGACTGTCCACTTTTATGATTCCACCAGATTGCGCTCTTTTGCCAGATAAAGTTTGTGCTTTTAAAACCACCCCATCTGTCATTCTGACCCTGAGCGCAGTCGAAGGGGAAGAATCTAATTCCTCATGAGCTGTGATAAACTGTGACTCTGGCACATTTATCCCACAATTTTTAAAAAGAATTTTGCCTTCAAATTCATAAAGAAGCATATTACTTTAATTTATCTCTAAAATGATCATAACTGGTTAAAGCAGGAGTATGTTCAGTTACTTCTAATTCTTGTTTTACAAGTACTTTTTTATTTTCTTTTACATCTCCATATAAAACCACCCCTGGCCCAACCAAAGAGTTAGATCCCACCCTTGCCCCAGGCATGGTGGAGGCATTTACCCCAACTCTTGATCCCTTTCCAGCTATCAACCCCAGCTTATGTCTTCCAGAGTCCACCTTTTCCTCCTCACCCACCCTAATTGTATGGTCATCCAGCCTTAAATTTGCCAATACTGCCCCGGATCCCATTCCAAAATCTCCCTCTATTACACTATCCCCAACATAATTAGTATGGAACCAGGAATTTACTCCAATATATGATCTGGTGATATCTGAGTTAAATCCAGTCACACATCCCTCTTCTAAGTCAGATTCCCTTACCATTGTGTTGTTACCCACAATACAATTTTTTCCAATGTAAACCGGACCCTTAATAACTGCTCCTTCAAAAACTCTTACTCCTTCCTCAATCACCACTGGACCTGTAATAATTGCCTTATCAGACACATTTGCTCCCGGGGAAATTTGTTGTTCAATCTTACATAAAAGGTGAGTTGTAATATCTAAAATCTGCCATGGGTATTTTAAGGGAATCCAATTGCCTTGATATTTTGAAAACCTTACATCCAATCCGTCAGCAATCATCTTATCCAAAGCTATCTCATATAGATCATCTTTATCGCTTTTTGCATTCTGCAGATATTCCACCAGTTTTTTACCATCTTTAAAGTAATCAACCACAAGTTTTACCAAATCAGATGGCTCATTCCCTTCCCCTGGTTTTTCCACTATACCCTGTACCCTACCTGTCCTGAGCGAAGTCGAAGGATTCCCTGTACCCTTTTTTATATACCCTCCTGGAAAATATTTCTCTACCTTTAATCCAGCTACCACCACATCTGCTCCTCCCTGGGATACTTGTACATAGATTGATCCATCCACCACATCTTCAGCATTAACTACCAAAACTTCACCCTCTAAATATTCCTTGGCGGAAAGTAGGGCATCTGCCATACCTTTGGGTTGTTTTTGTACAACAACTTGGAACTTAAGATTTAAAGCTTGAGCAATTTTAGTCACCTCAGCTTTGCTTTGTGGAGTGGAAACAATCACAAATTCGCCATTCACATTCTCCTTAATTTTTTTGAGATTGTGATACAAAAGTGGCTTTCCCAAAAAAGGGATCAGACATTTATCGGTATTTATCGGCCACATTCTTTTGCCTTCCCCACCAGCTAAAACAATTATTTTCATATGATATATCCTTCGAAGTCGAAATTTCGACCGAGAAGTTACCTTAAAAACTATTATAGTTTATCAGGACTGTTCTCGCTAATCGCTCGAACAATAATAAGTACCAGGGGTGGGGATCGAACCCACAACCGCCACGTTATGAATGTGGTGCTCCGCCATTGAGCTACCCTGGCTTGAGATAAAAATTGTACCAAAAAGGAGTTAATTAAACAAAAAAGAAGTAGATTGTGGTAACTGCTGCCAGCCCCATAATCAGTGCAATCATCCATCCTAAAATAGTGGTGATTGGACCATTTGTCTTATCCCCCATCACTTTTTTGCTGCCACTAAGTAAAATAATCAAAACCAAAATTACAGGTGCAATTAAACCATTAAATAAAGCTGTATAAATAAGTACTTTAATGGTATCTAAGTTTAAAAAATTGATAGATAAACCAATCAAAGTGGAAATAATAATCACCCCATAAAAGGCGTTTGCCTCCTTAAGTTTTCTGTAAAGTCCATATTTCCAGCCAAAACTTTCTGAGATTGCATAAGAGGCAGAACCTGCTAAAACCGGTATTGCCAAAAGTCCTGTTCCAATAATGCCTGCCGTAAATAAAAGATATGTAAACTCACCGGCTATTGGCCTTAGGGCCTCTGCAGCATCAGCTGCTGTTTGTATATTTGTTACTCCATTGGCATATAAAGTGGCAGCTGAGGCTGCGATAATAAAAAACATCACCAAATTGGAAAGAAACATACCTGACCAAACATCCATTCTCATATCTTTGATATCCTTATCTGTAGTACCTTTTCTTAAAGCTATAGTGGTTTTCCCTTGCATAATTTCCTCTTCAATCTCTTGTGAAGTTTGCCAGAAGAAAAGGTAGGGAGAGATGGTGGTGCCTAAAACTGCTGTTACTAAAAATATCCACTCTTTAGACACATCAAATACAGGAGTAATCGTATGGGTAAGAAGTTTCTCAAAATCTAAATTGGTACTTAGAGCAGAGAAAACATATGCCAAAAGAATCAAAGCCAGCCATTTTAAGTACTTAGCATATCTGTCATAGGTGGTGAATATCTGCAAAGCCAAGGAGAAAATGGCAAAGCCTAAAATTAATGTATCAAAGCTAAGGTGGGGCGAAATAAGCTGAGTGGCTTTAGCCATAGCTCCTAAATCTGCACCAATATTTAAAGAATTGGCAGCAAAAAGTAAGCCTGCGCAAATATAAAGTACCCATTTGGGATAATAGGCTCTAATGTTTGCAGCCAAGCCCTTACCTGTCACCAACCCTATTCTTGCACACATCTCTTGCACTACTGCCATCAAGGGAAAGGTAAATGGTGCCAGCCAAAGAAATTGAAAACCATATTGGGCACCTGCTTGAGAGTAAGTGGCAATGCCTGAGGGGTCATCATCGGCAGCACCTGTTGTTAAACCAGGGCCTAAAGTATGCCAATATTCCCTGGCTCTTTTCATATCTTTATGATTCGTAACGTCTTTTACAAGTTGTTTCGAGGTATCTAACGTCCTGCCTAAAGCCACAGCTGGAGCCTCAGCAACTTGCTTTAAGAATTTTTCATCCATAACTTAAGGGTAGAATAAACAAACAGATGCGTCAACCCCGATTAAATCGGGGTTAATTTTAATCCTAAAATTCTGATTTTTTGTTCTCTGCTCCAGCCTTTTATTTGTCTTTCTCTTTTTAAAGCTTCTGATTGATTTGGTAATTTCTCAGAATAAATCATCTTAAGAGGTTGATGGGATCTGGTGTAATGCCCGCCTTTGCCATTTTTATGATCAGAAAATCTTTTTTCTAAATTATTAGAAACCCCAGTATAAAGACTGCCATCTTTACATAAAAGTACATAAACAAACCACATAATGTATATTTTATGCTACAATATGCACGCGGGGAAGTGTAACGGCTGCACACAAGGCTCATAATCTTGAGGCAGTGGGTTCGACTCCCGCCCCCGCAACACTTCGACTCCACTTCGGTAAACTCAGTGTCGCTCAGTGCAGGCACAAATTATCTAAAAAACAACCTCCACCAGCCTAGCCAATTGGGAAGCCTAATTTGGGCAGATTCAGAAGTGCCCAGAACCTCTTTTAGCTTTTCTTCAGGAATAATCACCACTGTCTCGCCTGCTTTGGCCAAACCCAGCTTATTTCTGGCTTGCTCTTCAATAAACTCCTCTGATTGTATCTGGGAAAGTTTCTCCTTTAGCTGCCTGTTTTGAGCCTGAAGCTGAGCTAAATTGTCTGCCTCTTGAGAAAGCCTCTCGGAAGATTTGAGGGCATCTGAGATTTGATTGATCAGATTATAGCCAATTAAAAACATTATCAAAATGGCAATTCCCAAACTGATCCTTTTAATCATACTTGACAAAATTATCCTATAAACTTAAAATATGTGCCATGGCATCTCTAAAAGACGCTCATCAGCAATTTATAGATCATCTTAAGAGTAAATCCCGTGCTTCAGCTACTATTTTAGCTTATGGTAAAGATACAGAGCAACTGGTGCAATATCTTAATACTTTAGGCAAAACTGAGACAGCTGATGTGAAGTTGGAGGATCTCCAGGCCTTTATGGCCAATTTGGCCAAAGAAAATTATACCCCCAAATCAATTTCCAGAAAAACCAATTCCACCAAAACTTTCTTTAAATTCTTAAAATCAACTGGAGCAATTTCTGATGATCCTGCATCTGCTCTTGAACATCCCAAATTTGAGAATAAACCACCCAGGATTTTGACTAAGCTGGAATACAGGGCCTTAAGAGATGCAGCCAGATTAGATATCAGAATTTATGCCATCATCGAACTTCTGCTGCAAACAGGCATTAGAATTGGTGAACTGGCTAAAGTTAGGGTGGAGGATGTCGATGTTGGAAATTTAACACTTCATGTTCCCCCTTTTGAAGGAGCCAATGAAAGAATTATCCCTTTAAATAAACCAGCTGCAGAGGCTGTGGAAAATTATCTTAAAATCAGGCCTAAAACCCCTTCTCATGCCCTGTTTGTAACCAAAACAGGCAGGCCCCTGCTTATTAGAAATATTAGAACAGCCATAGATAGATATTTTAGAATTGCGGGTATTAAAGGGGCCAAGGTCAATGATTTACGCCACACCTGGGTGGCTCACCAGCTCCAATCAGGAGTACCATTAACCATGATTTCCAAGTTAGCAGGTCACAAGAGACTTTCCACCACAGAAAGATATCTGCAATTTATTACTGGCCAAAATGCCGAAGGAAAAGTTAAGCTGGAAGAGCTCTAAATGTGGGCGGACCAGGATTCGGGTAGGCCCGGAAGGAATCGAACCTCCATCAGGTTTGTATAATTAAAGCTTTCCTTTTGACTTCGTCAAAACGTAAGACACCCGCTATACTAGTGGGCATGCTTGGATGAGTATTTAATTCATTTCCTTTTGTAAACTTTTCTATGACCACCTATGCCTAAAAACCTAACTGTGGTTTTACCCAACCACTCATATACAATCCTTATATCATCGGTTATTGAAAAAGCCCACTTACCTTTCATTCTGCCAGTTAAAGGATGATTATCCAAACGGGTATCTTGAGAATTTTTCCGAAACCAGCGGATTCTTTTATCAATTTCTGCTTTTAATGCCGAATCTTCATAATGTATCTCATCCAGCAGCTGATTGAATTTGCCAGTCCGTTCGATCTTTACCATGTTCCTTTTGTTTTCTCTTCTCTATTCTTTTATGAAGTTTTTTGAAATACTTGTCAATATCTTCTTCGGTTTTCCATACGGGAGATTTTTTTATAGGTTCATCCGCTGCTTCTAAAACCTGGTCTTCAAACCATCCTGGAAAACCATTCTCTGTAATTTTATCTGCATCATAAAAAACCCTACGCAAACCGGCTCTCATTACTTCACTGATAGAGCTATATTTTCCTTCAGCTACTAGTTTTTTTGCGGTTTTGTACAATTGTTCTGGTAAAGAAATATTAACTGTTGTCATATAACAAAAATTGTATGATATTCATACATAAATGTCAATTAGCAAAATGCCGGTGGGCGGACCAGGACTTGAACCTGGAACCAATTCTGTATAAGAGAACCGCTCTACCAATTGAGCTATCCGCCCGTGGAGAGAATTATACTACAGCCTGGCCCTCTGGACAATCTCAGCTTCCACCTGAGCCGCATCACGGCCAAACTTCAGCCTGGACAGCTCCCTGATCGCCTGACCGATTTGAGGATTGAGCATGGTTCTCCATTTCTTCATATCTTTGGTGGTATCCAAAGAAAACGGTACCACCGGTTCACCATTAACAATGGTTTTGATGTAGGCGTGAGGAGACTCAATATTGACCAGATCATTTTCAGTGAAAGTGGGAGAAAATTCATGCTGCAGGTAATTGGCATCAGTTACCCCAACCCTAAAAGCTATCACTGTACCCACGTTGCCAAAAACCGCATTTTTCAAATCCTCCCCAATTTGTCCAATAAACTGATTGGCCACAATCAAGTTTAGTCTGTATTTTCTGGCCTCGGACAAAATATCGGCAAAGGTGTCGGTGGCAAAATTTTGGAACTCATCCACATAAAGGTAAAAATCTTTCCTCGCCTCCATGGGCATATCAGCCCGGGACATGGCAGCAGCCAAAATCTTGGGTACTAAAATAAGCCCCAAAAAGTTGGAGTTTTCCTCCCCTATCCTTCCTTTGGACACATTCATGATTAAGATTTTACCCTCATCCATCACCTGTCTGAGATTAAATGAAGATTGAGTCTGACCAATGATATTTCTCATCATCTTATTGGTGACAAAGCGGCCGAATTTGGACACTGTATAATCCAACACCTCTGATTTGTGAAAGTCAGAGGTCTGGGCAATCTGATCTGTCCAATAACGTCTCACCACCGGGTCTGTTACCGACGGCAACAGTTCTCTGACAAAGGCGGGGTCCTGCAGAACCCTCATCACCTCCACAAAGGTGGAACCGGGTTTACTCATCACAGTTAACATGGCATTTCTCACTCCATGCTCAAATCTGGGTCCGATAATACCGGTTTTATTGGGATCAAACAGCTTATACATCAGACCTATGATTGAGGAGACCACAAAATGTTTCTGTTCCTCGGTATAGGCCTCAAGCATGTTTAAACCAAAAGGCCTGGTCACATCTGAAGGATCAAAATAGATCACCTCTTCTGCCCTTTCAGGAGGAATCAGCTGAAGCATCTCCTCAGCCGCATCACCGTGAGGATCAATAAAACATAAACCCTTGCCAGACATAATATCTTGGATCATTAAAGATTTTAAGAACTCAGTTTTACCAGTGCCGGTTCTGCCAATCACATACATGTGTCTTCTTCTGTCATCCTCCGATAAATAAACAGGCCGGGTAATGCCTCTAAAAACAGACCTGCCTAAATAAAGTCCGGAAACCGGGATCTTCTCAGGAGCAGGAGCTCTTTTGGCGCTCATCCAGGAAATATAGGGGGTTTCCACTGATTTGGACGGGAAATGATAAATGGAGGCCAACTCATCCGGTGTTAAAACAGAAACTTTGGTATACATGGGCAGATAACGGTAAATGAAATCAGTCATAAAACCTTTTTCTGAGTAGACCTTGGCCCCGGATAATCCATTATATGGACCTGAGAATTGTTCAAAAGCAGCTTTGATATTAGTTAGATGAGCCTTAGCCCCTTCCGGGGAAGTTGACGAGGTGACAATTCTTATGGCTGTATAAAAACCCGGCTTGGATATTTTTCCTTCCGCTGCCTCCAGTTGTTTGGCATCGGGTGGAGGTTTTGGTTCCTCGGCTTTGCCAGGATCCTTTTCTTTTTTTAGCCATTTTTTGCCCAAATCTTTCCATTTATCATCTGAGGGAGAAATAACAAGCTGTACTGCCGCTCCCTCCCCCGGTTGCATCTTGGCCAGGGCGGAAGTAAGAGCGGAGAGTGGATCTGTGGGTAAATCCTTAAAAGTTTTAAAGAGGAAGTAATCTGCATTCTTAAGCTTTAAGGCAGAATAGGCAGTGTGTCCCTTTTCGGAAAAGATATTATATTCAGACACTTCCTTAATCTCCGCATCCGAATAGGCCCCATGAATTTGTTTTTCCACCAGATCCTGGTGAGTCTTATGGCAAGATATATAAAAGTTAATTGATTCATGCAAAGCCACAATTTCAAAAGACAGCTTTGATTGTGATTGAAAAGCTGACAACATCCCGCCGGATTTTCTTAAAGAGGCAAAGGTGGAAAAAAGCTGCTCTGTGGCATCAATTTTAACCTCATTTCCCCTGGCAACCTTTATTTGTAAAAGGACAAACTGTAACGATTCTTTCTCTCTGTCTTTATACTTAATCCAACCCACAAAAAATTTTCTAAAATAAAAAATTATACCCACCAAAACCATCAGCGCCGATAAAGCGCCGATGACCAAAATTACTAAACCAACAAAATCTATTCCCCCAGTTTGCGTGACTTCCATAATTTTAGGCTGCTTTTTTCAACTTTAATCTGTTCACAGCTCTACCTATTACTAACCTCAATGGATTTGAGCTTTTACCTTGACCCGCTCTATGCATTGCTTCAGTGCTACCACCCAATTCCTCTCCAATTGATCTGATTACATCCCCCACTGAAATTTCCGAACCGGCCGGCTTAAGTCCCAGGCTTTCCATTTCAGGAGTGATTGTTAAAACTTTACCGCCTTTAACCGCCTCTGTACTAGTAGGATGACCAGCTTCAGTTAAATGATGAGCTACATTTTGAGCAGCCTGATCATGAATTTCCTCCTCAGAGGTTGGCTCAGTAATTCCTGATTCTTTAATAGCAGATCCTCTAACCTGCTCTTTTTCTTGGGCAGCATCCATGAATGTATTATCTCACAAGAGCGTTTGGATGACTACTAATACCAGATGACCTTGCCTATTATTTGTTCCTTGTTAATCGATCCAAATTTTCTGCTATCTAGGCTATCTGTTTTATTATCTCCTCGGACATAAATTGTACGATCGTCCAAACTATGGATACGTTTAACTACCTCTTTGCCGTCAACCTTAATCACCACAATATCACCCGCTTTTAAACCGACCAGTTTCCACCAATTAAGCACTAATACATCCTGATCTGGTTTTAATGTGGGCAGCATACTATTTCCGGAAACAGTAAATCTAAGAATGGGAAACAATTTCACCTTCAGTTGGGTAACCTGACGGAATCCTGGCTGGTTCCATGCCTTTTGTTTTCCAGAAAATCTCGGCAATTTCCTGGACATTTTTTAGAAGTTCCTGAGCTGCTTCCAAATTTACTTCCTGTCTGACTTTTCCAGTCAGTTTAAGTGTTTTCCAAACTAAATCATGCAAATTTGGGTAATCTTTTAAATGCTCTTCCTTAAAATAATCTGCCCATAAAGTAACTACCTCATGCTCCACTTTCTGTGCATGTTCCTCTTTAACTTTTATACATCTTGTAACCTTATGTGGATCATCTTTTGCTTCATTTATTAAATTAACCATCCTTAAAATAGTATGAGCAGCCATCTGCATCTCATGTGGATCATATATCCCACAAGGAATATCACAATGGGCAAAAATAGGTTTTGTAGGAAGAATTTTGATGAGTCTATCAATCAACATCAAGTTTATATTATACCCACTACTATAAAAATTCAATCAGGAAAAAGTAAGTCCTATTTAAGATCTTTAAGTTAGAAGGGGGCTTGAAAAATATTATTGGCCTAGGTGCCCTTTATATTGTCGGCCTTTTAGCTGCCCCGTATATGCAGCCTGTAAATGTGAATATTCGAGAGCAATTACCTGGAGTAGCGATTGGTATACTGATTATGACATTCTTCAAAATACCAAATTGGTATTCAAGATTTTCTGAATTCGAATTGCCAGATAAAGCGATTAATGCTATTTTAGATTCAGAAGAAAAATCTTTTAAACAAAAATATCCCCATGAACCATTTCTGCCAAAGTTAGTAGAAAATATACTAAGAATTAGATAAATTTTCCAAATACTCTTCTGCTCGCCTCGCTTGTGCTTGGCGGAGCAGGCATCAAAGGTGGCTTTATACTGCTTCTATTGGATAAAATTTAATATCTGACATTGGATAATCCTTTTTATTTCTTGTTACTAACTGGCATTTTTCTAAAATAGCAGTTGACGCAATTAAAGTATCTACTACAGGAAGTAAAATTCCTTTTGTTTTTTTATATTCCTGTCTATATTGGCCAGCTAATTCTACGGTTTTCTTGTTTAAATTCAATACTTTTACAAGGTCGTACAACTGAGGCAAAAGCTGTTCTGCCTGCTCGCTTGTCCAGCCGGACCTTAACTCTGTTACAGAAAGAGTTGAGATTACAAGGGTGCCTTGAATCAAAAGTTTATCCAAACAATCAACCGCATACTCCTTTTT
The DNA here is from genome assembly GCA_016182045.1 of Candidatus Microgenomates bacterium. Classification (GTDB taxonomy): domain Bacteria; phylum Patescibacteriota; class Microgenomatia; order Daviesbacterales; family UBA10151; genus JACOYE01. Next base: position 94,386 of record JACOYE010000007.1, read on the forward strand.
CTTAAAAAAATCCATCAAAATATCGCTATCAAGAAGATATTTTGTCATATTCCCAGCCGCTTAAATCTTTTTTCATCAAGCCGCCTGCTCTTTCTAACCCAAGCCACAGAATCTTTAATATCAGAAAATGCCGGAGGACCTGCTAAAATTTCTTCAAAAGCTTTTCTGGCACGAATAGATCTGGCTTTTTCTTCTGCAGCTTCAGCCAAAAACCTACTTACACCTCTTTTAGGAGCTAGCTTTTTAATCATTCTGTAAGTTTCTTCGGGAAGCGAGATATTAACTCTAGTAATCATACACAATTATTATACACAATATAGGTGTGTAATACAAGTCTCAAGACTTCAAGTTTTCTAAATACTCTTCTGCATCAAAGGCTGCTTTGGAGTTTCAATAATCTTTAAGATCTTTTATCCATTTACTTTGTGCTTTTTTGATTAATTTCTCATCTGCTGTATACAAGGGAACCTCAAGATATTCAGCCAAAACGATATAACTGGCATCATATGAAGAAATATCCAACTCAAGAGCCTTCTCTAAAGTGGTTTTTAATAAATCTTTTGATGAATAAACTTTAAAATCTAAATTTAAGAATCCTTCATATGCCTCTATAGACTTCTTGGGATTAATTCTCCGCCCTTTGGTAGCAGATTTTAGTAAATTATTAATTTCGTAAAAGATAAAGACGGGAACTGCTACTCCTAAAGTTTTGCTTATAAATTCTTCTTTTATTCTGCTTGCAGCTGGATGATCTTTTTCATCAGGAAGTAACCATTTAGCAACAACCGATGCATCAATAACAATAGATTTAATCACTTAAAATTCTTTAATAACTTATTGGTACGCTCTTCAAGCTCCCTTTTATTTTCTTCCACCAATCTTTTGGTATTAATCTTTGCACCATGTAAGCTTTTCCTGAAATTATCTATTTTAGCCATGGCTTCCCGTTGTATATCCAGGTCTGAGATATGACCAAATCCCAATGACAAAGCTTCATTGATCACATCCTGCAAAGATACACCCCGTTGAAAAGCCAATAATCTGGATTGATCAAATAAATCTTTCCTAATTCTTACAGTAGTTCTAATTGTTGTTTGCATATTGACTATAATAGCTTCTTGTCATCAAGATGTCAAATTTCCCAAATATTCCTCTGCATCCATGGTGGCTTTACAGCCCATCCCTGCTGCTGTAACAGCTTGTCTGTAATGAAAATCTGCCACATCTCCTGCCACAAACACTCCTTCTACCTCAGTATGGGTTTCATTTACAACCTTCACATACCCTTTCTCATCTAATGGCAATTGTCCCTTTAAAAAGTCAGTATTGGGTTTATGGCCTATGGCAATGAATACTCCATCCACATCCATAGTGTTAATCTTCCCAGTTTGAGTATTTTTTATTCTCACTCCTGTCACTTTATCTTGTCCTAAAACTTCATCTACCACGCAGTTAAAGATAAATTTCACATTGGGTTTGGATTTTACCAACTCTATTAGTGCAGATTGGGCCCTAAGTTGATCTCTCCTGTGAATAACAGTGACACTCTTACATAACCTGGAAAGAAACTGTGCCTCCCTCATGGCAGTATCCCCTCCCCCAACCACAATTACATTTTTATCTTTAAAAAAGAATCCATCACAAACAGCACAGGCAGATACTCCCCGACCACGTAAGCGTTGTTCAGACTCCAAGCCTAACCACATAGCTGAGGCTCCTGTTGCCAGAATCAAGGTTATAGTTTGTAGGTTGTAGGTTTCAGTTTGAATCACAAAAGGGCGTTTTTTTAAATCTACAGATAAAACATCTTCATTAATAAATCTGGTATTAAATCTTTCAGCTTGCTTTCGCATCTTGTCCATAAGATCTGGACCTTGGATTCCTTCAGGAAAACCGGGAAAATCATCAACATCTGTTGTCAAAATCAGCTGCCCACCCGCTTCTCTACCTGCTACTACCAAAGGATTTAAATTTCCTCTAGCAGCATAAATGGCTGCAGTTAAGCCTGCAGGACCTGAACCAATGATGATTAGTTTCTCAACTTGGGAATTTGTCATACATTGTATTTTAACAAGAAAGTAGCGAAGTCAGTAGCTACCAAAAAATGTGGTGCAGCTTTAAGCGCACTGGAGACGCGAGCGTTTTTTTGTGCACTGACGAGCTATACCATCTACATCCTACCTTCCAGTTGATGAAGATGTTGAGGTTTTTTGTCTTACCGAACCAGTAGCTTCTTTTCCTCCCGGGGTAGCAGATGGACTGGCTATCTGAGTGGGAGTACTTATTGGTGTAGGTGTAACTTCCTGAACTTGTTCCACTTGAGGTGAAACAGGACCTTGATAGCGACTCCTTAACCACACCAAATACCCTGCTATCACAACTAGCACCAAAATAATTACCACTATGGTAACGTTTCTGTTCAAAAGATTCACCTCCCCCGGGCAAGACCTTTATGTTATAACTTTTTTGGTGGGTAAAATCAATCCCGATGCAAAAAACCCCATTGCCATCCCCAACAAACTCCCTCCCAAAACATCGGATAACCAATGTTCACCCAAAGACACTCTCGTTAACCCCATCAAAAATATCAAACCCAAAATCCCCAACAATATGGTGTATTTAAGAAGGAGATTTATTCTGGAAAAAAAGAATGATAAAAAAACAACGGTTGCTATAAAAACAATTCTGGTCATATGTCCTGATGGATAAGAAAATTCTGTGGTGATATAAAATGATGGTAGATGGGTAGCCAGAGTGGTTCTATGAAAAAATAGCGGCGGTCCCGGATGATAAAGAATAAGCTTGCCAAAAACCTCCGCAGCCGATGCCGGAATAATTATCAGCCACCCCACCACAGCCAACCACCTCAGCCGAATTAGCGCTAAAGCCACCATGATTAGACAAAAACCCACTGTCACCTCCACACTACCCAGTAAACTAAGCAGGGAAAAATTATCATCAAATTTTTTGGGAATGTGATCTTGTACCTTAACAGTTGTATCAAAATCTATTCTTTGCCAATTTTCTTTGGCAACTGTATATGAAAAGTGGGTGAATAAAACAATAAAAAATGCGGACAGTAGAAATAATTTAAGCTTCACAAAGAATTATTCTACAGTAACCGTGCCAGTTAGTGAAGGATTGAGATGATCATGATATTTATAAGTACCAGCTTTGGGAAAGCTTAAAGATTTCTTCTCTCCTGATTTTAGAAGTCCTACAGTATTGAGAGGGGGATAAACTTGGTGAGTTGGATGAACTGCCGACTGTACTTGATGATCTTGAGTATCTTCATTTACCCATGTTACAGACTCACCTTTGGAAATTGTAATATTTTGAGGAGAAAAACCTGAAGCGGAAATTTTAACAACATTTTTTTCAACCTCTGGAGTAGAGGATGCTGTTTCGGTAGCAGAAGGAGTTTCTGGTTGTATAACTTGTGGAGTAGGACTTGGGGCTGGGTATAAACCTCCACCTTTTTGAGATTGAATAAAATACCAGCCAGCAAGTATTACTAGAACTACAGCTACCAAACCAATGGTTGTATTTCTTGACATGTTAAATATTACTATACCTTGCTAAAATTCTCTGTGTCAAGTTACCAATTAAAAGTGAAGATACAAACGGGTCAAATTGGAAAAATCTGCCAATAATAAGATAGCCTACTGATACAACCAAGCCATAAACCAATCCAAGTTTGACTGTTGCAGGAGATGTTTTAGGTTCAATAAGCATTACTGAGGTGAAAAAAAGAATTGATGAGGAAGTTAAAATGTTCAGACCATGGAGTATTACAAGAGGAAGCAAGAACCCAACCATTGGAGCCCAACGTTTCATCCTATATAAAAGTATTGGAAGCCATATTAAATAAATCCAAAAATTTTCCCCTCCCACCCACCAGGAAGGAAATGAAGAAAAAAGTAACCCAATTAAAAGTCCAGAGCCAGCGGGATTAAAGATGTGTCTGCCATCCAACCTGACGAAAGCTTTTATCACCATGGCTGTGACTGCCATGACCACCAAAATATAGCTCTTTTCTCCAAATTGGCCAGTAAGACCAATTATCAAGCCGGAAATAATTGCACTAAGAGAAATTACCCATCTTTTAAGTTTTAAATATTTTAAGATAGCATCCGTTGCTACTGCTGCCACCAAAGTTGGAGTAAGTTGCCAAAAAACCTTTTGCATGCCAAATTTAAAACTACCCAAAATATAAAGGGATAATAAAAAAATAATTACTAAATGATAAAGGCTGAACCTACTAATAAACTTCATTGTTGTGATTCAAAATTTTTGAGGTAGAATGGTTACCTATCATCTTAGTGACATATTTTAGTTTAGCCCCCACTAAATCAGCCGCTCTCCTATGATAATCGGTGTCGGGATAACCTGATGTTACCGCAATCACATCAGGTTTGATTTTTAAAATCAGCTCATCATATTGGCTCTTCTTTTCCATAAATGGCAGCATAACTACCAAATCTACGCTTGTTAGGTTACTCAAGACTTTGGCCCTCATCTTTTGATCGTGCACCGGCCTCCTCTCACCTTTTAGCTTCTTTACTTTCTGATCGGATTCCAAAAGAACTATCAAATAATCTGCCGCCTTTTTGGCCTTATGCAAAAAAACCACATGACCGGGATGTAATACATCAAAACATCCCCCCACCAAACATAAGGATTTGCCTTGCTTTGTAATACGCTCTCTTACTGCTTTGATCTTAGTTATTGGTATTATTGCACCCATTGCCTTAGTTGCTTGTCAATCCCAAAGCCTGATCTATCCTGGTCCTATCAAAACCTAAAATTGTTTCTTTTCTACCATCATCATAAGTTATCACAGTAAATGGTACTCCCATCTGGTTTGAGATTTTGACCATTTCTTCTGCAGCTTTTGCATCCTGATCCACATAGATTTCTGCAAATTTAATACCCTTTGAGCTTAAGTATTCTGACTCCATTTTGCAATATGGACAAGTTGTGGTTTTGTATATTGTAACTTTTACCCTCAACACCCCCCTTCAAAATATAATTTATTATAATTATTATAACCATTATATTAAATTATGGAAAAGGCAACGCTAGCAGGGGGTTGTTTTTGGTGCACTGAGGCTATCTTTAAAAGATTAAAGGGAGTTTTAGAGGTCATACCAGGGTATGCAGGCGGTAACATGGACAACCCATCATATGAAGATGTGTCAACAGGAAAAACCGGCCATGCCGAGACCATCCAAATCACTTTTGACCCCCAAGTTATCCCCTATGAGAAATTACTGGATGTGTATTGGCATTTGATTGATCCCACCACTTTAAATAGACAGGGAGGGGATGTTGGCACTCAGTATAGATCTGTAATTTTTTACCATAACGAGGAACAAAAACGTACCGCTGAGCAATCTAAGAAAAAAGTTGAGCAATCAGGAATGTATAAAGATCCTATTGTCACCAAAATTGAACCATTTACCAACTTTTATTTAGCAGAAAACTATCATCAAAATTATTATGAGAGAAACTCCTCTGTTCCCTATTGCAGGCTTGTCATTGATCCCAAAATTCGAAAGCTATTGAAATATTTGGGGGATTAATATTTTTGAGAAAACTGATTAGCTTACAGCCAGTAATTTTTCCCTGGCTAATTTTGCTTCAGCTTTATTTTTTAACATCAGAGCGTTTTTGACAATTCGATCTGCAATCATCCTATCAAGAATTTTTTGACATCCAGAATCAGGGCAAATGGTTTTGGTGCGAGTAACAATAGAAATGCCACTTTTTTCCTGCCAGCTTTTACCATCAATTCTTTGCTTTCCACATCTAATGCAAGGGTTGTCCATAAGTTTTTCAGTAGATAAAGATTAAGTGATTAGTTTAACACAATCGGATAATTAAAACAATGACGGAAATATTGTATCCTAGTGTATATCGTGTAATTATGTTGGGAAGCTTGGACTGGTGGGGTTTTTATTATCCTTTGCTGGAATGTCAGGGCTTATGTTTATTGTATATTTTGCAGCCATGATCGAGCCAGTATTGGCAAAAGAAGCACCCAACCTACTTGATATGAATGGCCCGTTATTGCAAGGATTATTAGGGATGTTCTTTTTAGTGACCATTCTCAGTTTTGTGCTTGGTTTTCTGCTTTTCGGAATTGCAGTTTGGCAAACTAATAAGACAAAATGGCTAGGAGTTTTACTCATCATAGGATCTTTGCCATTTTTATATTATTTTGAATTGGAAGAAATTTTGCGAAATGACACTAAAAAATATGCGAGGAGAATCGCTAGTGTGCCAGCCCAACCAATAATTTCATAGAACATATTATTAATATACAAATTCCTAATTATTACCTATTTTCCAAATCCCCTTTTCTCTAAAAGCAGGTATTGTCTGTCTTTTTGCAGCATTTAAAATAACCGGCACCGGCTTATTAATTTTCGTAGCATATTCACTAGCTTCAATGATTTTGCTTCCCTTAAGATAAGCAATTCTTTTATGTAAAGCTTCCATCAGGGCAAGCGAAACTATTCTTTCCATTATTTTTGTTATTCTTTTATCACGATATTCACCAAAAGAACGGTAATAGATTTGTTTTTCTTTATCACGAATAATTATCCCGGGGAAACCTAATTTGTATAATTGATAATTTATCAATACCCTACCTATCCTACCGTTACCGTCATTAAAAGGATGAATTGTCTCAAATTGCAGATGGAATTTAGAGATATTGTCCACAAAATAACTTATATGATCGCTTGAATATTCAATTAAAGCCTTTTCTAGCAAACGTTCTACATGTTCCGGAGCAGTAGCAATAAAAGTTCCAATTCGCACATATTCTCCTTTTTTACGTAATCTGCCGGCAATGCCATCATCAATATTGCCAATCAACATTTGATGCAAAAGCAAGATAATATCTTTGGATAGCTCCTGTGAAGATTTATTGTGGATATATTCCATAACCCTAGCCAAATTCTTAGCCTCATATACCTCATGCAGGCTGACATTTTTCGATACCTCCATCTCTAAAAGTATCTTTTCTGTTTCTTTAAGAGTGAGGGTAGAATTTTCTATCGCATTTGAGTTATAGACACTTTCAGGGATTTCAGCTTCATCAATAATTTTAAGTAATGAACCTTTGCTAATCTTTAACCGATCATACTCTTTTTTAAGAATTTCAATTCTTTTTTGAAAGGAAGTAGAAGTTGACATAACTTAAATATTATACCAAATTCACGTTATTTTGTCAATTTAGCGTGAATTTAGAGTATTTTGCGGTATAAATTCACGTTATTTGTGCTCCCTAATCCTAGTTTTAATCGATCTGATAATTTGAATTCAATTCAAAGGACTTTTCAGAATCCTGTATGTTTACACTGAGTTTATCGAAGTGTTCGTTTTTTTACAACAGATTAAAATTATCTAAAATAAGTCTCGTTGGCAAACTTAATCTGTTCTATAAACAACTTTTTGATTTCATAAATACTTTCCTGCTCGTAAAACAAAATTAAAGCCTTTTTAAATTCATCTTCATCAACACTGCGATATGAAAGTGGATATAAATCGTAAGCAAGTAGAATCGCATTTGTCAGCATTCTGGCAGTTCTTTTGTTACCATCTGCATACGGCTGAATATAAGGCATCATAAAATGAACAATCAGCGCTTTTTCAAAAGGGCTTTTGACCTTGTTTACAACATTAATTGTTTTTTCAAAAACCTCTTTTGTCTGATGTTCATTATCAAGAGGATGATAAGTTGTTCCGGTAATTCCCACTGCTTGTTTTCTGATACCAGAGGAAATCCCCAACCCTTTAGTTAAAATATTGTGCAGCTGATTAATTCCTGAAACAGAAATAGTTTTAAAATCATTTTTTGCTTTTAGTATTTCTTCAAAAGCTGCTTTGTGATTAAGAATCATCATTGCCTCATCTTTACTCTTACCAGCTGCTTCTTTTTGTTCCTTAATTAAAGACTCTGTTTCTAAAAGCGTGTAAGTATTGCCCTCAATTTTGGATGATTTCCAAGACAATTCAATGACAAACCTTTCTAATTCCCTTTTCAAAAGGTCAGGACTTAGTTTCATCGTCTGTTCTCTAAAACTTAGTGCCACTTTCTCTAAGGTGTTTATTTCTTCCGGCGTCAATAAATCATGCAAGTTTTTAAATATCTCAAAATCAAATGATTTTCTGGCACCAATTCTATTGTCTGGATCATCGGCGAAATATCTTTCAAGGTTAAACTCGCGAAGAAGCGGGTTTTGAACTTTGGAAAAATATATTGTAGCTCTAGCCTTTCCTGTTACACTAACCAGTTTTTTAATCAATAAAACATGAATATCTCTTATAACGGTTGGCTTTGAAACGGGATATAATTTAGAAACTTTTTCTTGAATTTCCTCCCTAAGAAGTCCTTCTGATTGGTTAATTACATTAAGAATGTATTTTTGTCTTGTAGTTAATATCGTATCATTCATATATATTATCGTATCATATTGAGACGATATGTCAAGTATTAAATCTGTCCAAAATATTAGTTTGAGTAAGCAATATCTGGCTCCGTATTCCTAGGATTAATCGAACTGGACGATTTGATTGTAATATAAAGACTTTCTTCTAACAAGAACAGCAGCTTAGAGTTTCCTAATAATTATTAAACTGCTAATTTAGCAGTTAAACAAAATAAGCAGTTTCAAGGGGATTATTTATTCTTCCCAGGTTTAGGAGTGGGGGTAGGTTGGGCAAACCAATCTATTAAGCCGTTATAAAGAGACTGAGCAATTTCCTGTTGTCTCGTCCCTGTACTATTGCTTAAAAGGGTACATTCGGTCGTGTTTGAAATAAAAACTGTTTCTTGGATAGTTGCAGGCATATTTACTTTAAGTAATACTCCTGATGCAAAATTTGTTACTCCTAAATCAGATACTCCTAATTCAGTTGCCAAACGAGCATGAATTCTTTCTGCAAATGCCTTATCCTTATTAAGTTTTCCATACAATCCTAAAGTTCCGTTCTTGGAATGATCTATGGAACCGTTAAGATGGACTGAAACTAGAGCTTCACCACCAAAGTTGTTGGCAAAAGTATAACGGTCATTATTTGATTTGTAACTATCATCTGTTCTAGTCATACCCACAATTGCTCTATCAGTTTCTAAAAGAGTTTTTAATTTATTAGCAATCTGTAAGTTAGCATCTGCTTCGGTTAAAGTAGGACAAGCAGTTGAACCTAAATCTGTTCCACCATGTCCGGGATCAATAACGATTTTATGGCCTGTAACCGGAGAAACAGCAAGTGTAGTTTGAGGAAGGAAAGCAAATAAAGCAAAAAGAAATAATACGAAAATGCTTGTTCTTTTAAGCATAATTCTAGTCTATCACAAATTCTTTTGGTTAGATTAATAAATTCGAGCTCCGTATTCCTAGGATTAATTGAACTGCCGTAGAAAAATTATTCACTTGCAGATTGGTGAAGAATAGAGGAAGCAAGTGTTTGATAAGGAATTCCCTGTTTGACAGCTTTAGCTTTTAGCTTATACAGATCCCGTTCAGATAGTCTGATATTAATATTCTTGGTTTTATTCAGAGTATTCCTAGCAATCTGCATTAATTCCTTTTTGCGCTTAGTAAAATTTTTAACCGATTTCCATTCACCTCTTTCAATCTCTGCTAAAAGTTGTTTCTCCTCATCATCTAATTCATAATATTTCATAATTACTTCTTCTCACCTCCATATAAATATTTTTTAGTTGCTTTCCGAGAAGGAAAGATAGTTTTTAAAAAAATCTTTTCTTCGTCTTCTACATAAGGAACATAGTAAGCATAATCATCTATCTCAACTACAAGAATTCTTTGATTAGGATAACGCTTTTTATTTGGATGTTCAAAATCATCTAATACTCTTCCCTCTTCAATAGCTGTTTGAACATCTTCGAATGAAATCTCCCTTAGTGCTTTTAAAAGAGCACTCTTCTCTTGATCCCAATCAAAGTATTTCACTTTAGTATTTTATGACAAATCATATCATTTGTCAATATGCCGTATTCCTAGTATTAATCGAACTAAAAATTTAGTCACATTACACACCTCCAGGGGGTGTTAGGAAATGTATTACTTAACTAAATTTAAAATTTCAGCTTTTAATTTTTCAGGAGCCTCTAACCCCTTAAATGGTATTCCATGAATATCATTCCCTGCAAATATATAGATATCTCCGTAGCCAAATATTTTACCCAAAACTCCCCGTCTGACAGTTACCGTATTAATTTTCTGGAAAGGTATTTCAATATCTGTAGATGTCAGGATACCTTTTTTCATAAGCACACCTTTAGGAGTGATGGTAATAAAATTTCTGAGGTATTCTATTATGTGTATAGGGAAAAGAAAAAAGCCGATTACTATACTCATGAGGAGAAAGTCTATAAATAGCGAGACAGCTAATTTAACAGCTGATTGCCGATATATTTTTTCCATATTTGAATCTTACTATACTATATTACTTAAATTGAAATTCAAGAATCCAATACAATTTCCGCTTTCTGTTTCAACCTACTTAAAGCAGAATTAAAACTCGATCCTTGGGCTTCAAGGGAAAGACTATCAAAAGTACCATATGCCTTATAACGAGTACCCTTAGCTCTACCAGCCTGTTCAACAACATAGCATTCGTAATCTTTAAAGAAAACAGCTATCTTTGTTTTCATTTGTTAACTTTTAATCATTGCATCAAAAACAAAAGGACTATTCTTTGAAAGAGCTAATGATTGAAAATATTCAAGAGTATTAATCATAGCATCGTTTACTTCATAAATAAATTTTTTGGATGCGATTTTTTCATTACCAACCAAAACAAAAAGTTCTCCTACTAACTCACCTTTCTCAATTAATGAGAGTTCAAAATTCTCAAATTCAATTGTCAAACGTGTAGAGTCTGCAGTGTTTAAAATTATCGGGAATCTTGTAGTATAATCCGGTTCCCTAGAACTGTTTGGATTGATTTTAAAGAATTTTTTAAAATGAACTATCCCATTATTTAATCTTACGTAGGAACCTTTAATAACTGCAGGCTGTCCATGATTATTAGTAACTGCAAACTCTAGTTGTATTCTTGTTCCAGGTAATTCTGGGCTTTTAACTATACCCATGAATGGGCTAAGAGTTATAGAAACCTTGTCATCAAATGGAACATTCCCTGATTTTTCTGCTTCAATTTCTTCTCCTCCGGTGACGATTGTATCTGGAATCTGCGGACTGGGTGTAGCCATATAAATATTGTTTATTATATAACTGTCTCCTTCTTTAATTTCTACTTTGTTATTCCCTAAATTGGTAGAACCTAATGAGGGATTGAGTGGTTCTAGATTTAATATAGATCCCTCATGGTCTTTTTTCATTTTCTTCAAAGTTTCCAAGGTGTATTTTATTGGATCATCATCTATTTCTTTATGACAACTTTTACATAACCAAATTCCATTTTTAATATCACTTCTTTCCTCAGAAGTCATTTTGGAATTATATCTAGCAGAGGTAGGTTGAGCTCCTTCAATATGAGCAGCATCACCTACAATGGTTGCCTTTGTTGGAATGGCATTTCCACCGCTCGTATGTCTTTTGCATTTAGAACAAACCTGACCCGCTCTCTTAGCTAAAATATCTTTTGTTGTTGTAGAAAAATCATTTGGATCAGATTTAACCATAGTTTTAGGTATATTAAGTGCCACTTGGCTCCCCCGCGTGGATTCGAACCACGAACCTCGATCTTAACAGGATCTCGCTCTACCATTGAGCTACAGGGGAATATATTAAGTTTTTAATGAACTCACGACCTCGATAACTTTTTAACTGTTTTTCTCTTCTTAGAGCCTCCACCCGACTGCCTAGCTCTTCTTTATGTACCAATACCCATTCTCCATCAAACCTAGCAGTATAACTATTCTTAAACTGCTTATCATTATGTAATTTAATTCTCTGATCTAAATTATCTGTTTGACCTATGTATATTTTATTGTGCTTCTTATTATAAACACCATAAACGTAAAACATATTTGTTCCCGCTCTACCTCCGCCATCCGCCAACCGGCGGAGGCGGAGAGCTACAGGGGAATATTAATGTACGCTCGTTATTTTACCATTCCCCAAAACCTAAATCCAGAGCAAAGAGACCACAACTTAATCTTATAATTTGTAAGAATTAATCTTATTTTAATCCTCATAAGCTATATTCCTCAGCATGGTTAGTTTGAGAAAATTGGCTTCTTATCAAAAACATGTCTTCTTTTCTGCTCTTCTTATCATGGGTATCATTTTAGGTAGTTTTTTAGATGGTAGATTAACAGCAGTTAAAGCAAATCCTGAATCTAAAACTTTTGAAATTAAGCTTAGACAATTTGTGAAGGAGCGAACTAATCAACAAGTCAGTCATATATCAATCTATTTCCTTGATCTGAATAATAACTTTGATGCTGGAGTCAATGAGAAGTTTGAATATGACATTGCCAGTTTAGTTAAACTACCTACAATGATGGCTTTATTTAAAAAAGCCCAGTCAGATCCTCAATTTCTCAGTAAGACCATAATTTATTATAGAAAGTCCTCAGATAATTTAAGACAAAATATGGCACCAGCAAAAGAATTAGAAAATGAGACAGTCCTAACCGTGGGGGAGTTAATTGACAGGATGATCGTTTTTTCAGATAACCAAGCTTACAATCTGCTTTTGGCAAATATTGATGACGATATTGTTAGAAAGGCATTCAAAGATTTAGGGATTGATTTGCCTGATCAGGAAAACGCACAAATGTATATGTCAGCAGAAAAATATGCCACAGCTTTTTTAAAAGTCTTATTTAACGGGTCATATTTAAATAAAGAGATGTCTGAAAAAGCTTTAGGACTATTAATGCGGACTAACTTCAAAGATGGCCTAACGCCAGGCTTACCTACCTCAATTAAAGTAGCTCATAAATTTGGAGAGCGCTCTTGGGATAAAATTTCCACCAAACAGTTACATGATTGCGGGATCATTTATTACCCAAATCATCCTTACTTACTTTGTGTAATGACCAGAGGAAATAGTTTTGAGGCTCAAAGTCAGATTATCAAAGATCTTTCCGAGATAGTTTATAACTTGATAAAAACTTAATAGTATTCTCCCGCTCTTTTAAAGCCAATTTAGCTCCTGCCTCAATTTTTCCTAATAGACGATCAGCCAGTGTATAATCTGAGACAACTGAACATTGCTTTAAAGATTTTTTAGCTAGCTTCGTATTTTTAAGTATTCGATGACTGACTTTTACTATGATCTTATACCAAAAAATCTGCTGTAATTTAGGAATTATGGAAGATACAGAGACAGCAGTTCTGATTGGGTATTCTTTTAAAAGGAGTGCTCCTACTGCGTTAATATGACCCATCCTTAAGTCTTTTTCCCAATCATGAGCGTCATCATTTAGTTGTCTGGCTATTAAATAATGTTTGAAAAATTCAAATAAGCTTTTGACCTCTTTAGACTTTGCTGAGAAACCTAAGGCGAAAAGGGTGGCTATGGGTGTTAAACTGTGACCTAAGGAGCGCTCCTCCAATTTTTCCAAATTACCGTAATCGGGAATTTTAAAATCTTTTAAATTAATTTTCCCTCCTGAAATTTTTACTCGGCAATGGCTTACCTCCCAAGTATTAGCATTTTCCAATTTGTCCATCACTTTCTTAAAAAACTGATTAAACTTTGTATCGGGCAAAAGATTGGTCAGGATAGTAATCAGTTCCCGCAAAGCCAAATTGGCAACTGACAACTTTTCCACAGTTCCCTCGTCGTCTAAAAAATTATCATAAATAGTGTAAGAGAGCCAGCCATACAGATTAGCCATGCCCAGCTGAATAATCAGCTCATCTGAAACCTTTTCTTCGTCAACTTTCATAGCCAGCTTAAAATAGTAAGGTAGTAAGACCACCTGTTTTTTATTTTCTTTATTAAGAGTATTCTCCAAGCTATCTAGAGCTTGATTTTGCAAATCTTTATCCAAACTTACAAGTCTTAATCTGATCCGCTCCATAATTGCACCATAAATTGAATCCTCTTTGTTAAGGATGTTTCTCTTTACAGGGAAATGTTGCTTTAAAAAATCATCAAGATATTTTTGCAGTGATTCCAGACAAAAGGCGGTGGTGAGGACAGGAGAACCTGAATAATGTTTTTTCCCTGATAAGGCAGGGTCAAGACAAAAAGCAAATGCATCCCAATCCCCATTTAAATTTTGTTGGGAGAGCAAATAATCTATGATTGGAGTAAGTTGTTGGAAGGAAATACCCAGGTAAAGAAGTGCAGATGTGGCTAAAGCAGTATCTAAAGGATTCTCCCACCTTCCTTCCTGCTGCTTTCTGAAAAGTAGCTTTCTTAGATTGCTTGAATATCTTTTGTTTTGTCCACTGAAGCGGGCAATAAAATAAACAAGCGGATAAATACTGGGATAATAAGGAGACTCTAGTTGTTTAATCTTCGAGGCAATAAATTTATTCAAGTTGGGTAGGGAAATATCCTGCAATGAAAGAAAGTAGGCAATGTTAGAATTGACAGCCAGATCAACATCTTTCCAAATATCATCGGCATCAGCTGGTACCAACCAAGTACGATATGGTCCCCCTGTGGCAATTTCCGTGTATGTCAGTAAATTCACCACGTCTGCCAAAACTTCCCCATCTATCAAGTTTTGATTAAATCCAAAAAATGCTGAAAGGGCACAAAAAGTGTCATCTAGATCATCCGGGTAGGGCATCAATTTTGCCTCTTTAGAACCTCTCGCCCAATAATTAAATGACCAGGTTTGACTTTTTTGACTGAGTAAAAATGATGCGCACTTTTGCTTAATTAGCTTAATCTTATTAGTTTCTTTAAGATTGTTTAAACAGCCTAGAATTAGGCTCGTGGAAAAGACCGAATGAAATTTTAGTGTCTTATCAAAATTGTGAGGATTAGGTGATGATAAACTTAAAAAACTACCATTTTTCTGTTGTTTCTTGGCAAGATAATTAACTCCATTTTGAATGGCATCTCTGACTTGATCTTGGAGAGTTGACATCTTTTTAAGCTTTGGCAGATTTGCTGAGGGGAAATTCCACAGTAAAGGTGGTCCCCTGCCCTACTTTAGTGTCCACTGAATACTTTCCTTGAAAATCTTTTTCAATGATGTCTTTGCAAATAGATAGTCCAATCCCAGTACCTTTGTCCAAACCTTTGGTGGTAAAAAGAGGGTCAAATATTTTTGATAAGATTTTTTTATCAATTCCACTGCCCCAATCTTGAATCTCCAGTTTGGCCATACCATTGACTTGACTTAATCTAATCTCCACTACCCTCTGCTTTTTTCTTATTCCATCATAAGCATCTATGGCATTGGACACCAAATTGGTGATCAATTGGTTAAATTTAAGAGGGTTAGCAAAAGTTTCAATATCACCTTCAGGCTGAAAAACTATCCTGACATGATTTGCTCTGGCTCTGGACCCCAGCATCTGAATAGCCTGAACAATTTCCTCTTTAAGTGAAAACTTTTGTGAGATAACCTGATCTTGAATCTGCTTTTTGGCACCCTGAATAAAACTTTCCAAACGCTTGGTACCAATGATTGCCCGCTCTAAGGCAAGCTGAGCATCAACTAATTTTGGCTGTTTCGTTTGTCTGGTTTGTCTGGTCAGCTTGTTTAAATTTAAGGAGATTAGTGTCAACGGGTTAACTAAATCATGGAACAAACCGGAAGCAGAACGTCCAAATTCTGCAAAACGATAGAGTTGGGATATTTTCTCTACCTGAGTCTGTCTTAACTCGTGAGTTCGCTTCTCCACCATAATCTCCAACTGATCTCTTTGTCTTCTTAAAGCTGCTTCAGATCTCCAAGCCCGTTTGAGTGCTTTTTCGATTTCACGATTTGACAGATAAGAAACGATGGCAATAACTCCCAGAGTAATAACATAAACAATTGCATCAGTTATTAAAACAGGTTTAATTTTCCAATCATTATTAGGTTGATATAAATTATTAATTTGTAAATAGGAAAAAAGCAGTATGCTTAATCCGCTCAAAACAGTTATTATTAGGGCAGATTTGGTACTAATCAAGATTCCAGCCATTACTATAAGTAGTGCGAAAAGCAACAATCCTTGACTGAGATCGGGTCCAAAGCGATAATTAACGTATACACCTACCAGATAAAGCAATGCGATAAAAAGGATGGCTGAAATATTACTTTTCCTAAAACGTGACATTAACAGCAGCAGGCATAAAAAGGTTAGGATCGTACCGGTAATTAAAGGGTTTTCGCTGGTAGATGACCCAGGATAGAGAATAGGATCAATCAGATTAATAAAAAATGCCACTCCTGCCAGAATGATTGATCCTAAGAGTAAGATATTTAATATAAACTCTCTTCTAGATTTATCTTTATTAGCAGATTTGGGTAGTATTAAATAACTCCAAAGAGTTTTCAAAACTCCACGAAATTTCATATACTGATTGCCTAGTATAAATTATTCTCTTAAATTTATACACCACCCCAAGCCATCATTGAAGATGTATTGCTTAAAACTAAGCTAGTTAATTTTGACTTATTTCTGACAGTTTTATCTGTCAAGAGTTTTCTAAGCGCCACTTTCATCTATCTCACCTCCTTTCTTAAGCTTCTAGTTTTAGAGTACAAAGCACTATTGAAACAACGATTTCAATAGTTGGCGTAGTACTCGCAAGCTTGAGGCTACGCCTCAAGCTTATAACCTAAACCATGAACTGTTTTAATAAGTTTTTTGTTAAATTCACGATCAACATGATCCCTTAAGTATTTAATATGCACATCAACAGTATTAGTCAGTGGCTCCTCAGTACTATCCCAAACATGCTCCAGTATCATTTCTCTAGAGATCACCCTGCCTACATTTCTAGCCAGATACTCTAACAAATAAAGTTCTTTGCGCCTTAGATGAATGACCTTTTGTCCGCGCCTTACCACCCCTTTATCAAGATCAATTGTCAAATCACCCACATTAATTAAATTAGACTGGATCGGATGAGGACGTCTCAACAAGGCTTTGATTCTGGCTAACAGTTCATCAAAATTAAATGGCTTAGTTAAGTAATCATCAATACCTACATTTAAAGCTTTAACCTTTTCTGCTACTTCATCTTTACCGGTCAACATTAATATGGGAGTTTTAATATTATTTTCTCTTAACTTTTGACAGATTTCCAAACCACTAATATCAGGCAACAGGTAATCTAAAATAATCAGATCATAATCGTTGACTTGCGCTAAAAATTCACCTTCCTCACCAGTTTGTGCTGTTTCAATGATAAAATAGGCTGTTAACTGATCTTTGAGTGTGTCAACAATCTCCTGATCATCATCCACCACTAATATTTTCATAGCGTAATGATATTAAATTATTATTAAAAAAACATTAAAAAAGTCTTAAACTATTATTTGGGGTGGGTCATGATATAAAATTGCAATTACTATTCCAGATAATCCCTCAATTTCTTAGCCCTAGTTGGATGTTTTAATTTTCTGATGGCTTTGGCCTCAATCTGTCTGATTCTTTCCCTGGTTACTCCAAATTCTCTTCCCACCTCTTCCAAAGTTCTTTGTTTACCATCCTCTAACCCAAAGCGAAGCTGCAACACCCTTTTTTCTCTGGGAGAGAGTGAATCCAATACCTCATCCAGGTGAATTTTTAAAAGTTCTCTGGTGGCTTGCTCGTCCGGCTGCAACCCCTGATCAGCAATAAAATCTCCCAGGTGGGAATCTTCCTCATCACCAACAGGTGTTTCCAAAGAGGTTGGTTCTTGTGAAACTTTGATAATCTCTCGGGCCTTAATCTCATCTATCCCCAGCTCTTTGGCCACTTCCTCAGGGGTTGGCTCTCTACCCAACTCCTGCATTAACCTTCTTTGAGTCCTGTTAAAGCGGTTTATGGTTTCCACCATATGAACAGGAATCCTGATGGTTCTGGCTTGATCGGCAATGGCCCGGGTGATGGCCTGTCTAATCCACCAGGTGGCGTAGGTGGAGAATTTATAACCTCTTCTCCAATCATACTTGTCAACTGCTCTCATCAGTCCAATGTTTCCCTCTTCAATTAAATCCAAAAGGCTCATGCCTCTGCCCACATATTTTTTGGCAATTGATACCACCAACCTTAAATTGGCAGAAGTCAACTTATCCCTGGCAATCTTAACTCCTTTTTCTGCTTTTTTGGCCAGCTCTATCTCATCTTGGGCTGTCAAAAGAGGAATTTTGCCAATATCTCTTAAGTATTGTCTAACCGGATCGGTTACTGATCCTTCCTCCAAAGTGGTCAAAAGTTCCAGCTCTTTTTCTAACTCTGTGGCTGATTTGGAATCTGCTTCCAACTCTTCTGCCGTGGTCTCAAAAACATCTATACCTGTCTCAATCAACTTAATATAAAATAGATCAAGCTCCTCAATGGTTTCCTCTGGCTTGGGAAAAACCTGCAAGATCTCTTCTTGGGTGACAAAACCTCGATTCTTTCCCAGTTTGAGAAGTTTTTTAACATCCAGTTGTACTTCCTTCTTTTGTTTAGCCATATGATTAAGAGTCTAGTCGCTAGAATCTAGACACCACTTATAGATTCTTCAATTTAACAGATAGATCCCTAAACCTCCTGTTTAAGATCTCTATCACCTCCATCTTACCAAACTCTTGGGCATTCTTAATTTCATACGATAATTTTTCCAAAGAAGCCTTAATTAAGGCTTTCTTAAGCTCGGATACCACTCCATTGACCTCTTTCTGCCAATGAGTAGGATCAGAAAGTTTACTATCAATCTCAGTTAAATATAACCTATCAACTTCTCCCACCATCTCCTCAGGTAATGTGGAGACAAACTCATTGATACCAAAGGCTTTACTCTTAAAAGAAATTGAGTCCAGGTACAAAACCAAAAGCACAAATAGATGCCTAAACAACTCTTTTAAGAATAAAGTCTCAGGAAAGGAAGGTACAAAATTGGCCTCAGGTGGGATATGCAGTAGCAACGCCATTAAATATTCTTCCAAAAGCTCACGTCTGGTTTTGGTATTAACCACATTATCCTGGGTACTGGTTGGTTTAAAAACTTTGATAAAACTCGATTGAGATTTTCTTACCCTGTCCACTGCCTCTCTAATCACCTTATCATCTGTTTTGATAAAAGCGGACAACTTTTGAATATAACGCTCTCTCACCAAATCATCGCTAATTTTTCCCCAAAGAGGAATTAACTCCTCACCAATCTTTTTCAAATCAGCCGCACTTTTAAGATCAAATCTGTTAGAGATGGAGGTTAAATAATAATCGTAGATGGGAGTAGCTTCAGTGATGGCTTTTTGCCAAATCTTTGGATCTTCTAAAACTGCTTCTGCAGCATCCTTACCTGCCTCAATTTGGATGACTTTGATATTTAAACCAGCTTTGTCTGCCAATTCAATCCCTCTTCTTGCAGCTGAATCACCTGCCAAATCCATATCAAAACAAAGGCTGACAGTATCAGTCAGTCTTTTAATCAGTTCTATTTGACCTTCGGTTAAAGCAGTGCCTTTTGAGGCCACCACATTCCTGACACCTGACTGAAAAGAAAGTATAGCATCCATCTCTCCCTCCACTAAAATGGCCTCTTTTTTGCTTCTGATTTCAGACTTTGAAAGATTAATACCAAAAAGAAAACTGCCTTTATCAAAAATTGGTGTTTGGGGAGTATTGATATATTTGGGTTCGGCAGGAAAAAGGATCCTGCCGGAAAAGCCTCTCAGTTTATCTTTACCATCAATAAGAGGAAAAGTGATCCTGCCTCTGAAACGGTCATAAATAGAAGATTTTGAAGGCACTCCCAAACCAGAGGTGATGATTTCCTGATAAGTAAAACCTCTTTTTAATAAAAACTTGGTCAAAGACTCCCAGGAGTTGGGGGCATAGCCAATGCCAAATTGTTCAATGGAAGAACCACTCACTCCTCTGCTATTTAAATATTTCAAAGCTTTCTTGCCTAAGGTATGCTTTAGCAAAATATAGTGGAAGAATTCCTGAGCCTTTAAGTTAACCTCAAACAGTCTGTCGCGAAAATCTTTCCTCTCAGCTGATCTTTTTAAAACAACACCGGCTCTTTTGGCCAAAGCCTCAAGCGCCTCTTTAAACTCCATCCCTTCTTTTTCCATTAGAAAAGTAAAGTGATCTCCGCCCTTTTGGCAACCAAAGCAATGCCAAATTTGTCGCTCAGGAGAAACTACAAAAGAGGGGGTTTTCTCGCTATGAAATGGGCAAAGAGCCTTAAAATTTATACCTGCTTTTTTTAAAGGGAGATATTCTTGTATTAAATCAACAATGTTGATCTTTTGCTTAATCAGTTCTGTTTCGTCCATAGCCATAACAGTTATCTGGTCGCCCCACGTTCAGTTTACATGAACGTGGAAGCCACTGGAAACTGTTGGGCAAATTATACTCCAAAGAAAGTACGGAAACAAGGGTTGGAGGCGGTGGGAGTGGGATTCGAACCCACGATACCTTACGGTATACGAGCTTTCCAAGCCCGCGCACTAGGCCAGACTATGCGATCCCACCAGGCTTTTGCAATTATAACCTAAGGTTGTATTCTCATTCCATCGTAAGCAGGTTGAGCTTTGGGGCAGATTTTTTTGCATCTTAAGGAGCAGGAAGACTATTTTAACATCTCGCGAGCTTTTTTTAAAAGGACTTTGTCCTGAGAAAAAGTTAATTGTTTTAAAGCATCCTTTACTTCATACCAGCCAGCTTCTTCAACCTCCCAATCATGCAGAGAGGGATCACCTGAAACATATTTCATTAAAAAATAAGTAACCACCTTAAAGATTTTCTCTCCATTTAGGATATATACATATTTGGAATAACCAACCTTATCCAAAATTTCAGCTTCCACTCCACCTTCTTCCCTTACCTCACGAACAGCAGCTTGTTGAGATGTCTGTCCTGGATCAATCAAACCCTTAGGAAAACTCCAATGATGATTTTGAGAATGCTTGGTCAAAAGCACTTGACCCTGACTATTGAAAACAATCCCTCCTGCGGAAAATTCACGTTTCATCTGTAAATATCCTTTCTGTTATCCACATCATGAATTACTAAAATTTCATCCTCAGCATCAAATGCCACTCTATAATCTCCTATTCTAAATCTGTATTGCCCTAAATCACTACGGGTTAATGGCTCCGCAAAATCCAAGGGGTCTTCCTGTGTACAAAAATAGTCTAATTTGGCGATAATTCGAATCTGAATTTCTTTGGGTAACTTTTTAAACCTCCTCAGAGAACTTTTAGTAAACTGGTAGTCAAACATTATGCTATTCCCAACATCTTCTTAACTTGGGCAGAAGAATATCTGACCTTATCAACTCTTGATTTTGCTATTCTTTTCAAATAGTTTTCAGAAGACATTGCTTCCAGATCCTCTAAGAAGGATTCCCAAACGCGATTAGGCACCAATACTCCCACAGGCTTATTGTTTCTCATTACTCTGACAAATTTTCCATTTTTTTCAGCTTTTTTGAAAACTTTGGTCAAACCTGCCTGGGCTTTTTGGATGCTGGTAAAGTCTTCATTAGCAATCAATTGTGCCATATGTAATAATTATTACAGAATCCTTACAGAATGTCAATGGTTAAAAACAATTCCACCAGCACTAAATTCCCGTTTCATATTTGGAGTAAATTTTATGCTAAACTTTATATTTCTACAATCGCTGATACGGGTAGGTGATCTGACCCTTCTGAATCTTTAACTCTGAATGAGCGTACTCTGATATCTTTACTGACAAAAATATAATCTAATCGATGCCGCAACTTTGTTTCCGCAAATCCCTCGACATTAAATGGATAGACTGTCCATGTTGGAACTGTTAAATTCTGATCAGCATTAACCATAACTTGATTTAGCTTGGTCACAATTAAACTGTCGGGGTGGGAATTGAAATCACCCATCAGGATTGCTCTTGCAGAAGGAAGCAGTTTTATTAAATTATCTACCTGTAGATTGCGCATCTTTGATTCTTTAAATTGATGAGAATAAGCCAGATGGACAGTAAAAACTGTCAGCATATTATTTCCCGTGTTAATTTTAGCTTCCACTGCAATCCGTGGTTCTGTCTCTGCTGTATTCTTATATAAACTCAAACCACTCAACTTGTGAAATATACTCTTTGCTATTGGATATCTACTCAAAATAGCATTCCCCTGCGGATATCCTAAACGGGTTTGATCCACGGCCCGGTGATAGCTACATTGATAACCAAGCTCTTTGGCAATAACAGCAGCAGTATTAGTTCCATCTTTTTCTATGGCCTCTTGTAACCCGATGACATCAGCATTATTCTGCTTTAAAAAAGAAATTATCATCTTTAGATGATGGCCTTGCCAAATATTCCAGGAGACAACTTTAATCTGCATAATTTGTTTATGATTATACCATTGACAATTTATTGTAATACTATAAAATAGGTATTACTATGCAGATACAACCTACTACTGTAACTCAAAAGGGACAAGTCACCATTCCCTCTCCCATCAGAAGGGCCCTCGGATTAAAACGCGGGGATCAAGTTCAATTTACTATTACCAAAAAAAAAGTAGTTCAATTAAAGTCAGCTAAAAAATTCTCCATTATGTCTCTTTATGGTTCTTTAAAACCCAAGATTAAGCCAAAACTCTCCGGTCAGAAGCTAATTAAATGGGAAAAAGAAATGGCTCACCAAGCATGGGCGGAGCAAGCTAACAAATGATCTTCATTGATTCTAATGTAATTATCAGGTTTGTTTTAAATGATAATCCGAAACTTTCAGCTAAATCTTATCAGATACTAAAACAGATAGAAAATGGTGCTAAAGTTTATCTTGCACCAATAATTTTGGCTGAGATAGTTTATGTACTGTTAAAAGTATACAAACTGGGAAAAACAGAAATCAAAAATAAAGTCTTACCTGTTGTAATGATGGAAAATATTAATATGGAAAAGAAGGATATTTTACCCAGGGCATTTGAATTTTTTGTATCTAAGAATGTTGATTTTGAGGATGCATACTTAGCTGCCTTAATGGAGAAAAAACAAATTAAAAAACTTTATTCTTTTGATGAGGATTTTGATAAATTTCCCCAAATTGAAAGACTAGAAGGTTAGTAATAGCGGAGGCGGGAGGATTCGAACCTCCGTGGGACTTTCGCCCCGATAGTTTTCGAAACTATTTCCTTAAGCCACTCGGACACGCCTCCTCTGGCGCCCCCGGGGCGAGTCGAACGCCCAACCACATGGACCGCAACCATGCGTTCTATCCATTGAACTACGGGGACAACACGGGTATTTTAGCATTTGGAATGTGAGATTGCCACGTCACCTGCGGTGACTCGCAATGACAGAGGAGTTATCTATGAATATTTTCCAAAGGGAAATGTTTTTGCAGTCCTTCCGACCATTTTTCCATCCAGGATTTGAAGGGCACTTCCACAAAAGGTAAGAATCTGGCCACAATCTTTTTCACCTGTTCCTCACCCTGTCCTGAGCTTGTCGAAGGATCCAAAACCAGCATTAACTGTCCGGGAAATCTGAGTCTTGTTTGGATGATTAAAATTTTATGATTTTCTTTTTCTTTAAACCAAAATGAATCCAAAAAATGCCAGAAATAGAAATCCTCACCAATGGTGATGCCTTGAGTAGAAATTCTATATTTTATATCATGCGGTGGAACAAATGCCAAAACATAGGCCACAAATGTCAAAGCCAAAAGTACCCCAATCAGTAAAAATTCCCTGGCCAAAAGCAAAATTAGGATCAAAAGAATAACTATGATGGCGATAGTGGTGTAAAAGGAGCGGTCTTTTCTCCTAAAGGGGCGGGCAGGTGCTTCCCAGGAAAGTAAGGTTTTAACCTCCCCTGCTTCCATGATTTTGGGGTGAAGGGGTCCTGGTTCAGAGCCAGCTGGTTGCTTTTTAGTTTGTTTTTTTTCTTCCTTGGGCATTTTCTTTAGTGTAATCCTAAAAACCTACTCTGTAAAGTGGCGGAGGGGGTGAGATTCGAACTCACGGTGACATTGCTGCCACAGTGGTTTTCAAGACCACCGCTCTAGGCCACTAAGCGACCCCTCCTGGCGGAGAGGGTGGGATTCGAACCCACGATACCCTTACGGGTATAGCTCGTTAGCACCGAGCGGCACTCGACCACTATGCGACCTCTCCAAACCAGATAATTTTACCAGAATCCATTCTCTCTATCTAGCCAGCGTGATGGCCCAGACTTTTTTGGCACCTGCTCTTTTTAAAATCCAGCAACATTCCCTGAGTGTTGAACCGGTGGTCCAGACATCATCTATAAGCAGGGTATAGGGTTTAGGGGATAGGGTATAGTCAGAAGAAATTTCAAAAGCACCAGAAATATTTTGTTTTCTTTGTTTACCTTTAAGTTTTGCTTGGGATCTGGTATAACGGATGCGTTTTAGTCCATCACAGTAACCTAAACCAAGCTTTTTGGATAATATTTGTCCAATTAAAGATGACTGGTTAAATCCCCGAGAATTGGCTCTCCACCAATATAGCGGCACAGGAATGACTACCCATCCAACTCCTTGATCTTTTTTAATTTGATCTAAAACAAAAGGCTGATATTTGGCCCAATATTCTATAGTAATATCCATCAAAATTTCCGCCAAATCTTTAATCCCTTTATATTTAAGTTGCTGAATGGCCGAGCGTAGTGAATCCTGGTATATTCCTAGACTCCATAATCCATCTAGTCCATATTTTCTGCGACAAACCGGATGAGTCTGCCCACCCACAGCCAATCTTTCACATCTGGGACAAACTAAATCAGTCTGCTTTATATCCCTTATACAATTCTGACAAAAATAGCTTCCCTCCTTACCACAACCAACGCATTTTTTGGGAAATAAAATATCTAGAATCCAGTTTGTCATTGCGAGGAGCGAAACGACGTGGCAATCTCACTAGTGAGATCCTTCGCTACGCTCAGGATGACAGCCTCATTTCGGATATTGTAACGAGACTGTCAATTTGCTTTTTGCTATAGCATATGATATAGTACACTCTACGGGGATGTATAGTCTCGACAGGATTGCTCTTTAAAAACTGCAAGCCGTTTAGGAAACATTAAACGTAAAATATTGTTTCAAAATTAAACGACAGATATTCTGATCGTTTCGCTCCAAACTACTTAGTAGCTTAAAGCGATATCTTGGGAAATCTTTTCCTGGCTAGATCCCCAAGGTATGTACCCAGTCAGGATGCGACTGGTTTGATTCTGATTAAGTCAGATCAGTTTAAGATAACTTAATCAAGCTTCAGCTTTCCTGCTAGTTGGTTACAACTGAAACTTAAATATTAACTAGCTAAGCTTGTAGAAGTTTTTATTAAAGTAATTTTGGACTCGGCTCACAGCCGACATCTCCACCCATTATTCTTTTCCCCGTAGCTCTTGTTGTACTCGGCGTATGTGATCTTTCTCTTTGATTATGCGGCGCTTATCAAATTCTTTTTTGGATTTTCCTAGTCCCACTTCTATCTTAAATTTATTATTTTTTTCATAAATAGATACTGGAACTAAAGTGGTGGCTTTCCCAGAAACTTTACCAATCAAAGAGTTAATTTGACTTTTGTGCAAAAGCAGTTTTCTTGATCTGGTGGCATCATAATCTTTCTGACTACTTTGTTGAAACTTAGGAATATTGGCATTGACCAGATATGCTTCCCCGTTTAAGATTCTGACATAACTTTCACCCAAATCTACTCTACCAGCTCGGATAGATTTCACCTCAGCACCAGATAGGACTATACCAGCCTCAATCCGCTCCAGAATATGATAATTATGAAGGGCTTTTTTATTTAAAATTTTCATTTTCCCTTAAGCTTTTAAATATCTTAACATACCTGATAACAACATTATTTAGAAGCTGCTGCTTTTGACAGTAATCCATTACCATTAGGTGTTATTTTTCTACGAAATATTATTAAAAAATTTTCACTAAAATATATAATTTAGGTTCAATTTATTAATATTTATTGAAAATTTTTATTAACAAAATGTTGAAAAATAACACATACTAGCGAATAAAATCTAAGTAGTTCTCCTGGTTAATCAGTTGCACTGTTGTTCCATATTCACTGGTAAAGGACTTTGAACCCTTACTCAACAAACCAGTTCCATATTTAAACTCAAATGCCTTTAGCTCCTCATTGATGGGTTTTTCTATGTAATCTACCTCTGCTCCTGAATAGCTTCTCCAAAAGTTGGACTCAATACTTTTCCCTTGATTGGCAAATCTCTTTTTTCTTTCAACAAAGAGAAAGTTCTCCCATAAAAATCCTGCATCAGCTCTTAAATCAATAGAATTGAAGTCACCAATTAAACTATTCCTAATACCCAAATCTACAAAATAGATTTTATAACGGCTGCCAATTTCCCTTCTGGGGTTTTTGGAGTAAGGATGGGCACTGACAACTACATAAGATTTTTCTAAAATATCCAGGTAACTAACCACTGTCTTCCTGTCTATCTTAAGTCTGTTTGACAGCTCATTCTCGTTAACCTCTGAACCAATCTGATAAGCCAGAGCCTTTGTTAAATCTTTAATAGCTTGGGAATTTTTAACCCGGGCAAATGCCAATATATCCTTAAAAAGGTAGCTTTCCACAATCCGCTCAAGAAGGGATTGTTTTTGTTCGGGCGTATTTGATAGATAGACTTCTGGATATAAACCATAAAGCATTACTTGTGGCAACAGGGCGTCTGCTTCATTTTTAAGTATTACCTCATGAGTGTCTCCTGCTTGCAAGGCTTCAGTAAACGAAAAAGGGTATAAAGTAAAATCTAGATAACGTCCAGTTAACGGATCACTAAGTTTATTCTTTAAATCAAAACTGGAAGAACCCGTTGCCAGCACTCGTACTTTCGGAAAATTATCATAAATAATTTTTAATGTCAGTCCTGGATTATCCAGCCATTGAGCCTCGTCAATCAACAAAACATCAACCTCTGAGAGTAATCTTTCTAAGATTGCCTTTGAGTTGGTGTTTACCGCTGCATTATCCTCTGCTAAATCACAGTTTAGGTATAACACCCTCTTACCTTCTCCTTCCAGCCTTTTGCTAATGTCTTTAGCTAAAGTGGTTTTACCAACCTGTCTAGCTCCCAGCACCAAAATAATCTTTCCAGATGATTTTAGACTTGAGAATATCAAATTTTCAATTAATCTTGGTATCATAATCCCAATATTAATACTAATTCTGGGATTTGTCAAGTGGAGAAGGTATGTTCTATTTTAAATCTACCTGATAAATCTTACTTCCTTCCAAAAGATAAACTTTTTTCCCTTTCTCATCCACCACCAGATCCGTGGCTGTTGCAAATTTTTCTCCTTCTATTTGCCCCTTATAACTTCCTGTTTTTGTTAAAATTAAAAGCCTTGAGTTACCTGAATCTAAAAGATAAAGATTATCTGTATCTGAGGAAACAAAAAAGCTTTTTGGATCTTTCACTCCCTTATCCAACCCCTCATAAGAAAAATTATCTTTGCTGCCTCTGGTGAACCTTAACATCTCTCCGTCCTGCTTGATAAGATATACGGAGGATTCAATCTGCATCCTGACCGCGTTGCCAAAATCAGCCTTAACATCCTTTAAAAGATACTCCCTCTTGGCAGAATACCCCCCTGAAGTGGGCAGATATTTCCAAATCTGATTCTTGGAAACATCTAAAAGATAAACATTTGAGGCAAAGCCTGACGCATCCAAAATATTGCCCCAGTCATCATCACTTTTGGAAACCTCGCTCACTTTTTGATTGGTGATATCCACTCTTAAGACTCCCTTATTCCGCGAATAGACAAAGGCAAAATTGCCGTTTATTGAGGCAAATACAGCCTCCCCCAGCTGCTCCTCTCCTGCCAAAATCTGATTGCTTTTTTTGGCAATATCCAAACTGATCAGGGTTTTTACATCCGGATCCAAAAGCAACAATTTACCTGCTGATAAACTCATCTGCAGTGCTTTGAAATCTTTTTTAATAAGATCCAGATCCAAAAACAGGGGAAATTCCGAGGCTGTGAATTGTTGCAAAATTGAGGATGAGGAGATCTCAATTTGTTTTTTTAAATCTTGCGCTTCAGACTGATTCGGTTTTAAAGCCAAAGCCTGATTAACTCTACTAGTGGCGCTGTCCAGCTTATCTTTGGCTTCCTTGGGATTTAAGCTGGCCAAGCCTTTGGCCGCATTGAAATCATCTTTTGCTTGCTGCAACAACTGATTAAACTGAGCCTGTCTCTGTTGATCCTGACTGCTTTTATATTTTAATCCCGTTCCCACCCCGATTATTAGGATCAAGATAATAGCTAAAATCAGTCTACCCCTGCCACTTTTGGGGAAAAATCTCCTTAATGTTGATGCTGAGACCAACAGCTTAGAAAAAATGCCCAAAACATTAGGTTGTGCCTCTGTTTCCACTTCTGCCATTTCCTGTTCTGAAGATAGAGTCGGAATGGGTTTCTCTTCTGAGACAGGTTCAACCTCCAAAGCCAAAGCTGCCAAACCCTGGTTTTCCAAGTTGGCCCCGCCAACCTTGGCCGACATCTCCTCTTCCCATGAATCTTTTGGCAAATCCAAAACCTGGCCAAGTTCCGAACCTAAAAAGTCAATTAAACTTTTGGTTGATAAAAGCAGTTTATCTTTCTCCTGCAGAAATCCCGAGATCAGCTGAGACGGTGCACCGACTGTTAAAAGGGGAGAAAGTTGCCCGCCTCTTTTCAGATAAACCTCCACCTCCCCCTGGCCAATTAAATAGAGCACCTTACCGGAGATTGCTGCCAGCAAAAGGTCAAAGGAACCTTCCTTCGATAATTTCTCACTTGTCTCATCAAAAGTAGCTTTTAACTTCTCGGATGCCGAACCTTCAAAATCAAAGTAGAAATCGGAAGCCTCAGATAAGGTTTGTCTGCCCTTGGTAAAGGCATCATCGCAAGAGAGGAACATCACTGCCAGAAATATATTCTCCTCATCTTCTTCCCGCCGGATAACTTGAGCTGCTTTTTGATCGGTATTTAAACCAATAACATGAGCAATTTTGAGTTTCATTTACAGTATTCCCCAGGCCAAAATTAGCAGTCCTATGGCAAAACCTGCATGAATAATAGATATGGCTTTTACAACTGGTGAGACCGGCGTAATCAAAGTTTTACTCATTAAATCAACCTGTCTGATAATAAGTAAGGCAAATATAGCGTAAAATATCAAAATAAGCAAAATTACCCCTTTTAAAAAAACCAAAGTTAAGGGCAAGTTTAATAAATTAGATACACCCTCTGCTACCATCAGTTACCTCCATATTTTTTGTGTGCTTGATCCAAAATAAAATCAGCCACCTTATGAGGTAGTGGCACATCTATAAAATCGATATTTTTGGTGGCTCCGGCAGTTTGCACAAAGACGTTCCCGAAATGAAAAATGGTCTGTAATATTCCCCCCATGGAGGATGAGGTATCTTCCACATTTCTTAAGGGAGCCATATCAATATTTTTAAAAAGAAGGGAGTGAAAATCTATATCCACGATATTTTTATCAGTCACAATATAGACATTAAAATACCAGAAAAGAAACCCCTCAAAAACCACCACCAAAACCAAAAGATAGTTAATAATCAAAATTAGTATCAAAAAAGTTTCTGGCAGGAGAGACAAATCAAATCCAACAGCTTGGCTCACCCTCGGTAGGAAAAAGGGGATCAAAAAAAGCAAAATAGCCGGAATAATCCAAGAGAGATTGGTAATTGGGTGAGCTCTTAAGAGCAAAAGAATCTTCTCATCAGCATCTTGACCTTCAAAGTTGCAGTTTTGGGGATTTTCAATATATGAGGAAAACATGGCTCAAGTATAGCACAGAAGTAAATTTACAAGTACCAATTTACAATTTTCATTGAATTTACAATGATTAAATTTACAAATATTGAAAATTAAAAATTGAAAATTATTTCCTTTCCGCATTAAACAGTGGTCCCACAATCTGGATATTGGCCGGGGCTCTTAAATTAAAGAAATTCCTAAATTCTGTCCCATCAAATGTTTCTGATCCTCTGTCTCCTGATACTGTCACAGAAGTGACCATGCCGGATCCAAAATCCACCCCTACTGACACATCGGATACACTGTTAAATGGACTGCCTCCCCTGCTTCTTAACTCCTGTTTAACCCGATCTTCATTCCAGGTTTCTCCCCCTTCCGGATTTGGTTTGTCGGTTTGGTAAATATGAGAGGAGACACCACCATCTCTTTTAACAAGCATAATCACATTGGCAATATCGGAAACTTCTTCCGACTTTAACCAGGCGCTCTTGGCATATTGGGCTCTGACCCCTTGGGCTGCATAAAAACAGGGGGAATCCTTATCATAGGCTTTGCTCATTAGATCAGAAAAACTGCCCACATCTCCATTGGTATCCCTAAGTCTTTTTGTCCAGGACCTACCTCCTCCAAAAACATCCCCTGCTGTAAAGGTATAACCTCCATCAGTTGAGGAATACCAGGCAGTGATTGGTGAACCACCTGATACCATAGTTTTGCCTTCTGTGGCTTTGATAGCCTGTTCCCAGTTACCGCCTTTGTTGCCGCCTTTATAAACCTGACACTTTTGAGAGGTACAAATTTCTCTTGAGCCATTATCGGTATAAGCTAAGGCATAAGAGCGGGCGGCGATGGCTTGGGCTTTCAAAGCCTCCATGGGCCAGGAATCAGGCATCTCATATATTCCCAAAAGGTAAGTTTCCAAAGACATAGAACCGTAACCTGACACTGTAATATTAATATTTGGTCTTTGTTCAAAGGAAAAGTCGGCAAAGTATGCTCTTAATATATCTTCATGATTTTGGCCTGCCTGAGCCCTACCCAGGGCCCCGTATTGATTCATTCCCACCCGGTGTGGAATACCAAAAGTAAAAAAGGCAAAGGTAGGTCTAAAACCAGGATCAAGCTTCCTATCATCGGTACAAAAAAGAGGGCCTGCTCCCAAAGAGGTGGGCAAATTTAAAGAGGCCTGTCTTTGAGCAATAATTTGTTGCTGGCGGGCAGTTAGTTGGGCAATCTTGGTGAACAGCTCTGCCTGATAAGCTTTGGCTTTTTTAATTTCTCCCCCCAAAAATTGGGCATTCTTGTCAACCTCAGCCTGTAAGATATTCAGCCTGGCTTTATCTTTTTCCAGTTTGTCTTTTTGGGTTAATAAATCCAAAACCTCCTCAGTGATGGAGGAGATGATTTGTCTGTCTTCTCTGGTAACAGATTGTCTGTATGATAACTCCCTGAATAAATCCCCTGCTTGAATTGAGGATAAAATCACCAATAAAGGATCTGTCAAATAAGATCTGATGTAATACGCCCTGACTCTTTTTTCCAAAAGGGCCTGTTGCAAAGCCAGCTTGTCTTCTCTGATATCCAATTCCTTTTGTTTATTTTTAATATTTAAAGATAGATAATCCAGATTGGCTTGGATTTGATTAAGCTGTCTTTGTAAAGAATCTAGTTGCCCTTCCAAAGGTTTGGTGGCCTTAACAGACAGCTCCCGAGCCTTATTTAGCTCATCTATTTGCTTTTGTAAATCTTCAATTTCATCAGCATGGGTAGGGGTAAGGGAGTAGGGTATAGCGAATAAGAAAAAAATAACTGATAAAAAAAGTATAATCTTACGCATGGAGATAGATATTTAATTTTAGCATAAGTAGTGGTATTTTTAATATCCTAAAATTTTTGGGCTATTGACAAAATTACAAATATATGATATTACATAAAATGTAAATTACTTAATTTACAAAGAGTGAGGCTGAGAATATGACCAGAATTGTAAAATCTTTGCGGAGCGGACAACTGACTATCCCTGCTGATTTCAGGGAACAGCTGGGAATCGATACAGACACTTTACTCCAAATCAACCTGATCAATGGTGAGTTGCGTATCAAACCTGTTAAAACCACCCAAACCGTAGCAGGATCGCCCTGGATCAAGGAATTGTATAAACTTTTTGCCCCGATTCGTAAAGACGCATCAAAATATACCGATGCACAAATAAATACTACTATTGACCGTGCGGTAAAAGCTGTGCGAAGAAAAAGACATGGTTAAAGTGGTATTCGATACTATGGTTTTTGTCCGCAGTCTAATAAACCCCAGAAGCTTTTGGGGGAAACTTATCTTTAAATACTCAAACTCCTACCGTCTCTTTGTTTCGCGACCAGTGCTGCTGGAATTACTTGAAGTTTTAAACAGAGAGGAAATTAGCAAAAAGTTTAAGAGTATTAAAGGATTAAATAGCAACAAAATTCTGCAAATTATCTCTCAAGCTGAAACAGTTGAAATATCGGATATCCCGCTGATTTCAAGAGATATAAAAGATGACAAATTTCTTGCTACTGCCAAGGCTGCAGATGCTGACTATCTGATTACCGAAGATGAAGATTTGTTGGTGCTAAAAGTTTATGCGGGAGTAAAAATCATCAATACAGCCACTTTTTTGGATATTATTAAAACTAAACCCTAATCCCTAGACCCTAAACCCTAACTTGTGCTAAGCCACAACTATCTCTCTTTTAGAGACTAGTTGTGGTAAGCTTAAAATTAATGTCCAAAATATCTTTCTATCTAATTTCAGCTGTAACCTTTTTTCTGGTGATGACACTCTTTCTAAAATTCCCGCAGGTTATTCAAGCCCAGTCAATACCAACCATAGGAGATCTTAAGGTAGGAGAATCTAAACAAATCACTGTATCCGGTTTAGACGCAAAGGAAAAATACTATTGGAGTGAATCAAAAGTGACATCTGTTATCCTTGGCCAAACTAACACTCCTATTTTTTATGGTTGTTTTGACTCCAGTGACAAGGGGGAGATACAACGGACCATAGGACCGTTTTCAACACCAGGACTTTATAAATTAGTAATCGATAGGTCTGAAACTGGCTGTACACCCTCGGGCAATCCAGTGGTATCACAAGACTTTTCGGTGGGAGGACCAACAGGGCAGAGTTGTTGTACTGCAGCTTTGCCGCGTTATGATAGAAATAAAGATGTCTGTGCAGATATAACCCTACATAATCCTCTACTTCCACAACAGACGATTGAAGTAGAAACAGAATGTTCCAACACAAACCCTAAAAGCTACTGTGAACCAGAATCTTTACAATGTTTTACCACTAAAACTCAGGTAAAGGCCGGGAAAATATGTTTCGATCCTCACGAGCCAGGTTTTGATAAAAATAAACATATTATTTGCGCTAAAAGTGGAGGACAAGAAATTACCGGATGCACTGATAATAAAGACAATCCGGGGATTGCCACTGCCATTGGCTGTATACATACCTCACCGGTTGGATTTGTTAAAGACGCTTTAAAGTTTATCATTGCCATCTCTGGGGGTTTGGCATTTTTGATGATGCTTTTGGGAGCATTTCAGATGCTGACATCAGCCGGAAATCCCGAGACTTTGCAGGCCGGACGGGAAAGATTTCAATCTGCCATCATCGGGCTTTTGTTTGTGATCTTTGCAGTTTTGCTGCTTCGCATCATTGGAGTTGATATACTGGGACTTGGAAAACAGTTTGGAGGACCATGATGATAATGTCAAATTACAAATTTCAAATTACAAATGAAGGTCAAAATCCAAATACTAAAAAGAAATATGATCTTGAGGAAAGGACTGCCAAGTTTGGGGAAAAGATTCTGGAGTTTGCCAAAAAAATACCACAAAACCCTGTAACATTACCAATCATCAGTCAGCTGGTACGTTCAGGCACCAGTATAGGAGCTAATTATTGCGAAGCAGACGGGGCGGAAAGCAAAAAAGACTTCAGACATAAAATAGGAATTTGTAAAAAAGAAGCTAAGGAAACTAAACATTGGCTTAGGATGGTAGCAAAAGCTGTACCAGACCTTGCACCGGAAGCAAGGGAGTATTGGCAAGAAGCTCAGGAATTGACTTTAATTTTTTCGGCAATTATCAGAAAATAAAATATAATGACAAAATCCAAATTACAAATGGCAAATCAAACCTAAATGTCAAAGACAAAAAATTTGTCATTTAGGCTTTGAAATTCATTTGACATTTGGACTTTGAGCTTTGATATTACCAGCTATGTTAAACGATTTACTAAAAGATAGCGGTGTCCCAAATTTTGGCGGTGCAAATGCCAATTTGGGAGCGGTTCTTTCAGGCCTTTTAAATATTACCTTCTTTATAGCAGTATTTATGACCTTTTACTGGCTGGTCTGGGGATCATTCCAATATATTTTAGCTCAGGGCGAAAAGGAAAAACTGGCCAGGGCCAGGGAAAGAATCAAATGGGCCATAATAGGACTGTTAGTAGTCTTAATGTCTTATTCTTTTGCCAGATTTGCTTCTGAAATATTCCCACCGGGAAAAGGAGGACTACCATTCTAATAGAAGGAGTAGATATTGGAGAAAAGTTTGGCTTTGGGGATATTAAATCTTTGGGAGAAGGAACTTCCAGATTGGTTGGACCGATGTTTGCTGCGGCTGCTGTAGCAGTAATTTTATACTTTTTATTTGGAGCATTTTTCTATTTAAGATCAGCCGGAGATAAAGAGGAGATCCAAAATGCCAGAAATATGATGACTCATGCTATTGTTGGATTTATACTGTTAATATTTGCCTTTCTGATTTTACAGTTTTTGTTGTATAGTTTATTTGGTCAACAGATTCCCTTTATCGGAGGAGAAAAATGATAGTTAAAACTTTTTTGTTTATATTATTTACCGTTTACTCTCTACTATTTACTGTCCCTGTTTATGCCCGGCCATGTTACCAAGCTCCTGATGGATCACTAATATGCCCTACCCTTTCTCCTGCTCCGACACCAAATGCCATAGAAAGCATTTTTGGCAAAATTATCCCTCCTGATGCTTTAAAAGGCCTCTTACAACAAGACCCCACCGGGGCCGGGGCCATCAGTAATTTTTTATCCAGACTGGTGGCTTTAATTTATGTTTTTGCTGCCATAATTTTAATCTTCATGCTGCTTTGGGGAGCCTGGGACTGGATGACCTCTGAGGGAGATAAGGAAAAGATCCAATCTGCCAGAAATAAAATCATCAATGCTTTTATTGGTATTTTACTTTTTGCGGTGGCTTTTGCAGTTATCCGAGTTCTGGGACAATTTACCGGTTTTACCTTCTTTGTGGGACAATAGCCCCCCTTGACAAGTAATTTAGTTTGTGACTAAGATTAGATGGCTATGCGAAAATTAGCACTGGTAGGATCATCAATAGTCTATCTTCTTTCCGCAGTGATGGTATTTGCCCAATCACCCACCCCACAAATCAAAATTTCTCCTCCCACCCAAGGTTACTCTGATCTGGGGGCTTTTGTGACCAATGTTTTAACTTTGTCTTTTATAGTGGCTGTCCTAGTAGTTTTGGTGATGCTGATTTGGGGAGCTTTTGAATGGATCACTTCCGGTGGAGACAAGGAAGCAGTAGGAAAAGCCAGAAACAGAATCATCAATGCCTTGATTGGCCTGGCTGTTTTGGCTGTGGCTTTTGCCCTATTTAAAGTGGCAGGTCAATTTTTGGGCTTCCCCACCACAGAATTTACCATTCCCACACCACCTTAATAAGTTAGGTTGACCATCATACTAAATTGGTGCTAAGGTTAAGATATGGGTCCTGATCCAGCTGGCTTAAAACAAATAGAGGATGTTTTTACCAACATTATCTCGGTGGTGGTGGGGTTGGGTTTTATTACTCTTTTGGTTTTGCTTGTTTGGGCCGGAATTAAATATTTAATCTCAGGGGGAGAGCCAAAAGCCATCCAGCAGGCTCATCTAATAGTCACCTGGGCTCTTTTGGGAGTCCTATTTTTGGCCATAGCCTGGCTGGTATTACAACTTGTGGGAGCTTTTACCGGACTTCCTGTAACTATCTTTAATGTCAGAGCCCTTTGCGAAGTGGGCGGTACCCAATTTTGCACCCCCACTCCAAGTCCAAGTCCAACTCCCAGCCCTTAGGGGTTGCAAAAGTAGATTGATTTGTTTTACTGTTAAAGTATGGTAGGGAAACCCAAAGCTCAAATGTCAAATTTCAAATCAAATCTAAATTTCAAAAAATTTGTCATTTGTCATTTTAATTTTGGCATTCATTTGTTATTTGTTATTTTGATTTTGACATTAGTGGCCACTCCAGTTTCAGCCCAGACCTCCACCCCATCTGCCTCCCCCCTACAACCTACCACCTACAACCTACCACCTACTGTTTCACCCACCTCCCCTCTCTACACCGACCTTTTAGTCCACAACTTATTCCATTCATTTAGTTGTCTGGCAGTGGGTCAATCTGTCATTGGCCAAGCTTGTTTAACCTACCAGCTTACCCAAAATACTCAAGGAGCTATTCAATCCATACCGGTTTTATCACAGACTAATTTATCTGGGGGAGCTTTGGGGGCCACCACCTCTTTGATAGGCATGCTTTATCAAAATCCTCCGATCAGAACAGCTGATTATCTGGCATCAGTGGGACAAGGTTTGGGAATTGTGAAGGAAGCTCATGCCCAAGTGGTAGGGTCTGGGGCCAATGTCTTAAGTCCAATTTTAGCTCTTTGGCAGGTTTCAAGAAATATAGCTTACTTGGTAATGATTATAATTTTTGTAATTATAGGGCTGATGGTGATGTTCAGACAAAGGATTAACCCTCAAACAGTCATCACAGCTCAAGCTGCATTACCCGGTCTTGTGATTGGCCTAATTTTAATAACCTTTAGCTACTTTTTGGCAGGATTAATATCAGATACGGCCTTTATTGGCACAAATTTGGTAGGGGCTTACTTTTCTGCAGTTAAAGGACACTCAGACAAACCGCAAAATCTGGTAGATGAGATAAAATCTCAAAATGTTTTAACTATTTTCACTCCCTTTACCAGAATAGCCAGCTTTGACAAAGTTAGCGATGCCCTGAGTTCAATCTGGAATGATCTAGCAGATCCAAATGTATGTAGGAATTGTCCATGGGAACAGGATCCACAGAAAGTTCTGACTGCCCTGATGGCATTTCTGGTTGCTCAAGTTATCATGCCCTTTGGAGGAATGCTTGGGGGACCAGGACAATTGGCAGCTGGGGTGATATCATTTGGGGGAGCTGCCCTTCTTCCTACACAACTGGTCACTGTAGGCCTAACCTTTGTAGCCATGGTAATTTTGATTTATGCCATGTTTAGATTACTACTGCGATTGATTAATAATTATCTCAGCATTATTTTTTTGACAATCACCGCTCCATTTCAATTTTTAGCTGCCGCTTTGCCGGGCAGACAGGGAACCGCCACCAATTGGATTCTACAGATGCTGGCCAATATCTTGGCATTTCCGGCTGTTTTGGCAGTGTTTTATTTCGTGGCCTTTTTGTTAGGCCAAGATTTTGGCCCCCTTAAAGTTTCTCAGATAAACCAAGTGCAAAACAATGGACCGGTAACAGCTGCATACGCACAAGGTAAAATCAATGTGGCAGATATTGAAACTTTTCCTTTGTTTGGCGGCATGGATTTAGAGTTTATCAGGATTCTTTTGGCTTTCGGGGCACTGGTGGCATTGCCTAAGATTCCTGATTTGGTGGCAAGAGCCCTGGGAGCAGTAAGTGAGGCAGGACAACTGCTCGGTCAGGAACTGGGTGGCAGCGTTGCTGCAGGCAGAGGCTATGCCGGCCAATTCCAACAAGGTGCTAGCGGTCTGGCTGGACAAGCGGGTAGACTGACAAACGAAACATACTACTATAGAGATGAAGCTGGCAATCTAAAAGTAAATCCAATGTTGTCTCGAGCTGGACAAATATCGAAAGCTATATCTAATGTGAAGGGATGGTTTGGTAGAGGTCCGAAACCTACTATCTAGCGGGAAGGATTAGGCTAAATTATCTTATCGGTCAACCAATCTTCAATTGATTCAGATCCTGTTGTCTTATTCCCTCCTTCATAGATTTTAAACTTTTTAGAAAGGAAGCTATTCCAATATTTTTCCCTTCTGTATACATCAGCTCCACCTCCTGGGCTCTCATCCTGCAACCAATCATAAAATCCTCTTCGTCCTTCCTCCCCATACAAAAATGCATCTTGTCTATTCCTGGCAGTACCATTATTTTTTAGGATATCTTTGTCTGATTCAATGGCAGTATTAAAACTACCATCCGACAAAAATACCTCTACTTCCTCTAGATTTAAAGCTCCTGCTGAATTATCAGTGGCTGAATACATCACCCTCATATCATGGGTAACCTTTGTTAACCTGCCAAAACATTCTTTAAATTTATATAGAAACGGTATGGTCTTTGTTGCACTATCTAAAAGGTCTCCAGAGATAGCGTCTCCAGCATATCCATGCATAGTTTCATTATTATCAGTTGGTTTTTCATACAAACCAAAAACCCACTCTCCTGTTTGAGGATCAACATAGCCAACTGAATGATTAAACATTTCAACTGCTTTATCCTGCACTTCAAAAATTTTCGTCAGTCCAAATTGTCCCACTATGCCTTGGTGCGAAATCTTCTTGATTTCATCTGCCATTACCTTAACTGCTCCAGATAATCCATGTACTCCCCATCTGGGACCTGCGGCATCATGTTCAAAAGGAGCATCAGCAATTTCAGCACCAAGTCTTCTGGATAAACGAGAAGTTTGCTGAGCTGCAAATTCCACAAAACCTAATGTAAACCTATCCATTCCTGCCCAATCCTCGTTCCTATAACCTACCCGCATCCTGCCTATATAACCATCTCTAGGAAGAAATGCTCTATATAATCCATGCTTCCCTCTTTGTCTATCTTGAAATGACTCTAAGACGGCAGCTGCTACAAGGGCAACTTCTCTTTGTTGTTGAACATCTTCAAACTTTTTAACCCGTCTTAAAGTTGGATCTACAATCAAAAGTTGGGTGGCTAATATATCTTCATCTTCCCAACGAGACAAACCGTCTCTGATTCGTTCTGCTACCTTAAAGATACGAGGAGCCAATATAGTCACTCTATTATTGCCCTGGTAATACCAATAGGTATGGTCAGTATAACGGTTACGAAAATCGCTACTTTGGGCAGCTATTTGGAAAGTTGCTACTGCTTCCTCAACTAAAGTATCCCCTACTAGCTTTGCTTTGGTATTTTTGTTGATATTGTCATAATTAACAAGCTGACGATCATTAGGATCAGCTTTATCATAAATAATAACTTTACCATCCTGATCAAACTCTAATCCTATTGGATTGCCGTTATTATCAAAAGAAAGTTTAACTTCTTTGCCTGCCTGGTTAAAACCCAAGATTTCACCATTTTTGAATTTTGTGAATTGACCTGTATTAGGCTCTATCCTTCCCAGCGGTCTTTTAAAAGTCATTGGTTTTGGTTGACCATCTGGACCTAACTCATCATCCAAAAGTTGAGCTGTATATCCCTTTGTTCTTAATTCTTCTGTCAACCTTGCTCTTGCTTCTCTTACTTTTTGCCTTCTGACTTTTGCCGGTTCGTTTGCATATTTCATCTTGGTCCAGGTAACACCCCATTGGACAAAGTTTTCTGCCTGGTAAGTTGGGATATTGTCAACAAAGTCATGTTTATCTTCAGGGCTTAGCCGTGCATAAAGATCTTGCCAATATTTAGGAAAGCTATCTAGTCTTTTGCCACCGCTTTCCCCACCTCTCATTTTGTATAACATCCAGCCTATCTCGAACGATCTTCTATTAGCTTGCGGGAGAGAATCTCTTATTTTTTCAATTTCCTCTACTTTAAGTGCATCCGTATTTATTACTTTTGTTTTGTCTGTATCTATCCATTTCAGTCTTAATCCATCACTCACACTCTGGTAATATTGAATATGAGGATTTCTGTCCACATATAAAAATCCTCTACCTCTTCTAGCTTTCTCTCCTAATACTCCCTGCATTTGAAAAGCAATATCAAAATTAGCTGCTGCTTCATCATAAGCTGCCTTGTATGCTTGTCGATCTCGCGGACTTAATCGATCAATTGCCTTTTCGCCTTTTTCTAATTTTATCTGACCCCTAATTATAGCTTGTCTGAGTTCCCGAAGCTGTACCTGAATTCTTCCTAAATCTATTGACTTTCTGATGGTTTCCGGGAGGTCAGCAAAAGCTGGATATTTTCTTTGATACTGTCTTTGATCTTCGGGCTTACTTTGATCTTCGGCAAAACGGTCTTGATCTTCTTTATAGCTTAGATAATTTTTAATGTGGTAATCACCTTTATCAAAACCTTCGTATAATCTTTTAAACTCTTCATCGGATTTGGTCAGGCCGAGTCTTTTTAAATTTGCTCTGTAAGCATTAAGCCTGGCTTGATCATGTACACGCTTTGCCTGATTATCTCCACCTAGTAGATCAATCGCTGTTTCGCCTGGCTTCAATTTTATTCTACCAGTGCTGATATCGTTTTCTATACTTCGAAGATCTGACTTAATTCTCTCTAAATCGCCGGCCGCATCAATTTTCGCTTGTAAATCATCAGAGTTAAAATACTCATCCCTAGGATCATAATCCTTAAGCACAATACCCATTCCTCTTTCAATTACCATCTCCTGAATTTGATCTTGTTTGAAATGACCAGCAACAATATCTAACTCTCCTCTTTCTCCTACAGGATTATTATAAATATCCATTACATCTTCGAAGTCAAAAATCTCAGTAAAAACAGCTACTCCCCCTTTTCCTGCTCGATATAATGCTACCCATCTGGCTGGCCCTTCATCCAAAGACATTGCCACCATTGCCTCTTTTTTCTGCTTGGGGTTATAAACCTCATTTGCATAGTTACCCACAAAAACATATAATAATGCTTCCAGTTCCAACCTATTTTCTTCCAAAAAATCAGCATCGATATTACCTTCTCTGACCTGTCTTCCTCCTTCTGCACCGAAACTCTCGATGAAATTTTTGACATGTTCAAAAATAGCAGCTGGTGATTTACCTACAGATCCAGACCTTATCATTTGGAAAAAAGTTTCTTTTGCTATCAGAAATTGTTCCGGGGTTCGAGCAGTAACATGATAATATTTAGGATAACTGGTTGTTTCCCAATAAGTTTCCCTTTGAGCTCTACTTACTTGTTCAGGAGTAGGAACAGACCACTCACCTTCTATGTGATCTGGTTGAGGTTGACCATTACGACTCCTTTCTAATCTACGGCTAGCCCAATCAATATATGCCTCCCCAACGCCTGCTAATTGCTGGGGAAGATTAGGATCTTCTAAGCTTCTTTCACGAAATTCTACTAAAGCTATAACTCTAGCTCTGGCAATCCCTCGCTCAAATAGAACATCTGCTTCCTCAGGAGGAATACGAGGGTTAATAATCTGTTGATATACAGTATTCAAAACCGCATCAACTTCTTTTAAAAGCCCCTGATTTTTTGCCTGTCTAAAATAGACTTGCAAATCTTTTTGGGCATCTTGCAGCTCTTGTTGGGATGTTGTATTGGCATACTGATTTCTTCTAGTCTCTATAGACCTGTTAGGATCATTAGAATCTGGTAATGATTCAGCAGGAAAACCTTCAGCTTCTTCAGTCCCTTCAAGCTGATATTGAGCACGAAACTGCTCTACCATTTCATTCATCTCCTGTATTGCTTGTGGCAAAGGAGGAAATTCTGGGGGCTGTAGTGGCTGACCAGGTTCTCTTTGTGCTGGTCTTGGATAAGCTTTATGAGGGCCAAAAGGATCTGGATCGTTTCTTTCCCCACATAATGCATCTACATATTCCTTTAATTCTTGAAGTCGTTGTGCATAGACAGGGCCATTTACTTCGTTGTATCTTTCTTCATAAGTCATGGTGGTCCTGAATCTGACAATTTCTTCAACAAGCCATCTGCCTCTTTCCGGGCTGGTTTCCCATTCTGGTCCTCTGGGTGGTGGCTCCCGATCTCCACCATTCCCTCCATCTGGGGGGGGCGGGCCACCACCTCTTCTAGGTTCTCCAGGTTCAAAAGGAGGAAGCTCACCAAAACCCGGGGGACGTTCTACTACTGGGGGTATTTCTGCTTGTTCTGAAGAAGTATCGGCAAGCGGCTGTTCTGATGTTTGCTGGGGAGCTGATGGTGGAATATTCTCAGGAATTATTGAGGGATCTAAGGCGGATTCTGGAGCACCTTCAAAAATATGCTCAAAGGGTGGGGGTATGGGGGTTATAGGAGGCGCTGATTCTGTTGCCACTCCGCTTGCGGGTGGTACCTGTTCTCCCATTCCTACAGCATTAGGAGGAGCTAAAGTTGTCGTTGAACCTGTTTCCGCTGATGAAGCATCTGCCATGTTTATTCTTTCTACTTGGGCCATGGTTTGTAGAAGAC
Organism: Candidatus Microgenomates bacterium; assembly: GCA_016182045.1. GTDB lineage: Bacteria > Patescibacteriota > Microgenomatia > Daviesbacterales > UBA10151 > JACOYE01. Next base: position 136,762 of record JACOYE010000007.1, read on the forward strand.
AGTCCCAAAGCCCTGCTAATTTTTAGTGTAGGACTTAGGTAAGCTAACTGTCAAATCCTTTCTTGGGGAAAGTTTACACTGAAGCGTTGCGAAGTGCTTGATTTATTCCTTACAAAATCCTGATATAAATGAAGCTAAACTAATTATTGAGAGGATCTAATAACCATTTAAACATTGGAATTACCTTAATTTTGCCATTTTCAAAATCTACACTATCCTCATCTTCAGTTAATATCACTGCAGAATTTATGTTAAGTTCTTGCATAGCTGCTATTAAAGCCTTAACTTCTCTTTTTTGTGTCTCTTCATCCGCCAGACTTTGACAAACCTGAATTAAAATTTTTTGTTTAGGAAGATAAAAATCAACTTCTAAATCATTCTGAGTTGTGTAATAATAAATTTCTTCAAACAGTCTTCTTAGGGTTAAGAATACTAGATTTTCCAAAAGTTTGCCTCTATTTTCAGAAAAAGAAAATGCCACTGATTTTATTAAACCTGTGTCGATGGCATAAATCTTTTTATTGGCAATTTGCTGTTTTTTGATAGAAAAAGCAAATTTATTGATAGTAAACATCAACCAGCTGGTTTGTAGATAATCAATATAGTTTTTAACAGTGTTAACACTACCTAATTTAAGAAGTTCTTTTAACTTATTAAATGAAACCAGAGAAGATATATTGCTGATCAAATAAAAACTTAGTTCTTTTAAAGCTTTAGTTTCTTCTATCTTGTAGCGTACAGCCACATCTCTGTAAATCACATCATCATATAAAGTTTTGTGTAAGTTAATCTCAGGATACTTTAAGGCATCAGGTATACCCCCAGTGACTATATAATCATTAAAATATCTTTTCAGCTTGCTCTTTTGTAAGGTGGTTAAATAAGCTAAATTGGGCGTTTTCTGTTGTTTAAATGCTAAAAACTCTGCAAATGAAAATGGGAAAAGTTCAATCGGTGTATACCTACCGGTAAGTTTGGTTCCCAGTTCTTTACTAAGTAAAGCAGCATTTGAGCCGGTGATATAAAACTTGCAGCCTTCATCAATCATCCGACGGACAAATCTCTCCCAACCTATAACATTTTGTACTTCATCTAATAAAAATATCTTTCTTTGTCCAAAGAATTCCAGTTGGGTCTCATATAAGAGATTAAAATCATCTGCAGTAAAATTTAAAAATCTTTCATCTTCAAAGTTGACAAAATAATAGTCATCCGACGAATAAAATTTGTGGGCAATTTGAGCAAGCAGTGTAGATTTACCAACTCGTCGTAAACCAGAAATTACTACGGCATAAGAAGAATTTGCATACTTTTTAATTTGAATAAGATTTTCTCTGGTTACTCCTAATTCTTTCTTTTTGAATTGCTCTGACTGATCCAATAACAAAGTTTTCAGTAAATCCTTTTTCATCGTCAGTGAAATTATAACTAATAAAGTTTTCACTGTCAATGAAAACTTAGGACTGATTTTAGTTTAGAGCTTTGTTAAACTTACTGTCAATCCTTCGACTCAGTTTACCCTGAGCTTGTCGAAGGGCTCAGGATTATAATCTCCTTTCTGGGGTAAGTTTACACTTCGACTACGCTCAATGCTTGATTAAATTCTAATATAATCCTGACGGGATGGAGGTTAAACTTTACTCTTAAAATATACTACTCCTCTTTGCCATACAAATCATCATGAGTTCCTAAGGCTGAAAAATATGCTATAGTTTCTTCTCCGCTACTTACTTCCTCATAAAATGCTCTATAATCTGCTGTTATATCAATACTCCTAAAACCTAAATAATGCTCTCGTAAAGGATGATTATTAAGCTGTGGATCATTAGGATCTTTCAAGAATACTCTGATCCGAGTCTCAAAATTTTTGCGGATTCTAACATTGACCTTTTTAAGCTTTTTCAAGAAATCAGGGTCATATTGAATCTTCATATACCCTGTTTTTTAAGATAAGCAATTGCATCCTCAGCATTATCAAAAACAGGAGAACCTTTTCCTTCTTTTCTATTTTTCTGTGCTTGCTGCAATGTTTTAATGAGATACTCACTGGGCTCTCCGTTTCCATATACACTAAAACTAACAGTTTTTGTCTTGATGAATTGCTTTAAAAAGGCCTTGATAATAACGGATAAAGGCATGCCAAGAGCTTCAGCTGTTATCTGTGCTTCTTTTTTAGTTCGTGGATCAATTTTGGTAGTAATTACTGCATAACTCATGGTATTCCATAGTATATACAATAGCATATACTTTTGTCAAATTTTGTGCTTGATTTAATTCTAATGAAATCCTGACGGGATGGAGGTTAAAAACTATTTAAGCTTTGACTGTTCTAAAAGCGCATGAAATGGAAGAACATAAATCTTAGTCTTATCTATTACTGCCTCTTGTTTATCGCCAAGATGAATAAGGTATGCTTTTTTTGGCTTATATTTTCTCAAAAAACTTCTGAAAGAGCGAGGCATTTCTAATTTTGACATCCTTTTATGTTTTGCTTCTAGCGGCACTGCCTCCAAACCTGTAACAAGAATAAAGTCAACCTCAGCCCTATCTCGTGTCCGCCAAAAATGAATTTGAGTCGGACTCATATCAAATTGCTCCCTAAGCATATTGAAAATGAGATTTTCAAATAAGTGCCCACTTAAAGGTTGCGGTATTCGTGGCAAACCAAACAGTCCCAGCAGAAAGTTACGAAGTCCAATATCATAAAAATAATATACCGGAGATTTACTAATCTCTTTTCTGACATTCCGGTAATACGGGCTCACCTTCTTAATTATGAATGTTTTCTCTAAATACCATAGGTAGTGTTGGACTGTTTTATCAGCGATCCCAATAGTTGAAGAAAGCTCGGTAGTATTGACCAAGCTGCCGATTTGAGAGGCAATAACCTTAAGCAGGTTAGTAAAAGCTTCTTCTTTCTCAATATTGAGTAGTTTTTTAATATCCTGCTCGATATAGCTTTTATAGATTTCCTCCATTGCACTTTGTTTTTTCCATACAGTATCAGAGAGAATAACTTGAGGATAACCACCAAAAACCATATATTCCTCAAGAAACCGCTGCGTCTTGTCTTTCTCCAGGGCAAAAAACTCCCCTAATCTATCTTCATACCTATACTCTGTCCTAAAGTTAATAAATTCCTTTAAACTAATTGGATCAATGCTAAACATCCTCTTGCGCCCGGCCATAGATTCGGAGATTTTAGCTTTTAACTCTAAGCTACCCGAACCTGAGATGATAAACTTATACGGTAAGTTCATATCAGCAATACCTTTTAAGAAAAGTTCTGCGTTTTCTTTACGTTGAATCTCGTCAATAAACACATAGGCTTTCTCTTTACCAACTTGAAGTTCGATGTATGAAATTAACTGACCTTGGGAATCAAAAAAGGGCCTGTGATCATCTATATCAAGGTTTAAAAAAAGAGTTTTCTCTCCTTTTGCCTTTAGTTTACCTTCCAAATACTTCATCAGGTAAGTTTTCCCTACCTGTCTGGGCCCAATGAGGATTGTCATTTCTTTTTCTGTAAGATGTCCTTCTAAAGCCTGGGTTATCGTTCTTTTGATCATATACTACTATTTTAGTACCGAATTTCTAGAAGTCAAGTAGTAAAATTATCGGGTAAGAGTAGTTGGTTTGTATCCGGCATAGAATTTCCCAAACTTCTTTGTCAAATCCTGATCAGTTTACACTAAGCGATGCGTAAGTGCTTGATTTCATTCTGATGGAATCCTAACGAAATTACGGCTATATTGTATTAAGTGAGATTTGCTGCCAAAGTAAATCCGAGTTTAGAATACCAATCATCCATAGAGAAAATAACATCAGTATTTAATTTTTTGGCAGTTGCTACAACCAGTGCATCAAAGACTGTTTTTTTCTTGCTACCTTTTGGGTCAAATACTTTTAAAGCCTCCTTAAGTAAATCTACATCTGTATTTTCTATTGATAACGACCCATCTGTTATTCTCTCCACAATCTTAGCAGCAATATCTGACCTTTTAAGTTTTCGTATCAGTGTCGTGATAGTTTCCGTAATTGTGGTTAGGGGAAAAACTGTTTGAGCATCATGCTGTAATAGTTTGGCAACGGTTTCAACGGCTTTCTGATGACTTTTGTCTTCTTCGTGCAAAATAGCAATTAAAGCATCAGTGTCTCCTACCACAATCAGTTGTTTTTTAATCCCAGGTGTACTCATCATGTTTTTCAGATAAATCAGCTGGTAAACCACTCCCCTTGGGAATAATACCAGCCAGATCCAGGAGTACTTTGGTAGATTGCTTATTCTTCAAACTCTTGAGTCTTTCCAAATCATCTAATGAAACAATTGCCACCTGCGGTTTTCTTTTGGAAACCACTATAGCAGGCTGCCTGGTTTTCTTGACTTTATCAAAGACTCTCCGGTAGTTTCTAAGAATATCTCTGGCAGTTACAATTGTGGTATCCAACATATAAAAACATAATACACTATTTCTACATATTTGTCAAGTAATTTTTTGACATTTCTATTGACATTTGGAGAGGAGTTAAATTTAATCCTGGTATTACCTTTTTTTTGCACAGGTGCAGGCTGGAGCTACTCCTGCCGCATTCATCACATCTATCCCATCCACCGCTGCCGCCCCCAGAATGTTCTGACCAACTCCCATTCCCACTCCCATAGCCTCCATGAGAAGTTCTGATCTGATGAGAAGATCCAGTAGTCTGTAATCTAAAACGACCTCTACCTCTAGGGATGGTTAATGGCAACTTATCTAGTGGCTCAACTGGTAATGGACTGGTCTCGGCCACTGAGACAGCTTCTGGAACAATGGCTTCTTTAGACATACCTTACATTCCGCAATCGCGGCTGATACAAAACTTATTTTAAAGTATCAATTATCATTTTGGCAAGTAGACTATCTAATTAAGCTTTTAAGGCTTTAATATGATATTTCAGTATTTTCTCATCAACAGTAATTAGAGTTAATTTCTCTACTTTTGCTTGAGCTATTATGATTCTATCAAATGGGTCTTTATGATAATCCTCTAATACCTCAATTTCTAGAACATGGTCAATATTAATTGGAAGTATAGTAAACAGGCTTTTTTTAATCCCACCTGCAATATCTCTTGGAACTTTCAAACCTTTTCTCTTTTTTATAATAATCTCCCAGACAGTTGCAACAGAAACAAATACCATATTATTTGGGTCAGAAATTACCTTCTGAAAAGCTTTAGAGAATCTAGTGCTTTTCTCCATAGCCCAAATAAAAACTTGGGTATCAAGGAGATAATTCATTTAAATATCACCTTCATAAAATAGTTTATTTATTTCCTCATCCTCTTTATCGAAATCTTTAGGAACCCAAACTTTACCTTTCCATAATCCCAATTTGCGGGGTTTTAACTTTTCTTTATAAGGACTAAGTTTAGCCACAGGTTTGCCTGCTTTGGCAATAATAACCTCCTCCCCTTTGGAGGTTTTTTCAATAAGTTTAGACAGGTTTGTTTTAGCATCGTGAATGTTTACAACTTGCATGGTAATCATATCTTAGCTAACTTAGCTAACTTTGTCAACCACGTTCATTTTACATGAACGTGGTCAATACTTAAATTAACATCCCGCCGCATTTATAACAATCTTCGGTACAATAGTTTACTTCACCACAACTGAGGCAACTTTTACCCTTTTTGCCATTTTCTCCTCCAAAAATTCCACTAAAACGATTGATAATTCCCAGGATAAAACCTGCCGTCACGCTTAAAACATTCCCTAAAGAAAAACCGCCTCCAATTGAAAATCCTCCTGATAAACCGCATCCAACCGCTACTGCTCTGACAGCCTGGTGGCCTAACCAGTTAATTTCTTCCCATAAACTTCTAAAAACAGGCATTAGCTTATGAGTTACAGCTGAAACTGAACTTAAAATTCTATCTTTTATTCCTGTTATCCTTTTCCACATATAATCTGCTCCGTTTAAAACTGCATTTAAGGTAATTGCCACCTTTTCCGGGCTAAAGATTGAGTCACAAATTGCACTCACCAAAAATTGCATCCTCGCTGTACCTTCCTGAGTAATTTTCTGAAACTCCTCTTCTTTTAAAGCATTTTTTATTGGTATTAAAATCTCGCTATTGCCCCCTATAATAGGGTTAGCGAGCAACCACTGATCAATTGGAATATCAACACCATCAAAATAATCCGGCCTTGAAGCAGTTATTATCTCTTCTGCCTGTTCATAACTTAAATCTGAAGCAAACCTAGTCATTTGAACTATTCTTCTTTGAGTAAATGGGTCTTCTAAAAGCTCATAACGATCTCGGAAATTATCTTTAAATATAGTATCTTTTACTAAACCTGGTCCTGAAACAACTCCAGCTTTTAAGCTTATCTGAGCATTGGGATCTGCAAAAGCTTCCTGTATTTTTAAAATACCGATCCTTTCCTGCTCCATTCTTGAAACATCAGGTGATCCTAGTTGCTTGTAATATTCAATTCCGATTGTTAAAACATCCTCAAAAGCCTGGTTAGGTAAGTCTCTGCTTCTTAATTTACCATCATCGTCAATATCATAGATAACAATACTGGTAGCTACATGATACCTTTCTCTTAGAGCTGTTTCTATTTGTTTTATTTCATATAATTTAAACTGCTCTCTTTCCTCTTCGGTTTGCAGCTGCTCAAATGCGGCTCTTTCCAAAACAGGATTATAATTTCTGATTACCCCTCTTTCTCTTATTCCCAATCTGCTATCAAAAAAACTTTGCAATCTTGCTACCCTTATTAAATATTCTTCTATATCCAGGCGGCTTTCTTTTTGTGACTTAGGAGCTTCTGTAGGGGCTGTAATTCGCTCTGTTGGTTGCGCGATAACTATTGTATTGTCAAATGAGAAATTTGGCTCATATCTTCCGCCTACATCTGGTTGTACTAAAATATCAATTTCTTTAAAAGTAGATATTGGTGAATGTTCAGCTGCTTCTGTTCTCATAGCCATTAAAAAACCCTCTCTTCGAGGGTTAAGTTTACTCTTTGACTCGAAGAGATATTAAAGGAACCCAGGCAGCCCGACTGTAACGGTTACGGCATAGTGATAGAATTACACTATCTTCCCCTGGAAAAGATTAGTCTGATCCAATCTGTCCCCTTTAAATTGTAAATTCAGCTTAAATTAAGTCAGAATCTTTGTCAATCCACCAGATGTTGTATCAATACCTTGTAGTTACTCACAGAAATGGTGGGGATTGTGCTTAAATGATCCTTTTTGTACCCCTAGACTCATTAATTTTCACGCAGTAGGATAACTCATAGTTAGCAGAAAGAAACGGTCCCTAATTTATGGATGCACATCCTGTTCCTCAAAATGTCACCTCCTTCCAATTCAAATTGGTGGGGGATATGACTTTAAAACAATTTATTTATTTGGCTGCAGGGGTTGGTATTGCCTATTTTATCTTTGTCTTTCTGACAGCCGACTACCCTGTGGTTGCCTGGCCCCTGATTGTCATCTCCACCATCCTGGGTGCAGCTTTTGCCTTTTTACCAATAGGGTCAAGGCCCCTGGATTACTGGCTGGGAGCATTTTTAAAAGCCATCTACTCCCCCACCAAAAGAGTCTGGCAAAAAAACAAGAAAAGTTACCTTCAGGATCCCCTTTTTAAAAGTAGATACGTGATGTTTGCTTCCACTTTACATCCTCAACCGCCGATCGGTCCAATCCTCAGGCCGGTTGATCAAACCCAACCTGCCGGAACTTTACAGGTTAGCCTGGCGCTTTCACCACCTTCCCCCTCCAATCTGCCCACCCAAGAGGAACTTAAGAAAACAGTGGAGCTGGCTCGTCAGGCTCAAATATTACAAACCCAAATTATCCAGACCGAAAGAGCTCTGGATCAAATTAGAGCAAAAGCCAATCAACCCATTGCTGCTCCCGCTGATTACACTGAGCAGGTCAACAAAATCATGACCGATTTACAAAGATTGATCAGTCAAACTTCTAATATTAAGAGCGAACTGGATGCTGTCAGTCATCCTGAGCAAACCGAACCTCAAGTTGTGGTACCTAAAGAAAAGTTAAGGGTGGTGATACCCAAAAAAACTCAACCTCAGGTAGCTTTAACCATCTTTCCCAATGTGATAAACGGTATTGTTAAAAATGTAGATGGGGATTATCTGGAAGGAGTAGTGGCAGTCATTTACGATAAAGAGGGCTTACCGGTCAGAGCTTTAAAAACTAACAAGCTGGGCCAATTTTCAGGCTCAACCCCTCTGCCCAACGGTACATACACATTAGAGCTTGAGAAAGAAGACCTAAACTTTGATGCTTTACAAATAGAACTGGACGGTCAAATACTGCCACCGCTTATTATCACGGCTAAACAGTAAAAATTTATGAAAACAACTCAACAACATCTGGCTTTCGCCGATATCAAAGACGACCTGATTTTTCTAAAGGACGGAGGAGGGGCTTTGGTGTTACAAACTTCCGCAGTCAATTTTGGATTGTTATCGGCCCGCGAACAGGTGGCAATCATTGCTGCTTTTGCACAACTTCTAAACTCACTTTCTTTTAGCATACAAATTGTTGTCCACTCGGAAAGACTCAATATCTCCTCCTATCTTAATCTGTTGGACCAAGCTAAAAAGAGTCAAACCAATCCCCTTCTGTCCAAACTGATGACTTCTTACCGCCAATTTATCCAAACCACCATTAAGGAAAACGAGGTTTTGGATAAAAAATTTTATATAGTCATTCCGCTTTTTAAGCTGGAGGTGGGACTTACTTCATCCAAAGAAGCACTGGATCAAAAAATTAAGACCGTACTTTTCCCCAGAAGAGATCAACTGATCCGCCAACTTAACAGAGTTGGCCTTAAGGCCACTCAACTGACTTCAACTAAACTGATCGATCTCTTTTATGATATCTACAACGGTGGGGAAGCAGAATTGTCACCACCTCAACCTTTAAGTGAAGCTGAACAGGTAAAACTTAATCAAGTCCAGCCAGTAATGGCACCTACAATTCAAAGCCAAAGCCCACTTCAGACCATCCCCCCTCAAGGACCAACCCCTTACCAACCATTGAGCAGTCAACCAACCAAAACCCATCCGTTTGTGGTGGAAGAATTGGAGGAAACTTAAATTTTAAATTACAAATTTGAAATTTTAATTCAAATTAAAATGTATTAATTTTTAATGTTTTAAACATTTAGTCATTTAAAATTGATTAAAAATTGAAAATTATGAAGATACCAAAATTATTTAAAAAACCCAAAGCCCAAGAGGTTATTACTCCTCAATTAACCATTGAGGATGTCATTGCTCCTGCTGAGCTGGAGGTGGATTTTAATGAGTTGAAGATCAACAATTTTCATTTTAGGACTTATTTCGTGTCCAACTATCCCAGATTTATTGAACCTAATTGGCTGGAGCCTTTAATCTCTTTTGATCACTCTCTTTTGATTTCCATGTTTATTTATCCAACTCAACCGGCCGGTGTTTTGGATGAGTTAAAAAGAAAAATTGCCGAAATGGAAGCCACCATCCAAACCGACATAGAGAGGGGTAAGGCAGTTGATCCGACAGTAGAGGTAGCATTGGAGGATGCCCGAACGCTTCAGGAACAACTGGTGAAAGGATCGGAAAGATTTTTCCAGTTTGCCTTGTACGTAACAGTCCCTGCTGCTACCAAAGAGGAGTTGCATAATACCTCCAAGCTGGTGGAGTCAACTTTGGCCTCTTTATCTATCACCTCCCAGCCGACCACCCTGCAGATGGAGGATGGTTTTAAATCAACCATCCCACAAGGGTTAGATCTTTTGAATCTGACTCACAATATGGATACCACCTCTTTGGCCACCACCTTCCCTTTTGCCTCATCGGAGTTGACTGCCAACGAAGGCATCATGTACGGCATTAACGAGCACAACGATTCCTTAATTTTGTTTGACAGATTCAGTTTGGAGAATGCCAATTCGGTTATCTTCGCCAAATCCGGGGCAGGCAAGAGCTATTTTGTCAAACTGGAAGCCTTAAGATCTTTAATGTTTGGAACAGAAATACTAATTATTGATCCTGAGCAGGAATATTTATCTTTATCTCAGGCAGTAGGTGGTGAGTATATTAATTTTTCTCCCTCTTCTGCTGTTAAAATCAATCCTTTTGATATGTCTTCTCAAGTATCGGAGGAAAATGAGTTAGGTAGAAAAATCCTCTCTTTGACAGCCTTTCTAAAAATTGTCCTGGGAAACTTATCTGCCCAGGAAGCAGCTATTTTGGACCGGGCCTTAAAGCAAACTTATTCGCTCAAAGGCATTACCGATGACCCCAAAACACAAAGCAATCCGCCAGCCGGCGGACCACCTTTGATGGAAGATTTATACAAAGTGTTAATCGGCATGGAGGAACAACCCGCCCTGGAGCTGGCAGCCAGACTGGAAAGATTTATCAAAGGATCGCTGTCTGGTATTTTCTCTCAACAATCAAATGTGGACTTATCCAATTCCTTCACGGTTTTTTCTTTAAGAGATCTTCCGGATCAGCTAAGACCGCTGGCCATCCATATGATTTTAGATTATGTCTGGACTAAGATCAGAAGCAAGTTAAAAAAAAGAATTATGGTGGTGGATGAGGCCTGGTATTTGATGAAAAATCCAGATTCTGCCGACTTTTTGGTGGACATGGCCAAAAGAGCTCGCAAATATTATTTGGGGCTGACCACCCTCACCCAAGACATCGAGGATTTTTTGGGGACCGAGAGAGGCAAGGAGATTATTTCCAACTCATCAATCCAAGTGCTACTTAAACAGGCTCCGGCCTCAATTGATCTGCTGGCTCAAATATTTAACTTATCAGAGGGGGAACAAAGACTTTTGCTATCAGAAGGGATCGGTCAAGGGCTATTTTTTGCAGGCAATACTCATGTGGCTATGAGAGTGGTAGCCTCACCCCAGGAACATCAGTTGATCACCTCCAATCCACAAGAAATATTGGCAAGACAAAATGTATAATGGAACTGTATGGCATTACGTGATGTCAAAAACTTTAGATTTTTATACAAGGCTTTAGAATATAAATACCTTCACCCACAAGCCAGTGGATATTTGGGGTTGGATTACGATCCTCACATTTATAAACTATTTTATGACACATTAACTTTTATCCAACAGACAGCGCATGTGGATCTGAGAGATTATTTAAATATTAAAGATCCTAAAGTTTTAGAAAAATTTTATAAAGGTTTGGCCATAGATATAAGGTTAAGATTTTTAAGTAAACCTGAAAGTGTGGCCACAGATGCTCGATATATTTTGACTGATGAGTATTATCAACAATATCCACAAGATTCAGAGGCAGAAAAAGAAGTTTTAGGGGCGCAAACATCCTCAACTGCATCTTCAGAATCTCAACAGCCAGGAATAGGATTCCCCTTTCCGGCAGGTTTAAGCGGACAGAGAATCCCCAGGAGAGTAGTTTACATTGCACCCCAGACTAAAACTCCCCAAGCTAAATTATACGTGGCTGATAAAAGCGGCAGGGTGGTGGAAGAAAGAACCATCACTCCCACCTCAACAATTGTTAAGAAACCGGAAACACCATCAGTCTCAGAACACCCTCTGGGTGGAAAAACCATCAAAGCTGCTGAACAGCCAAAATTGGTGGTTGCAGAAGCACCTTCAAAGCAAATCTTTATTGCTGACAAAAGTGGGGCAATTAAAGGAATCCACAATATCAAATCTCCCAGCTGGTTAAAAACTTTCGGCTCAAATACCCAGATATTTACCAAAAAAGCTGTTAATCGTCTGGCTTCGGGCTTGACTAATTTCTTAAAGGGAGCGGGAGGAGCAGGGGGAGGTCTTTTGGGAGGTCTTGCTGGGACAGGAGGCAGATTTTTAGGTGGCGCAGGAATTGGTGGTCTTAACTCCCTGGTATCTTTTTCTAATCAAATATCCAGAGGAAGTATTATTAAAGGCCCTCCAGGAAAATTCTGGCTGATTCTTTTGGGAGTGTTTCTTTTGGTAGGCACTATTGCCGCCATATCCCCTACCGGGCAACCAACTCCCACCGCTCAAGCAGGACCAGTTGGACCTATAAATCTGTTAAGTTGTCAGCTTACCAGATCTGACCAAACACCGATACAAGGCTCTATTAAAAGCTCTATTCTGGTTAGATTATTCCAGGAAGCCGAACTTACCACTACAGTACCCGCAGCAGTTTTGGCAGGGATTGCCAGATTGGAAAACCCTAATTTTGTGATAAATGCCGATGATAATCATGATGCCTTTTATGATAGAAATTTTACTGATCTGACAACTTGTACTCCTCATTTTGGCATGAGTCCCACCGGAGCATTGGGTCTAATGCAACTCCAACCGCCTGGCACAACAGGTTCATTTCCCTCAGGACTAGAACAGGGAGCTAAATTTTTAAATAAGACCTTGCAAGAGGTAAATTATTGTAATGTTAGAGAAAATATATTCCTGGCTGCCGGATTTATTTTAAAAAAGCTACAAGGTTATAATATCGGGGATGGAACCAGGTGGGATCCTGCCTGGACAAATGACCAGAATGTTATCTACAAGGTAGCGGAAAGTTTTTATGGCTGTCTACCCTATGGAGGTTCAAACCCTACCAAATGTGAGGGACCTTACAGTTATGGCCAGGATCTTTGGGCCAGTATCCAATCCTGTCAATCTATAGCATCACAACCTCTGGGCTGTCCAGCCATAGGAACTATCACTGGCCCTTACGGGTATAATATCCCTGATTATAATTATCAGAACGAAGGATGTACCCCTCTTCAAAACTGCCATAACGGCATTGACATAGGTGCTTCTTTAGGTGATACGCTAGTATCAACCATTGAGGGAATAGTCACAGAAATAGGTGACAATCATCCTCAAAGAGGTGATTATATCCAAATCTCAAATCAATCATCTGCGCTTGTCATAACCTATGAGCATATGTTAGATATCAGTGTACAAAAGGGAGAACAAATACAAAGGGGTCAAAAAGTAGGAACGGTTGGGGAGGGCGGTGAGGGTGTCAGTGGTCCTCATCTACATTATAAAATCCAAAAAAACGGAAACCTCCTTAATCCTTTTAAATATCTGGGTGATTCTTCTCCTCCTCTCCCATCACATACTCTGGCTTCATCTGATAATCTGGCAGATAACGATTATGCTAATGTTCCCATTACTCCTGAAATAAGGGATAACTGGGGGCAGTGTAATAAATCACCATGATCAGTAAAAAAAGCGTTTTGATTGTAGTTTTTATTTTGGGAATGGTTTTGGTTTCGCTGAAATTAAGCTTACCCAAGACAGATAGTTTGCCCCAAACAAGCAAACAGCAGGTTGTGAACCAGAATGTAAGCGAAGCCTCTCCTCAAATTATTTCCACCAAACCAGATCCTTTGGAAGAGGCTATTATTTCCTCAACAGAAGTTATTGAAATTACATTTAACAGATCTTTGGAAAATGAGGGGGAACTTAAAGTGAGGATTGACCCAAAGATTGATTTTGAAATCAAGCTTTCCCAGGATCGCAAAGTGGGCAAGATCATTCCTAAAACCCCATATGAGCTGGGTACCACCTACACCTTATTTATTGGCCCGGATACCAAGTTTGACGGGGTGGGAAGATGGGGAGAAGAAAAGATTTTCCACTTTAAAACAATAACCTACAGGGGGGTGTGATGGTTTATATCTTCACCGGCATGACGATAAATTCCAACCCCTCCACTCCCACCGGCTTAATCAAACAAGGCGATAAAGACCCGGAAAATTCCATCATTAGCTGTGAAGAGGGGGCATTGCTGATGGCATCTAATAAAAATTTGGAGTTAAAGGCAATCTGCATTTGATCCCCCTCTATCTGAGCATCGACCTGATTTTGTTGGCTGCCCAACTCTTTGGCTGAAGATTCCAGACTGATCTGGTTATTTTGAGCGGTCAAAGTGGTAATATTGGTTTCGTTTTTGGCAAAAACTAAAGCCAGTTTGATGGCTTTCAACAGCTCCTCCCGATCTAGCAGCGCTCTAGTTTTAATCTCGGTGGGAATAATTTTTTCCCAGGAAGGAAACTGACCCTCAATCAACCTTGAGGAAATAATAGTTTGGCCAATGGTAAAGATGGCCTGATTTTGGTTTGGCGATAGAGAAATATTAACTTCACCAGCATTCTCTTCCCCAATAACTCTTAACACTTCCTCAAAAGTTCTTTTGGGTATTAGGCTTTTAAACCCTTCTGCTCCTCCGCCTTTGGCGTTGCTTGGTACCAATTGTACTTGCCTGTGAGCCAGCCTAAAACCGTCTGTGGCCACAAAATCCAATTTTCCGTCTTTAACGTCAGTCAGAATTCCAGTCAAAACAGGTCTGCCTTCATCAACCGCAGCAGCATAAAGAATTTGAGCTGATGTTAAAAAAACCTCCTTGGGGAAGGTGACCCCCTTACCTTCCGATAGAGGGATAACAGGAAATTCCGAGGCCAAGATGCCATTAATTTGAGCCTTTAGTTTGCCGGATTGAATAGATAGGATTTCTCCTGTTGCTTCCAGCTCGATTTTGCTTTGACCCAAACCCGAGACCAGATCAACCAAAGTTTTGGCAGGAATTGTCAGCTCACCTGATGAAACTCCTTCTACCGAGACAAATTTGATCACCCCCACTTCCAAATTGGTGGCGGCAATTTTTAATTTATTACCTTCCAGGGACAATAAAATGTTATCTAAAACCGGTAAGGTAGATCGAACCCCAACAGATCTGCTAACTGATTGTAAAACAGGAAGTAAGTCTTGCTGTAATACGGAAAACTTCATCTTTAATCTCCTTTCCGAGAAGTGACAAACTTTTGTATTTCTTCCTCAGTCACCTTAATCAATCTGAAATTTACTCTTCCGGCAGCAATTAGGTTTTTAATGTGTTTTTCCTCATCTGTCAATAGGTTGTTTAAACCGCTTTTGACTTCAATAAAATCAATTCTTTGGTTATTTTTAATACCAATAAAATCAATCGGCCAACCTAAAGGGATAATCCGGTCATAATCATATCTCAGCTCGGCATAAGTTAAAAGCTCGGCCATTCTGCCTTTTTGGGGATTAATGGAACCTTGGATAACCTGTAACACTTTGGTGGGTAGTTCTTGTAAACCTTTATATAAATCAATCAAATCCGTGGGAATATCTTGTGGTTTTCTCCCATGTAATCTGCCAATTAAATAAGCAACTACCAAAAATAGAATTAATATTCCGATTACCCACCAATTAGTATTCATAAACTTATCAACAAACTGTTCGATTATACATTAATTTTAAATATATTAGTAATATTAATATACTAGGTGGATATGTTGATAAACTTCACCTATAAATTCAATTTTCGATTTAATTTCGTGTTAAAGCAGTGTTAATTTTTAGTGGATAAGATGTGGAAAAGTGACAATTCCGGTGGATAATTAAGCAGCCAACCTGCCTCTTATTTCTGATAACATTCTTTGTATCTCCCGGTCAGTGCTTACTAAATTCTTAATTTTATCTCTGCCGTGCATAACTGTGGTGTGATCTCTTTTACCTAAAATTTGTCCAATTTTTTCCACAGTTATATTAAGGTGTTCACTTAGAATAAACATGGCCATATGCCTGGGGAAAACCAGCTCTTTTTGTCTTTTTGCTCCAATTAGATCTTTTTGAGTTAAGTTAAAATAATCACAAACTGCCTCCAGCACCTGCTTTGGTTCAATTTTTAATCCCTGCCGGGTAGGTATTTTAAGGTGTTGACTAATATTTGCTGTGGTGGGAAGTAAATTTTGAGCTTTCAAAAGCTGCAGGATTCCCATCAACCTTCCCTCAAGCTCTCTGATATTGGTTTCAAAAGATGAGGCCAACATCTGCAAAGCCGCCTCCTCTAAAACTACCCGTTGCTCTTCGCACTTGGCTCTTAAGATGGCCATCCTGGTGTCGAAATCAGGGGCTTGGATGTCAATCATTAAGCCGCCGGCAAAGCGCGATTTTAACCTGTCCTCCAGTTTGGCAATTTCATGAGGGGATCTGTCTGAAGTAATCACAATCTGGGAATTCTTACCAAGCAGCTCATTAAAAGTATGGAAAAACTCCTCTTGGGTTCCCTCCCTGCCTGAAAAAAACTGGATATCATCTATTAGTAAAACTTGGGGGGAGCGGTATTTGGTTCTTAAATCTCCCATCCGGTTAGTTTTGATGGCCTCAACATAATCATTCAAAAACTTCTCAGATGGGCTATAAATGATTTTAGTTTGTGGTTTTTTATTTAAGATGGCATTGCCGATGCCTATCATCAGATGGGTTTTGCCCACCCCTGTTCCTCCGTAGATAAATAGAGGGTTATATGAGATACCTGGGTTTTGGGTCACTGATTGGGCTGCGGCATAAGCCACATTATTGGTTGGTCCCACCACAAAATTTGCTAAAGTATATTTGGGGTTAAGATACGATGTTTGAGTTTGAAAAGGTTGAAAAAATTCTTCATCTTTTTCCTGTGTTTCAATGTCATTTTCTTTGATAACAAATAAAACATTAATCTTTTTTTCCAGGATCTTAGTTAAAACTTCCTCGATTAAAGATTTGTATTTTTTATTTAAAGTTTCTTTGATAAAAGCTGAAGAAGTGCTCAAAGTCACATTTTCACCGTCAATAGACTTCAAAAGGGTTTTTAAAAAGTAAGCCTTAAGGTTATCAGGTCCTACCGCTGGTTTAATCAGTTGTAATAATTTGTGCCAAACTCTCAAGTTGTCCATGGTTAGATTAAGCTATTCACAAGTGTGGAAAACTTTCTTGATTTTATCCACAATTTAATCCAGCAGGGGATTCTTTAGCAAGATGGAGGAACTATTAAAAACTAGATCAAAATTTTTGTCGTTGCAAGGATTCCCTTTACATATTGCAGCTGGTGGTGTAATATAAAAATATGAACAAGATTAAAAATCCGATGGTGAATTATGAGAATAAATGGGTTGCCTTATCTTCGGACAAAAAAAAGGTTGTAGCAGCTGGGAGTTCAATCAAGCAATTAGAGAAAAAGCTCAAAGGATTCAAGAAAGAAGAAGTAATACTTACTTTTGTTCCCCCTTTTGATAAAGTGCTATCGCTTCAATGTTAAATAGTAAGGTTTTAACTTACGATTATTTAAGGTTTCTTGAGAAGGATGAGAAAACTCAGGAATTTACCAGAGAAATATTTGCACCGTTTATCTCCGTAAGAATTTCCTTTGACCATAAGCTAAGTTTCCCTTTTCATGCACTCGTTGATTCCGGCGCCGCAAGAAATTTACTGCCTGCGGCTTTAGGGGAACAAATCCAAAGAGTTATTTTTGATGAAAACTTCCACCAAGTGCAACTAATTCTTAAAAGTGAAAGCTAATTAAAGCTAATTAAGGAACTGTTAAAAACTAGATCAAGTTTTTTTGTCATTGCGAGGTATTGTATCGATGAGTTAAATTTAGTAAACTACCCTCATGCCAAAGAGAACTTATCAGCCCAAGAAATTAAAAAGAGTCAGAAAGCATGGTTTTAGAAAAAGGATGGCTACTCATGATGGAGCTAAGGTATTAAAAAGAAGAAGGATCAGGGGTAGAAAAAGGTTGACGGTATAATGCTATCCAAAGAAAAACGACTTAATCTTAAAATAGACTTTAAATGGGTGGCTTCTGGTAGAAAACTGGAAACTAAATACTTAAAACTTTTTGTAAAGTCTGGGGATAATAGAACACCTCGGGTTGGTATAGCTTTGGGGAGTAAATCATTTAAAAAGGCCACCCAAAGAAATAGGGCCAAAAGAGTAGCTTCAGCTGCTTTCGGGATGCTCTATAAAAAGCTCCCGCCTAATGCTAATATAATAGCTCTTCCCAAAACTGGTGTACTTGAGGTAAAATCATCTGATGTGCTATTGGATTTGGAGAAGACATTAAAGCATGAAAAATTTATTGATTAATTTAATTAATTTTTACCAGACATATTTATCCTTTGACCGAGGCGTGTTATCCATTTTTGCCCCAGGCGGAGCATGTAAATATCCCATGTCTTGTTCTGAATATAGTAAACAAGCAATCATCAAATATGGCCTCATCCGTGGCGGATGGATGGGCTTAACAAGAATCTGGAGCTGCAGATGAGCGGAATAGGTGACATTTTTAATTTAGTTTTCTTTGGTCCGGTAATTAATCTGTTAGTTTTAATATTCCAAGGATTACAAGCAATTCACATTCCAGGGGCTTTAGGTTTTTCCATAATAATCTTGACTGTTTTAATCAGGCTTTTGGTTTGGCCATTTATGGCTAGTCAGATTAAAGCTACCAAAAAAATGGCTGATTTAAAACCACATTTAGATGTCCTTAAACAAAAGCATAAGGATGACAAGCAGGCATTTGCTCAGGCCCAGATGGCACTTTATAAAGAACATGGAGTAAATCCTGCCGGAGGCTGTTTACCGGCCTTAATTCAGATCCCAGTTTTTATCGCACTTTATCAATCGATCATTAATATTTTACCTGGAGCTGGAGGGCATATAGACAAGATAAACTCTCTTTTGTACTTTCCGCAGCTTAAGTTACCTTCTACCTTGGACCCAAGTTTCTTAGGTCTTAATTTAGGCATTAAACCTGCTGAGTTTACATCTCACGGGGTGTTTCTTCTGTTAATACCAACTATCACAGCAGGATTAACTTTTGTTCAATCTAAAATGACTTTGCCAAAACCGATTAAGCATCACCTGGGTGAACCTCCTAAGGAGACAAAAGAAAAAGAAGGCATGGAAGAAAGTATGGGCCAAGTCCAATCTCAAATGGTTTATCTTATGCCAATAATGATTGGCTATTTTGCTTTTACCTTCCCAATTGGACTTGCAATTTATTGGAATGTCTATACAATACTGGGGATAGTTCAGCAATATAGGGTTGCAGGCTGGGGAGGGATGGCTGGTATGGCGGGAAAGTTCGGAATAAAGACTGTAAAATAGGTAATGAATATTCCGACCGAGATCCCTCGACTCGCTTCGCTCGCTCGGGATGACAAAATGCGTTGGGAGATTATACGCATTTTGTCAAATGGAGACACAAACTATGGAAAATCAGCTAAGTGAAGTACTAGACAATCTATTGGGACTGCTTCTTTTGGAAGGAAGCTATGAGATTGAGGAAAAAGATGAAGCCTTTTTAGTCTCTGTGGAAACCAAAGATGCAGGAAGATTGATTGGTTTTAGGGGGGAATCATTAGAGGCTCTACAATTAATTGTCAATCAAATCATATCTCAAAAGATGAGAAAGGAAGAAGAGTTTAAAAGAGTAATTTTGGATGTTGAGGGATGGAGGAAAAAGAAAGAGGAGGAGCTTTCTCAAAGAGCTGAGAGTTGGGGTAAACAGGTTTTGGAAACAGGCCAGGCTTTGGAGCTTGAACCAATGTCTTCCTGGCAAAGAAGGATTGTACATACAACTATTGGCGAAATGGAAGGTGTGGAGAGTGAGAGCATTGGTGAAAGTAGGGATAGGCATGTAGTAATAAAACTCAAAACTCAAATGTCAAATGTCAAAACTAAAGAGGATTGAGAATGTTCTTCTGTTTTTGACCCTGCTCTTTTTACCTACTCAACTTGGTAAACATTTTTGGCCTGAGTTTAGTTTTATCTATTCCCTGCCGGTGGATTATCTTGCTCCCACCATTTATTTCTGGGATTTGTTGGTAGTCAGTCTAGTAACAGTTTGGATATTAAGAAGGCCTAAGATAAATTGGTTGGCGTTCAACTTACTAATGATATTTTTGCTAATACAGGCTGTGTCCTTAGTGGGGACAGTCAATATTGGCGCAGGTTTGGTGCGGCTGGAACAGTATACGCTAGCAGGACTTTTTGGAATATATTTAGCTAGCTCAAAACTCAAAACAAATAATCTGCCCTATTTTCCTCTGATGCTGGCTGTTTTATTTGAGTCTGTTTTGGCAATTGCCCAATTCTTAAAAGGAGGAACTTTGGGGCTTTGGATTTTGGGGGAAAGAACTTTTTCCATCTCTACCCCTGCTATTGCCAAATTTGATTTTCAAGGCATTCAATTTTTAAGGCCTTATGCAACCTTCCCCCACCCAAATGTCTTGGCAGCTTTTATGTTAGTAGTAAGTCTTTTAATAGGCAAGAGAATGGTTGGATTCTTAGCAGGATTGACTACTTTGCTTACTTTTTCCAGGGCTGCTATTTTGGCAGGAGCAGTAGCTGCTTTTGTGCTACTTAATAGAAAGGGAAGAGTAGTTCTGATGGTTGTAATTATCATTTTATCACCCATTTTATATACCAGATTTTCCTCTGTCTTTAATTTTGATAATTTGGCTATTTTACGAAGAGAAGAACTGACCCAGACAGCTTTTAAAATGTTTTTGTCTTCCCCAATTTTTGGAGTGGGTTTAAATAACTTTATTCCCAAGGCCTCTGATCAGTTACTTGTGGGACCAAGCAGGTTTTTACAACCAGTCCACAACATCATTCTTTTAAGCTTGTCTGAAACTGGAATTGTGGGTTTGGCAGCTTTTTTAAGTCTTATTGGATACCCTATTTATAGACTCTTAAAACTAAACCTTAAACCCTATCCCCTAAGCCCTCTCTTACTAGCTTGGGGAATAATAATTTTCCTGGGAATGTTTGACCATTACTTTTTAACCTTACCCCAAGGTTATAGACTGCTTTTTCTAGTATGGGGGTTGTCTCTATCCATGCTAGAATGGAAGAAATGAGACAGCTTCTAAAAATTTCCCAGCAGACTGGCTGGCAAGTACTTGGTAAAATTATCACCTCTGTTTCTACATTTATCATCTTAGGAGTGGTAACCAGAAACTATGGAGAGGAAGGAACTGGGGTTTTTACACTAGCTCTCACCTATTTGGCCATTCTTTATTTACTGTCTGATTTTGGATTTAATGCACATGTGCTTCGCAAATTTTCAATTTTCAATTTTCAATTTTCAATTGAATGGAGGAAATTATTGGGGACGCGAATCATATGGTCAGTAATACTGGTAGTTCTAGCTGTGGGACTGCTTCCCTTTTGGCCATTTGCCACTAAAGAGTTTTCTCAGGCAATCATGATTGGCAGTCTGGCCATTGTTGGATCCGGAGTATTTGTAACCTGTAATTTAATTTTTCAATCCAAATTAAGATATGATCTGTCGGTTTTGGCATCAAGTACGGGAACAATCATCAGCTTGGTAGTATTTGTTTACCTGATCTGGCTTAAATACCCCATCCCCTTTTTGATGCTGGCTCACCTTTTGGGCTGGACGATAATTGCCATGGTGGCGTTTGTTCTGATCAGAAAGATTGGGCAAGTTGTCTTCCCGATTTACGATAAACAATATACCATTAACTTATTCAAAACCTCATGGCCGATTGCTGCAACCTTGGCTTTAAATGTGGTTTATTTTAGGGCAGATTCTTTTATGATTTCCTATTTTAGATCAAATGCTGAAGTTGGCATCTATAATGTGGCCTACTCTGTTTTTCAGACAGCTTTAGTTTTACCTACATTTATAATGAATGCTTACTATCCTATGATGTTAAAATCTTTTAAAGGCATCAAGATAGTGGCACTGGGACTTTTGGTGATAGCCTCTGGGAGCACTTTACTCGTCCTCATTTTAGCCCCATTTATCAGCAAGCTTTTAACAGGAGGCGGATTTTTAGGAACAAGTCTTAGCCTGCAAATTTTGTCTTTAGGCTTTCCTGCCTATTTTTTATCTGCTCTTTTGATGTGGATAATGGTCACTCAAGGTAGATATAAAATAATGCTGATAATTTATGCTGTAGGGCTGGTTGTCAATTTGGTGTTGAACTTGATCTATATACCACAGTACTCTTTTGTGGCTGCTTCTTGGATTACGGTAATTTCCGAATACGTCATATTGATGTTGCAGGGTGTGGTATTATGGTTCGAACGCAGATGAAGCTGATTATTTATACAGATGGAGCCTCCCGCGGTAATCCAGGTCCTGCCGCTTATGGGTTTACTATTCAAGACGAAAATGGAAAGCTTTTGTATGAGGAGGGTAAATATATTGGTGTAACCACCAATAATGTGGCGGAATATACTGCGGTTTTGGAAGTTCTAAAGCATGTCACCAAGCATGCCAGGGAGAAGTTTGCTCAGGAAAAACTACAAGTAGAACTTTATGCTGACTCCAAGCTGGTGGCTGAGCAATTATCCGGCAGGTATAAGATTAAAGCCAAGCATTTAAAGCCAATTATCGAACAGATTCAGAAATTGGCAATTGAGGTGGGTGGAATCATCTTTAGCCATGTTCCACGCTCCCAAAATACTCAAGCTGATAGACTTGCCAATCAAGCCCTGGATAATAAATTACGTTAAATTCCTACCGAGATACTTCGACTCTGGTTCGACTACTTCGATTACACTCAGTACAGGTTCGCTCACCATCGCTCAGGATGACAAAATAATTTGACAATTTTAATATACTTTGTCACCTTTCCTCTCTCTTGCAATTGCTAATGCAGATGTTAGGATTTACCCGTGGCTGAAACTGACGAAGATATCATTAAAAAAAATATTATTCAGCTTTCGCGAAACACTCCTGTAGCTTTAGTCGTGGGAGCTTCGGGCTTTTTAGGTTCTCATCTGGTTGATAAGCTACTGGAAACAGGTATTCATGTTGTGGGTGTTGATAACTTTAAAAATGGATTAAAGCAGAACCTGGAAGTAGCGGTAAAAAATAAACATTTTCACCTTGTAAATTTATCTGCTGAGGATTTGGACTTAAATCTGGAAAGATTGGATTATTTATTTATAGTAGCTTCAGGCGGTTGGGACATTGACAAGATACTTAAGCTTTTTAATTCCACCAGATGCCGGACTCTTTTAGTTTCATCGGTGGATTTATACTCAGATGAAGTGAACGAAAACATCAAGTGGTTTAGGCAAACCGAGGCAAAATTGGCCCGAGTTGCTCATGAGAATAAATTAAATGCCAGGATATTAAGATTAGGTCCGGTTTTTGGTCCCAGGATGATCTTTAAAACAAAAGATCCCATCGTCAGATTAATTCAGATAGCCTTAACTGGTGATTTACAGAAAGAATTTGCCTTAGATTTTTCATCAAGAGCTCTATATGTTGATGACGCTATTGCCCTGATTGTCAAGTGCATGATGGCCGGAGCAACAGCCATGAAGATCTTTGACGGGGTTTCACCTACTCCTGTAAAGGTTTCGGAAGTAAAGCAGATCCTTTTGGACCCTCTTTGGTACGAACAACGCCAATTTAAGCCTTCTGAGTTGCCCCCTTGGCCTACTCCCAATTTGGAAAAAACGCAAAAGTTTTTAAACTGGCACCCCCGTACCGACTTGATAGAGGCTTTAAAAAATACCCTGGTCTATTTTAGGGATAAGGAAATCCCTTTGGCCAAGTTTGAGGATGAGGTGCAGGAGAAGAAGCAAGCAGAGGAGAAGCAGTGGCAGCAAAAGCAGCAAGAGCACCTCAGGGTTATTAAGCAAGAGCCTCCCCAAAAGAGGAGGTTTAGCTGGCCCAAGTTGCCGATGAATTTATCAAAAATCTATTTTTTGGCGATTTTAATGCTGATATTTTATGCCATGATTTGGCCGGCAATGGTCTTGGGTTGGGGGGTGACAACCTTTAGGTATCAGCTGGCTCAGGCAGCGGCCAATTTACAAAAAGGGGAGTTTGAGACCAGTTTAAATAATATCAGTCAGGCGGAGGCTGGTGTTGCTCAGGCACAATCAGTGGTTGATTCAGTGGCTCCTTTAAGAAAAGTTGATTTTTTAAAAGATCAATTTGAGGCGGTAGACTCTCTTTTAGAACTGGCCGCACTCTCTGCCAAAGCCTCCAGAGGTACCACAGTTGGCACTAGCGCGCTTTTTGAAGGCTTAAAGGCTGTGACAGGGGAGGTGGACATGAGCGCAGCTGATTTATTCAGCCAGGCTCAGGTGGAGCTGGCCGGGGCAGATCAGAATTTGGCATTAGCTCAGCTCTTTTTGGAGGATGATAATTTTTATCAAAATATCCCCTCTTTTTTTAAGGAGAGGAGCTTAGCTTTAAAGGATAGGTTGGAGATCTATTCAGATTTGATATCAAAGGCAAGAGCATCAAGCATGATCCTGCCGGAAATTGTGGCGCTTGGGGGCAAAAAAGATTATCTGGTGCTTTTACAAAACAATAACGAGCTTCGACCCACAGGTGGTTTTATCGGCTCTTTTGCTAAAATTTCCTTTGAAGGAGGGAAGCTGAAGAAACTAGAGGTGAATGATATTTATGCCATTGATGGGCAGCTTAAGGTACACATTGAACCGCCAAAAGAAATTAAGGAGGATTTAGGGCAAATAGATTGGTTTTTGCGGGATTCAAACTGGGAAAGCGATTTTCCCACCTCGGCCAGGCAGGCTGAATGGTTTTATAACAAAGAGACAGGGGAGACAGTCCAAGGGGTAGTGGCTTTGGATGTATCGGCCATGGAAAAGCTTTTGGGGGTGGTGGGACCTTTGGATTTGGCTGATTATAATGAAACTATCACAGCGGAAAATTTGTTTGAAAGAACCATCACTCATGCCGAGCAGGGTTTTTTCCCCGGTTCTCAATCTAAAAAAAGCTTTATCACAGCTTTGACCACCCAACTTTTTAACAAAGTTTTTTTCCTGCCTAAACTAAACTGGTCGGGTATTGTCCAAGCTTTGGGCGAGGTTTTGGAAGAAAAGCACATGAGTATTTACCTAAATGATCCGAAGCTGTTTTCTTATCTTCTCTCCCAAAATTGGGCAGGCGCCTTGCCCAGGACTGCTGAGGAGGCAGAAGGTTTGGTGACAGACCTGCTCGCCCCGGTGGAGGCTAATTTGGGAGCTAACAAAGTTAATTACTATCTTGACAGATCTTACAATTTGGAAACTACCATCGGTAAAGACGGTGAAATCAAACACAAGCTTAAGATCACCTATTTAAACAGGAGTCCTTCCGATGCCTGGCCGGGAGGAGTGTACAAAAATAGAATGAGGATCTATCTGCCTTTTGGCTCCAAAATGACCAGGATGCTGTGGGGGGAGGTGGATATCACCCGCAGTGTCACAAGCTTTGTGGATTTTGGCAGGTCAGGCTATTCCATGCTTTTGGAGCTTCAACCAAAAGAGCAAAAAAGTTTGATTTTGGATTATGAGCCGCCTCTTCCTTTGCAGTTTAAAGACGGTCAGGCTATTTACAGACTGGATGTAATTAAGCAGGCAGGAACTCTGACAGATCCTTTTGAATGGAGGGTGACTTTTCCCCTCAATTACAGATTGGTTTCCCAGGATAGTCAGAGATTGGCTCCGCAAGAGAGGGTAATCTCCACAGATTTATCCAAGGACAGAAGTTTTGAGCTGGTCTTTAAAAAGTGACCAAGTTTATGTAAACTGTATTAATGGAGAATCTGGGTTTACTCACAGCAATTGGTGCGGCCTTGGCTTGGGGTTCTTATGCGGTTCCTCTTAAAATATCTCAATCCCAAAAGTTAATTCAATTCCAGGCTTTAATGGGTACTGGAATATTGGCCTCAGGTGTACTTTTTTCTCTGGTGGCAAATTATCCATTCCGGTTGAATGTCTGGGGATTGTTAAGCGGGTTATTGTGGGCCAGCGCCAATGCCATATCGCTGATTGCCATTACCAATCTGGGGCTGTCCAGAGCTATCCCCATTTTGGCATCTTTGGTGATTTTGTCTTCTTTTTTGTGGGGCTCGCTGGTATTTAATGAGCTGCCCTCCGGGGTGGTCAGCGGATTTATCGGTATTGGGTTGATTATATCAGGAGCAGTGTTGGTGTCTACCACCGGCAGTACCCAAAGCCAAAGTATTAAAAAGGGGCTGGTGGCAGCCATAGCAGCTGGTTTAATATTTGGCAGCCAGCTTGCTCCTTTAAAGATTGGTCATGTGGCAACCAAAGATTTTTTCTTTTCCCTATGCGTAGGAATATTTGTTACAGCATTATTCATTGCTTTTCTGGTTAGGGAAAAATTTAAAAACGCCCCTTACAAAGAAGGCTTGATTAGCGGGCTTGTCTGGAATGTTGGTAATTTAGCATCACTTATATCAATTTCCTTAATCGGTTTGGCCAAAGCCATACCGATCAGTCAATCCTCTACATTGGTGGCAGTTTTATGGGGATTATTTTATTTTAGAGAGATCACCCAGCCGAAAAAGAAAGTACAGGTTTTGGTGGGGGCTGCCATTCTTCTTTTGGGGGTAATCACCCTTGGTTTAGCATAAAAGAGAGGCACGTGAGATTCTGCGGCGTTTATTTGGTCTGATCCTGATTCCTTGTGCATTAGCAGCAAATATGTTATCTTACTAGACCATGGACAGATTATCATTACATGCTGAAGAAAGAACAATTTTAGGCAAAAAAGTAAAGAAATTAAGACAAGAAGGCAAATTGCCGGGTCATGTATTTGGCAAGGGACTTGATGGGGAAATTGTCACAGTTAATGCTAAAGACTTTTTGCAGACTTTCCATCAGGCTGGTGAGACCGGATTGATCGATTTAAAAATTGGATCAGAAAAAGTACGCCCTGTTTTAGTGCGGGACGTCCAACATGACCCAGTCAGCGGCCAGCCCATTCATATTGATTTTTATCAAGTTAATTTGACAGAAAAGGTCAAGGTTTCTGTTCCTTTGGTTTTGGTGGGAGAGGAGCCGGAATCAATTCATTTGGGTGAGGCGATTGTCTTACAAACTTTAAATGAGGTTGAGGTCGAGGCGCTGCCAACTGATTTGGTGGAAAAAATTGAGGTGGATATTAGTTTACTTAAGCAGATTGATGATGCCATAGCTGTGGAACAACTGAAATATGATCGTGATAAGCTGACCATTAATGCTGATCCGGAAGAAATAGTAGTAAAGCTTGCTCCGGCTGTTTCTGCTGAGACGGAGAAACTTTTGGAGGAAGAGGCTGCAGAAAAAGCAGCTCAAGAGGCTGAAGCTGCAGCTGCCGCCGAAGGCGAGCCTCGCCCTGAAGGGCGAGAAGAAGGAGTTGTTCCAGCTGAAGGTGAAGAAGCTGCTCCGGCTGAAGGTGAAGTTTCAGCTGGGGGAGAAGCTCCGGCTGAGGCTGAACAGCCAGCCAAAGATGGAGAAAAATGATGTACAAACTTGTAGGAAGTTGTAAAAAATAGGTAAATATTGGTAAAAACTTATAAGAAGTGGTTTTCCGATATTTTGGTGTATCAATTCTGATTTTGCCTCTTGACAAACCCAGGCAGTGCTTTTGTACAATATAATATGCCGCTTGAAATTGAGAGAAGAGTAGCTCTTTTAGATTTTATTCCAGATCCTCAAGGAAGATTAGAAATTGCTCAAAAAACCCTAAACCCTCCCAGATTTTCCAGTTTAGAGTGGTTAATCGATATTTTTCACCCTTGTGTTTCAGAGGATGGTTGGTTAGATCCTGAGCCGATGAAATCAACCCTATCACTTAATTTATTCCCGCGAACATTTCATCCAACAGCAAATTTCTACATCAGACTTATCGAGGAACAAACGGTACATGCTACACCTCAGCTTTCTTTACCAGCAAATTTAGTGTATAGATTAATAGACCCACAGCAACCATTCAAAGCAAGACGAATTGATGATGTGAGATACTTGCTTTCTGAGCAGGGGAGAATGAAGGATTACACAGGGGTAAAGCGTAGGTTGCTGGAAGAGACTTGGTATGAGTATAATGGTAGCGGACGAGTTTTGGCTAAGGAAGTGTTAAGAGAGGCTCTTGCTATTCATAAGGCTAAAATTGAGAGCTATTTGAGTAAAAATGGGCATACTGCGGATAATTTGCGGTAATTTTGCGTTTATTGCGATTTAGCAAGAAGCTCTGCTTCATTTAGCTTCGGGCCATTTAGCTATCATAATGGATTTTCCATCATGGGGCAGTCTTTGCCACAGCTCCTCTGTTATAAAAGGCATAAATGGATGAAGTAGTTCAAGAGATGTTCTGAAAACATATTCTAAGACAGGTTGAGCTTCAGCGCGTCTGTCTTTGGTTGACTCAATATATTTGTCTGCAAACTGATGCCAGGTAAATTCATATAAGGTATTTGCAGCATCATGAAATCTGAATGATTCTAATGCTTTAGTAACTGCTTCTGTTGTTTGATTAAGTTTTTCTAAAATTTCTTTATCATTCTTATTGTCATTGCGAGGAAGGAGCGTAGCGACTGACGTGGCAATCTTTCTTGAATTAAGATTCCCACGCTCGCTGTGCTCGCTCGGAATGACAGAAAGGTGTTTGGCATCATCAGGGGCAAAGTCAATAATAAATCTGCCAATATTCCAAAGTTTATTGGTAAAATTGCGCAAGCCTTGAATTTTAGGTTCAGAAAGTCGCATGTCTTTTCCTGGGGTATTACCTATAATAAGTGACATACGCAGCGCATCTGTACCATATTTATCTGCCATAAATAATGGTTCAATTACATTCCCCTTAGATTTACTCATTTTTTGTCCCATTGGGTCACGAATCAAGCCATGGAGATAAACTGTTGTAAATGGGACCTGTCCTGTTAAAAAAAGCCCCATCATGATCATCCTGGAAACCCAGAAAAATAGAATGTCATATCCTGTTTCCATCACCGTGGTTGGATAGAAATATTCATAGTCAGATGGTTTACCCTCCGAAGCCTTGGTGGAGGAGGGCCAACCCAAAGTGGCAAAAGGCCAAAGAGAGGAAGAAAACCAGGTGTCTAGGACATCCTCCTCGCCCTCAAGGGGAATTTGGTGCCCCCACCAAAGCTGACGGGAAATAGTCCAATCTTTAATGTTTTCCAACCACTGGAAATAGATTTTTTCAAATCTTTTGGGGATGATCTTAATTTCACCTCTTTTTACAGCCTCAATGGCAGGTTCAGCCAGAGGCTTCATTTTAACAAACCACTGCAGAGAGACCATCGGTTCAACTGTGGTGTCACATCTTTGACAATGTCCTACTGAGTGAACATAATTTTGATCAACTTTTTCAATTAAGCCTTTCTTTTCAAGCTCTTGCACAACTTGAATTCTAGCTTCTGCTATGGTTAATCCAGCAAATTTGCCTGCTTTTTCATTTAACTTTCCATTAAAATCAATAACCTGGCGAATTTCCAGATTGTGGCGCTGTCCAATCTCAAAATCTGTCGGGTCATGAGCTGGAGTTACTTTAATAACGCCGGTACCAAACTTGGGATCAACAGCCTCATCTTCAATAACCTTAATTTGGGATTTTCCTAAAACATCTTCTATCTCCAAAGTCTGTCCCACATATTTTCGATATCTTTTATCCTGGGGGTTGACTGCCAGGGCTGTATCACCAAACTTGGTTTCAGGCCTGACCGTTGCCAGTGTCAGTGGGCCATATTTTATATAATAAAGGGGATCCTTCTGTTCCCTATAGACAACCTCCAAATCTGACAGAACTGTTTCGCAGCGGGAACACCAATTGATCATGCGCTCAGCTTTATAAATTAACTCCTTTTTATAAAGCCTTAAAAAAGCTTCTTTAACAGCTTCTTGATAGTCAGGATCCAAAGTAAATTTTCTTCTTGACCAATCAGCAGATACTCCCAATTTTTTGTGTTGAGCATCAATTCTTCTGCCGTATTTTTCCACCCATTCCCAAACTCTTTTTAAAAACTCATCTTTTCCAAGATCATGTCTGGTTTTGCCTTCTTTTGACAGTTCTTTTTCCACCACCACTTGGGTGGCTATTCCTGCATGATCCACCCCGGGAATCCAAAGAGTGGGATCTCCTTTCATTCTGTGGTAACGAATCAGAAGATCTTCAATTGAGGCAGTTAGGGCGTGGCCTAAATGCAATTCTCCTGTGACGTTAGGGGGAGGCATGGCAATGACATAGGGTTTTTTATTAGGGTCAATTTTTGGTTTAAAAAATCCACTCTCTTCCCAAAATTTATACCACTTTTGTTCAACCTTGGTTTGGTCGTAAACCTTGTCCATGAAGTTAAGTATAAGGTTAAGCAGTAAGCTGGTCAATCTGAAGATTTGATGCGCGAATTTTTTCTTTGAGATCTATAATGATGGGTTTTTTATCAGGATTAGCATAGCTTATAATTATATTAGTTCCTTCATCTATACCGAAGGAGTTAGATCGGATATCTCCTTCAGTAGTGCAGAATAATATCGTGAATCTAGACTCTACAAAGTCAAAGATACCACTGATTAACCTATGGTTATCATTGTATAGAAGATTCCGGTCGAAGCAAAGAAAATGTCTCATCTCTCCTTGGTATCTGCGTCCAACGTATATTTGATCCAGAGTAAAAATATTTTCTTGACCATCATAACTAATCGGGGTGAATATGATGATGTCTGCGTTTTCATCCCAAGGATAATCTAAAGGTTTGGCGACTTGTTCTCTAATAGGAGTTAGATCAATGACTCGCCCTGAAGGTGAAAAAAATTCTTTTCCGTATCCCATAAAAATAAACAGCCCGTGTAGGAGGATTTTATATTTGGAAGCATTTTTTGTCAACATGTGTTGCAAAAGCAGGATTTTTATTGTAGGATGATACTTTATCCAAAGGATTTGACAAACAGAATCCTATAGTGTAGAATAGAAACATCATATGGCGAATAGATTAGAGCGTGCAATAAGAATAGCTTCGGCAGTTGCTTTCGGCGTAGCAGGAGTTGGGTTATACAAGGCAGTGGAAGTGGCCGGAGAGAATGCACAATACGATTTGAATATTCTTAAAATAGCAAAGGATGTACCAAGACTTGTAGGTCCGCATACAACCGAACTTGATCCTAGATATAACCTTCCCGAAAGATATAGAAGCGCAGAAACAATTCGTCAGATACTTCTCGGTACTGTAGTTAGCAATCGAATGACAGAATTGCAACAATGGCGCAGAGAAAACAATATTAATCCTGCTTCAATCGAGCTAAGTCAACCTCGAGATGATGGATCTTTCACAGCTATTTTCAGTGGTAAAGAAGTTACCTTAAGTGAGTTGCCGGGAATCAAACTTTCTAAAAACCCAGAAGATACTGTTAGAGAGAAAATTGAATTTGATTATATGCTTACGGTTAATGGTAAGAGATATGGGATCATCGTTAGTACTGAATACCTTGGAGAAGATAAAGCCAGAAATCCCGTATTCGCACCAAGTCTGCAATTTTTTGCATTACCAGAAACCAGTTTTGTTGTAGGACTCCCCAAGATCAACTAATATACAATAATCCCCAGAGATCGGTTAGTAACTTAAAGATAGGTTTGGATCTGCTTGTAAGGTTAGGTGATTGGCTCTTCTTTTTTCAAAAAATCCAGCTGCTGCGGTCATGGCTGCATTATCTGTACAAAGCTCTGGTGGCGGTATGTGCAGTTTGATTTTTGGATTCATACTATTCACTGAAACCTGTAATCTGTCCACTAGTTTCTCGTTCGCTGCTACACCTCCTGCCACCATAATTTGCTCGACTTTATACTTTTGGGCTGCTGCAATTGTTTTTTTAACTAAAACATCTACAATAGCTTGTTCAATGGAAGCAGCAAGGTCATTTCGGAATGACTCGGAATAACTCGGAGTATCAGAAGATCGGTGTTTCAGAGTATCTGAATTTCTGATATTCTGACCTGCTGGATGTCTGAGTTTTTCTGAGTTTTCTGAAACTATCCTAGCCACTGCTGTTTTTAAACCTGAAAAGGAAAAGTCAAAATCATCTGAATCTATCATTGGTCTGGGCAGATTGAACCTTAAGGCGTCCCCTTTTGTGGCTAATTTAGAAATTTCTGGACCACCTGGATAGGGAAGACCTAATAACCTGGCACATTTGTCAAAACATTCCCCAGCAGCATCATCCCGGGTTCCTCCCAAATATTCATATTTTCCATGATCTGTGAACAATACTAAGTCAGTATGACCCCCTGAGACAAGTAATCCAATGCAAGGGAAGGTAGGAGTTTTATCCTCAATCCAGTTAGCATAAAAATGGCCAATTAGGTGGTTTATTGGAATGAGCGGTTTATTCCAAACGAGACTTAAAGTCTTAGCTGTCTCCACACCCACCAAAAGTGAGCCAATTAAACCTGGACCGTACGTGACTGCAATTGCATCCAGTTCGATAGAACTGCCCTGAGTGAGCGAAGCGAGTCGAAGGGATTCCTCAATCACCGGGATAATACTTTTGATCTGTTCTCTGGCTGCCTGTTCAGGAATTACCCCACCATATTTAGCTTGTAGGGAAGCAGATGAAGCCACAATATTGGATAAAATTTGTATTCGTCCATTTTTCCCATGGTCCTGAGCGGAGTCGAAGGATAAAACCGCTGCCCCAGTCTCATCACAACTGGTTTCAATACCCAGGATAATCATAAGGATATTTTAACAGAATGCTCTTTTAGCCATTTGGAGATTTGTTCAATGTTATCTTTTGGCAAGTTCTCTGAGAACATCTACTTTGGCGTACTTTCTACATTTTTTCTGCTTGGTTTTGGTTTAACTTTCATAAAATAATTTTACCACTTTGTACTGACATGACATAGTATTTAAGCAAATTTAGGTGTAGAATTTGAGCATGATTACTAAAGCTAAGACTGGTTATATAAAAAACCCCATATTTATTTCTTATACTTCTTTAAAGGATTTTTTGAAGTGTCCAAATGCCTATTATTTAAAAAACATCTACAAAGATCCAAAAACTGGTTTTAGATTGCAAATAGCCTCACCATATCTGAGTTTAGGTTCAACTGTTCATGACAGCGTCAAGTGGTTTCTGGATATGCAGGGGCAGGTCACCAGTGACCAACTTATACAAAAATTTAGAAATTTTTGGCTAAAATACACCGGCAAAAGAGGCGGTTTTTCCTCAAGGGAGGAGGAAGCCACCTTTGGTCAAAGAGGTTTAAAGATGCTTGATAACTTTTTAAAAAACTGGCAGGTTTTAGAAAGATCAGCCCCCAACATCACTTTTCCCAAACTCCATTTATTTGAGGATGTGGTTTTGATGGGAAATTTTGACTTTGTGGGAGTTCGATCAGATGGATCTTTACATATGGTGGATTTTAAAACCGGGGCAAATGATGAAAAAGATCCCTTACAGCTATATATTTATGCAATTTTAGCGGAAAGCAATTTAGGAAAACCTGTTAAGCGTGCTTCATTTTGGTATTTAGATAGAGAAGATGAACCTCGCGAGATTGTTTTGGATCCTTTGGAACCCAAACTTGAATGGTTAAAACAGAAGGCCATGGATTTAAAACAGGCTATACAGGATAAGAAATGGGCCTGTATTAAAGGTGATTTACTATGTTGGGAATGCACTGATTACCAGGCCATTTTGGATGGTAAGGGAGAATTTCAGTTTACAGATTATCGCTACAAAAAAGATGTTTATTATCTTCCTAAAATTTAATGTAATTTGACAAATTTAATGTAATATAATATATTTAATATATGATATACACAGTTTCTATCACCTCTCAGGGCCAAATTAGTATTCCAGCCAAGTTACGTCGTAAACTGGGCTTTGAAAAAAATAGACAAGCATTTATAGAAGAAAAAGATGGTAAGCTTGTATTGGAACCGGTAAAAGACCTACTGGAGCTAAGAGGGTCTTTAAAAACTAATAAAAAACCTTTATCAAGCCATCAGTTACACGAGTTATTTGCCGATTATATAGCGAAGGAGTATGCGAGAAAAAATAAAAAGTGATGAAATCGCTACTACTTGATGCCAATATATTCCTTAGGTTTTTTCTAAATGATGTACCAAATCAGCAAAAAATAGCAACAAAGTTACTTCAACAGGCAAAAAATAAAAAACTAAACTTAATAGTTCCTCAAATAATTATTTTTGAAGTTGAATTTATTCTCAGTAAATATTACCTTTTTTCTAAAAATGAAATTATTGATAGATTACAATCAATAGTAAGCGTAGCTTATTTGGATGTTCAGGATAGAGAAATTTTCCAAAGAGCTTTAGGTATTTTTAAAAATGAAAATTTAAGTTTAGTGGACTGTTTTCTGAAGGCTATGTCAGAGATTGCAGAGACTGAAATCTTTACTTTTGATCAGAAATTAGCCAAATTAAATTAATTTAACCTCAACCAATGTATTGTGTTTATGAAATCCTCCTTCTGGAACTGATTCAAAAAGTTTAATTGAGGTGATTTTAATTGGGTCAAAAGACATGGTCATGATTTTTTCTAAATTTACTTCCAATTCTCTTAAGACTTTTAAGTGATTATTAATTTTGGCAACAGATATGTGAGGAATAAAACGACGTTCATCTACTGGGAGATGTAAACTTTCTAATCCATCTTTAACACCTTCTCTTATTAATAAAATCTTATCAATATCTCCTTTTACTCCCACCCAAATAACCTGGGGATGATGAATATTGGGGAATCCGTCAATATAGGCAGGAGTAACCTCAAAAGAGGGCACTCCTGCTGAGGCAGCCTTGATAATGTCAGTTAATTTGTCTTTTAACTGATCTTCCTGCTCTCCCAAAAAGGCTAAAGTGAGGTGAACTTTTTCTAAACTGGTAATTCTTGCCTGAGGAATTAATGTATGCAATCTTTGCTGAATAGCTTGAAACTGAGGCTTATTTTCCTCTGGAATTTCTAGAGCTATAAAGAAACGCATATATTTATTATTATACCCCACTTGACAAAGGACCGTGGAGAAGATTTATGATAAAGTAAGGCCCATAAAATATGGCATTTGCAGAAACAGTTGCTGAAGTTTCAGGAGATAGAAGGCAGCTTATTCCACGTTCAACAATTCCTCTTCAATATGTAACTACTCGAGAGATCCATAAACTTACCACTCAAGAAACTCTTCATGGTCCGTATGTTCGTCAGAGCATTATTCCTAATCGTGTTTTTTTGATGAGATGTGCTGAGGCGCCTTGGATGTTTTTTGTGCCGGTTAATGGGTATACCTTAGGAGATCAGTTGACCTCATTGCGTTGGGATGATGAAGTTTATATGCCAGGGCCGGAAAGATTATCAGCAGAGGAAGGAGAAGCTCTAATGTTTGTATGGGGGAATATAGCTAGCGCTATGATGGACGATCAAAGGAACGAGATAGTTAGCGTTGGTTATAATTGGTCACCACGCTCTTTTGGACAAAGTGGCTACCAAACTATCCCAAGACAACATATACAAGGATTTGGTCTTTTGAGAATTTCGGATCTTCAAGGAGGTAGTGTTGAGCTTTTGGAGAGAAAAGAGCTGCCTAAGCCAGTCAAAGCATCAATTGTAGGGGGTTTTCATAACATTCAGCTTGGTAGAATTTTAATGCACCATGTTACTAACGGGGATTTTGAAGGAGAGAAGACAGTTTTTTATAGTTTGGTAGATACAGAGGAAGCAAAAATAGGTTTTCGAGGAATAAGTTTTCCTTTAAGAAGACGTCTGGACGATACTTTAAGATCTGCTGGTATTCATAAAGATGTCATTCTACCTTTAGCGCGGATATTAAATCAAACAGCTGTTGATATGAGCGTTGCTTTTACTGACCTTGACCCTGCAGGATTTGATAAACAAGCAGAGCTGGCTATGACTACACCAAGTATGCCAGTAGAACAAAGAGAGGCAATTTTAGCTTTCCTAACAAGAACTCCTTCATTTCTAACCAGAGATAAACGTTTAAAAAATATTAATGGTTTAAAAGGAAAATATCCTGAAGAAGTCATTGCTTATATGAGAGATAGAGTAGATAAGAGATTACCAGAAGATAGTGAACCTGCTACTCATTGGAAGAATGGGTTTGGGTATGCATTAGCCATGCGTTGGGATCGCAGAACAGGAAGAAGTTCTTTGGTTATTTTTTCTGCTGTAACTAATGGTCCAGGTGGGGTTATGGAAGGAACAGAAGGCATTTTACTTAATAGACCCCCAGACCCATTCCCTGAAAAGGAAATGGTGTTAAGAAGAGAATCTTTTAGAAGATTAATTGGGGCAGCCTTGAATAATCGTAATGGTTATCATAGAGTGGCTCGTTTAGAGGAAGTTTATATATGAAACTTGACAAAATAGTTAGTTTGTTTTAGATTAAGATTTACAACTAAATATTAATCAAGAGTGATGGGGAGAGTTTTGGCTTGTTGATCCATCCAGCAACCGATCCAAAGACACGGTGCTACACCCAACCCGCAAGGGAGGATTAGTCCTGAGTATTAAAGGAAAAAATTTACCTCTCTTGATGAGAGGTTTTTTAATGGAAAGAACAGAATTAACAAAAAAATTAAATAATGGAGAATTTGTAATCAGTGTGCAAATTGATCCGCCCAGTGCTCCAGTTATCGGGGAGCTGGAAAAGAATTTAGATCAACTGATAAAAATTGGTGTTAACCTATTTGATATTAATTCAAGCAGAAGATTTTCTTATAGTTCTATATTTTTGGCGCAATCCCTTTCTTGCTTAGGAGTCCGGGTTCTGCCTCATGTAACCCCACGACAAAGATCAGTGAATAGTTTAGTTCCTGAGATAGTATTATCGCATAATGTTTATCATATTGATGATTTTTTGGTAATTACCGGAGATCCTTTTAATAAAAAGCCCAAAATTGATTTTTCTGCACAAAATTTTACCTCCACGGACTCTATTAGAGTTTTATCAACTTTTAATTCTGTATTGAGGAATATTTTAGGTTTGAAGGTATCTTTGGGGGCTGCAGTTAACCAAAATGAGGATGATTTAACAAAAGAAGGGAGAAGGGTTTTGGCAAAAGAAGAAGCCGGGGTAGATTTTTTTATGAGTCAACCTGTATTCAACTACGAGCAGACAAAGGAATTGGTTAATTTCTACAGACAATTTTCCAGTAAGCCAATGGTGGTTGGGATTTGGCCCTTAATTTATGAATCCATGGTAGAAAAAATAAAAGCAGGCAGTATTGAAGGAGTGGTTGTTCCTGAAGACGTATATGATCAAAGCAAACAGCAATCTGATTTAAGAAATTGGGGATTAACCCAGGCAGGAC
Source organism: Candidatus Microgenomates bacterium (assembly GCA_016182045.1). Taxonomy (GTDB): domain Bacteria; phylum Patescibacteriota; class Microgenomatia; order Daviesbacterales; family UBA10151; genus JACOYE01. Next base: position 173,712 of record JACOYE010000007.1, read on the forward strand.
ATTTAATTGAAGATTTAAAACATAACCCGGATATTCAAGGAGTTTATATAGTTGCTCCAGCCAGAAACCCGCTACATTTAACAGATCTTTTAGCCAGGGTATTAACTTAAGTTCCTTGGTTCCAGGAGGCTAGGTATTTTTTTTGTTCTTCTGTGAGCTGATCTATAGAAATGCCTAATGATTCTAATTTAAGTTGGGCAATCATCTCATCCAATTCTTTTGGAATAGTGTAAACCCCAACTTTTAGCTTACCTTTATTTTTAACCAAATATTCTGCTGCCAAGGCTTGGTTGGCAAAGGACATATCCATCACATCCGGTGGATGACCTTCAGCTGTAACCAGATTAACTAATCTTCCTTCTGCCAGAAGATAAACTTTTTTATCATCTGGTAAGATATATTTTTCTACACCGTCTCTAACAACTCTTTTTGATTTTTTGACTTTTTCCAAATACAAAACATCAATCTCCACATTAAAATGTCCGGTATTTGCCAGAATTGCCCCCTGTTTGAGATTTTTTATGATGTTTTCATCAACAACATGCTTATCTCCTGTTGCTGTGACAATAATATCTGCAATTTTTGCTGCATCTGAAAGCTTCAAAACCTGGTAACCATCCATTGATGCCTCAAGAGCCCGAATGGGACTAACCTCAGTAACAATCACATGTGCACCCATGCCTTTTGCACGCATGGCTACTCCTCTTCCGCACCAGCCGTATCCGCAAACAACAAATACTTTTCCTGCCAAAAGAATGTTGGTGGCCCGCATGATCCCGTCAATTGTTGATTGTCCTGTGCCGTATCTATTATCAAAAAGGTATTTAGTTTGACTTTCATTAACAGCCATAACAGGAATGGCCAAAGTTTTATCCTCTTCCATGGCTTTTAGGCGCAAAACTCCGGTGGTTGTTTCCTCTGATGAACCGAGCACTTCTTTAAGTTGTGATTTTCTTTCGGTATGGAGAAGGGTAACTAGGTCTGCTCCGTCATCCATGGTGATTTGAGGATGGGTATCAAGAACCTGGTTTAAATGTTTATAATAAGTTTTCTTATCCTCTCCAGATATGGCAAAAGTGGGAATCCCAAAATCTTTAACAAGTGATGCCGCAATATCGTCTTTAGTTGATAGAGGGTTACAAGCACACAGCGCAACATCTGCACCGCCAGCCTTAAGAGTCAGCATCAGATTTGCAGTTTCTGAGCTGACATGCAAACATGCTGCTATTTTAATACCGGAAAAAGGTTTTTCTTTGGTAAACCGATCTTTGATGAGCTGGAGTACCTTCATCTGAAACCCAGCCCATTCAATTTTTAATTTACCTTTTGGTGCTAAGTTAGGATTTTTGATGTCAGAGTTCATAGTTTCAATTCTGCTCCAAAATTCTGCCTGTATCTTTCACAAAATTCCTGGACAGTGAACTTATGTGATGTTGTACCATATTTTTCCACTGCATAACAAGAAGCAACAGAGCCCATCTGTCCGCAAGTTTTTAGATCAAATCCCTTAGTGTATCCTGCTAAAAATCCTGCTCTGTAGGCATCACCAGCTCCGGTTGGATCAACTACTTCAGATGGTTTACCAGCTTTGATCGACCACCTTCCAGGTGGGCTTTGACTCCTGGAAGGTGAGTCAGGAAAGCCAGCTGTTTGGATTATAGACCCTTTCTCACCCAAAGTTGTTATAAGGACTTTGACTTTTTTTAATAACTTGTCACTTGTCACTTGTAACTTGTCACTTAGTAATGAAATTTCATAATCATTTCCTACTAATATAGTTGCTCCGTTAAGCATATTTTTCAGATCTTCAGCATCTAATGTAGGAAGCTGCATTCCCGGATCCAGCATGTATGGGATATTTAAAGTCTGACACTGGTTAGCAAAATTAACCATGGCTTTAGGATCATTTGGAGAAATTACTACCAGATCAGAATTTGCTTCTAAAGATAGAGAAGGGTTTTCAGTCATGGCTCCGGGATAGAATGCAGTAATCTGATTATCTGATTTGTCCGTCATGATGTAGGCAGAAGAGGTGGATTCATCTTCAAGCACCATGATATGGGAAGTATCCACTCCGGCTTGTTTTAGAAACTCTTCATATGAGGAAAAATCAGCTCCCACAGCTCCTACTATGGATACCGGCACTGTTAGTAAAGCCAGGTTATAGGCAATATTGCCGGCTGTGCCACCTTTTTGTTTTTTTAAAGTATTGACCAAAAAAGAAAGATTTATCTGGTGAATCTTATCCGGCATTATATGCTCTGCAAAAATGCCTGGAAAATCCATAATATGATCAAATGCTAAAGAACCGGTAACTGTTATCATTGACCCTCCTTCGTCCCTACCAAATACACTGCTTGCCAGGCTTTAAAGTTTGAGCGGAATGTTTCTTTGATGATTTCTTTTCCATCCCTGACCACAGTTCTGGAAAATGACACATTTGCTCCCCAGGCCGGCCAATCGACTTGTTTGACCTCTCCTTTTGTCAAGGTGGGATCATCTTGTCTAAGTTCCGCTGGAGGTGGAGTTTGATTTGTCACAATAGGTTTTGTGATATTGACTATTCTACCATCTGATGTACCGTATAAATCAACATATAAGGTACTTCCTACTGTGTAGGCTTGGATCAGTATATGGGCCGAAGTGTCATTTTTAAACTTAAAATCAACAGAGGGAGCAAAGACTGTGGCATCTAAACCTGGGGGGAAGCCCTGCTCATAATAACCTACCCTGTAGGCATGGGCAGTCCTTTGAACAACAGGCAAACCGGCATTTAAAACAGCCCTAAAAAGAGTGGTTGAATCCTGACAGACTCCGCCTCCATCATCCAAAACAGTTCTTCCGGATTTTATCACATAAGCCTGTTTATAGCCTGAGGCTGCTGAGATATCACCCACTTTTTCATTAAAGGAAAATGTTTGACCTGGGGCAATTAAGACTCCATTAATTCTAGATGCAGCCAGCCCGATGTTGTAGATTCGGTTAGGAATTGAGCCAGCAAAATTGGAAATTCCCCGGCCCAATAATTCCTTGATTCCTAAACTATTAACATCAGAGGTTTGGATTTTTGGTTTGACTATGGTAACTGGTAAGTTGATGGTTCTTGAAGAATTTGATGCAAAGGTATTATTAAGAAGCATATATGTTTTATCTGTATCAAGTTTTCTACCTTCTTGGGAAGGTTTGAAAGCAGTCACCCGTTTTGTGGCGGGATTGAATTCAAATAAGCCTTCTTGCACTTTTTGGTCAATTGCAGAGGCTATTTTTTCCAGGTACTGATACGTTTTATCTTTATCCAAAATTAAGTTTTGTCCACTGGTTAAATCCAAAAGAGTGAGCAGTTGTTTAGTATCAATCACCCATTTTTGACTTAAGAAAACCAGGCTGACCGGTTGCTTTTGGGAAGATTCTAAGGTCTGTTTTGCCCTTTGAACGTGATCAGTGGTGATTTTAGGTGGAATAATTTTAGTTGGGAGTTGAGGTTGATATTTACCAAAGATAAGATAATCCGAGACCTCTTTTTGCAAAGATTGTTTGTCAAGCTCTAAACCATCTTTGGCCTCAATAATTTGAATATTGGCAGAAGAGCTGCCTTCAGGAGTAGTTGTTTCATCAAATATAAGTTGGGCATTTTGTGGTGGTTGGTAAACTGAGGCAGCGATAATTTCAATTTGTTCATCTAAGTTTAGTGTGACTTTAGGCTTTATGATTAGTTTGGAGATTAAAGCCTGAAGTTGGTCCTGAGCTCTTTTTCCAAATGGGCCAGAATGCCCAACCCCAAAAGCCTCATCCACTATTTGGAAATCAAGTTTGGCAGAAGAAGTGGCAAGATCAATATTAAATTGGCCAAATGGTAATTTTTGATTGGCTCGGTTGCTAAATTTGGCATTTACAACTCGAATAGTCTGTGCTTTGGTTAAAAAGGTCACATTGGTATCGCCAAGAAAGATAAAGGGGTAATATTTATCAAGAAAAATTACCTGATAGGTAACAAAGATTAATATAATCAAGAGTAAAAAAAGAGAAATAGGTAATAAATAAGATTTAATTTTAAAAAGGGGTTTTGATAATGGAAATTTTTTATTTGATGATTTAGTCTTTGCCACGCCCCCATTGTATCAGATTAAGATATAATTGAATAAAGACTTGTGGTGAGCGAAGTCGAACCATGAAAAAAATCATCATTATTGTTTTATCCTTAAGTATTATTTTGGGCTTTTTATTTTGGAAGTTTGGGCCCAATATCACGAGACTTTTTTCTGGGGAAACTGATAAGGGACCTGTCAATTTGACCTGGTGGGGGCTTTGGGAAGAGGACAGTTTAATAAGGCCACTGATTGATGAATATAAAAAACAAAACCCCAATATTGAAATTAGCTTTATCCGCCAATCCTCCGTTAATTACAGAACCAGAGTGCAGACCCAAGTCAGAGAGGGAGTGGGTCCGGATATTTTTATGATTCATAACTCCTGGCTGCCCATGTTTTCAGTTGATGTAGCTGCCGCTACTGAGGATATCTTTAGCCTCTCCGAATATAAAAGTTTATTTTATCCGGTGGCGGGGGAGAGTTTCATTAGGGATAACCAGATTTTTGCCGCTCCTTCCGAGATTGATGGTTTGGCCCTATTTATTAATGAGGATATTTTAGGACCAGTGGGAGGGCAGGTTCCCAAAAATTGGCAGGAATTTATGGATTCAGCCAGTAAAATGACTGTCAGGGATCAATCGGGAATAAAAACTGCCGGAGCGGCTTTGGGTACTGCCTCAAATGTTGATCACTGGTCTGATATTTTAGGTTTACTACTTTTACAACAGCCTGGTGTAGATTTGAAAAATCCTGCCACCTCTGCCGTGGCAGAAGTATTGCGTTTTTATACCGGTTTTGTGACAGATCCCAGAAAGAAAACCTGGGATGTCAATTTACCATCCTCCACCCAGATGTTTGCCGAAGGGCGGTTAGGTTTTTATCTTGCGCCATCCTGGAGAGCGCATGAGCTGAGAGTGGCCAATCCCAATTTAAAATTTAAGGTGGTGCCGGTGCCACAACTTGTTGGCAGACAGGTTGGCTGGGCCAGCTTTTGGGCTTGGGCCGTATCTAAACAATCTAAGCATCAAAAGGAATCCTGGCAGTTTATTAAGTTTTTAACATCTTCCGAGGCTGAAAAATTAGCATATCAAGAGGCTGCCAAGATTAGATTGTTTGGACAACCTTACTCCAGGGTAGATTTGGCACAAGATTTAGTAAATGATCCAATTGTGGGAGCATTTGTTAATCAGGGCCCATATTATAAATTCTGGTATTTATCATCAAATACCTTTGACACCAGCGGGATAAATGAGGAGATGATAAAGTATTGGGAAGACGGGATAAATGCCACTTTGGCTGGAACAGATCCACAAGTGGCTTTACAAACTGTGGCTAGGGGAGTTACTCAGGTTTTGGATAAATATATTAATATAAAAGCTACGCCTGCTCCAACGGGAAGATGAAAGAGAGAAAATATGAAACTGATTGTGGCATCAGACGAAAGAACTAGACTGACTGATTTTGTAGTGGAATATTTAAAATCCCAGGGTCATGAACTTATTTTAAGAGGAATTTTGGCACAGTCTTCTAATGATAGATGGGTAGAAATTGGTAAAGAAGTGGGGATGATGGTGGCGGAAAGAAAGGTTGAGGCAGGGATAGTTTTTTGTTGGTCAGGAACTGGAATTTGTATGGCAGCCAATAGAGTTAAAGGGGCAAGAGCAGCCCTTTGTTGGACTCCAGAAATTGCCAGGCTTGCCAGAAAATGGGATGATGCCAATATTTTGTGTATGGCTCTGGTTAATACCAAGGAAGAGGCAGCCAAAGAAATCATAGATGCTTTTTTTTCTTCTGAATTTAATGAAGAAGGCTTTAATGAAGCACATAAGCTGGATGAATAAATATGTTAAAATACTCATATGCAAAAACAGGTTTTAAACTACAGGGTCATTATTGAGCCGGAAAAGATGGGCAAGAGAATTGTCTATAATGCTGCTTGCCCAACACTTGGAGTGTATGATTATGGTGACTCTATTGATGAAGTTTTAAAAAGCATTAAAGATGGTATTGAATTGGCTATAGAAGTGTTAAGAGATGAGGGTAAAGAAATACCAGTTGATGATACAGAAAAAGGTGTTGTAGTTGCCACTCAAGTTGAAGCCCCATCCAATATTAAATTGGCAGCTGTATGATCAAACTTCCTCATAAACTTAATAAAAATAAATAATCTGTATTAAGATGATACGAATCATTAGAGCAATATGAAAGAGAGAATTTTAGTGACTGGGTCAGAAGGGTTGATTGGAGGAATATTAATCCCTTATTTGGAAAATTTGTACGAAGTTTTCTCTTTAGATATAAAATTTAGCAGAAGAGATACTCATTTCATAGCTGATATATCCAATTTAGATCAGTTGATTTCTATATTCCAAAAATTGGGTGGAGTAAATTGTATCATTCATCTGGCTGCTGATTCCAGGGTTGATGCAGATTGGGATAGTATTTTGAAAAATAACATAGTTGGAACCAGAAATATTTATGAGTGTGCAAAAGAATTCGCTGTCAGCAGGGTAATTTTTGCCAGCTCTAACCATGTAACAGGTGGTTATGAAGGAATTCCACCCAATCTTCATACTAAAGAAAACCCGAGCTTAATTATGGCGAGTGACCCCATCAGACCAGATGGGTATTATGGAGTCAGTAAGGAGTTTGGTGAAGCAACTGCCAGACAATTTTATGAATTATATGAAATCCAATCTATTTGCCTTAGGATCGGTACTGTTCTTGCTGATAATGACCCGACTAAAGATGAAACTAAAAGGTCTATGAAAACTTGGTTAAGCCACAGAGACTTGGTGCAACTTATCCTAAAAGGCATGCAATCAGATATTCAATTTGGGATTTACTATGGTGTTTCAAATAATAAAGGTAGGTTCTGGGATATCTCAAATGCAAAGAGAGAACTAGGTTATCAGCCTCAAGATGATGCCTCATCTTTGATATAGTCTGTTCCTAAAATTGGACGATCTAAAAAATAATTGGTATTTAGGTTATTGGTGGTAAATTAATTAATTGGACTTCGGGTTCAAGTGTAATTCCGAATTTTTCCTTCACTTTTTGGGCATATTTTTGGGCTAAATCATAAAAGGCTTTGGCTGTACCACCCCCGTTATTTATAAACAGATTAGCATGGTAAGGGGCAATTTCAATACCATCCAAGATTTGTCCCTGTGCTCCAACTGTCTCGAGTAGATACCCTGCAGAAATTTTGCCGTAAGTAATTTTATCTTTGGGAATTTTTTGTAAAATCTCTTTTGGTAAAGTATCAGCAATAATGTTTTTAAAAAATGAGCCCGGGCATTTTATGCCTTTGGGATATTTGACTAAACGTTTAGATAAAACATCTTCTGCTTCTTTAGCTAGAATTTCTGGATCAACAATTTCTAACTGGAAAGTTACTTCTAGGATTATAAAATGGTTTCGTTTAAAACCACTGTCTCTGTAATTAAAATTACAGTCATTTTTAGATAAAGTAACTCGCATTCGCGAGAGATCCTTCGACTCGCTACGCTCGCTCAGGACGACAACAGAAAGAATGTTGTCGGAAATAGTTTGGCCATAGGCTCCGGCATTGCCATAAACTGCTCCACCTACTGTTCCCGGGATACCAGTTAATTTTTGCAGTCCAGATAAACCATGTTGGATGGTATAGTCAACCAAATTCTGGAGAATGGTACCACTTTTTACTCTCACCTCGAAGGAGTCTCCCTCGACTTCGGGGAAGTCTGACTTCCCTTCGCTCGGGACAAGAAAGCCCACCTTCGAGGTGGTTATTCCACCAATCTCATTTTTTATAACCAGACTATCAATGCCGTTATCATTTACCAATAGATTACTACCACCACCAATGATTAAATAATCCAAATTATTTTGCTTGGCATTTTGGATAGCTTCTATTAATTCTTCTTCTGAAGAAACTGAAACAAATTTTTTGGCTGGACCACCAATTTGTAAAGTGGTAACATTTTTCATTGGGTAGTTATCAGTGATATTTAACATGTTTAGGTATTATACTATTGTCATTGCGAGCGAACAAAGTGAGCGTGGCAATCTAATAAATGAGTAAGATTGCTTCGTCGTATCACTCCTCGCAATGACATGTATGGAGAAAGCTATTTTAAAAACTTTAATTTATGCGGATATTTTTGATTATCCACTAACTATCTTTGAGGTCCACAAGTGGTTGATTGGAATGAAGGTCACATTGAGGCAAGTAGAGAAAGCTCTTAAGAAGTTGAATCAAGAATCAAGAATAAAGAATAAAGGAGAATATTACTTTTTACATGGAAAACATAGATTGGTGAGTAAAAGACAAAGAAGGCAAACGCAGTCCGCTCAGTATCTAAGAAAAGCCCAATTAATAACCATTTTTCTAAAAGCAATTCCCTGGATAAAGTTAGTGGGAGTATCAGGTGGTTTGGCTATGGATAATGCTGACAAAAATGATGATATAGATTTATTTATTATTACCAGTAAAAATCGGCTGTGGATTTCCAGGCTTTTGGCTTTGGGATTACTAAGCTTAACAGGACAAAGAAGAAAAGCAGGAGATTTGGGGCAAAAAATTGCTGGTAAACTTTGTATAAATACTTTACTCGAAGAAGATAAATTAGAGCAAGCAAACAAAGATATCTATCTTGCACATGAAGTGTTACAAATGAAGGTTTTATGGCAGAGAAATGGGATTTATTCTAAGTACCTTTTAGATAATGAATGGGTATTTAAATTTTTACCAAGCTGGGTTGGCGACGCTCGGGGTCCTGCTACTTCGTCATTGCGAGGAGTGAAACGACGAAGCAATCTAATAAATAAGGAGATTGCCACGCCCTTCGGGCTCGCAATGACGGATTATTTAGAACGTTTAGCTAAATGGTTTCAACTGAAGGTAATGAGGAAACCAGAAGGTATGGAGCGGATTGAAGACGGGGCATTATATTTTCATCCCCAAGATTGTAGGCCAAAGGTTTTAGCTGAATATGGGCAAAAATTGAAAAAAATAATCAGTCCTTGATCCTTCGACTACGCTCAGGATCTGCGGATTGATTTTATCAATCCCGTTATGCATCACGATAGAATCCGAACGAACGGATAATCATTGCCTCAATTTAAATCAGAACCAAATCAACCTTTAAGTAATTGACGAGTCAGCCTGTTAATTTCTCTTAACAAAGCAGCAGGATTTAGAGTGAGATATTTACTCTTTAACTTAAGTTTGGTATCTTCATCAATGTTAGGATGATCTAAAACTCTCTGGTATGGAGTAGTAGCTTTGTCATAGATCCTTTTAACCCTAGAGCCTATGTGTTCTTTTCTAACAAGCTTAAGGGTGGGAATGAAAAAGTTTAGGTAATCAGAAAGCAGCTGGTATATCCTGTTTAGAATTGCCAGCTGTTTTTCTGTTTCCAATCTTTGGTATCCAATGATCTTTCTCACAGTTGACCAGTTCTTCTGCTCAATATGTGCCTGGTCATTTTTCCTGTATGCTCTGGATCTTGTGAATGTTATCTGTTTTTTCTTGGTCATCCTTAAAAAATGCCAGTTGATAAACAAAGCATCATTGTCTGAATCAACCCCCAGAATTTTAAATGGGAATCTTGACTCTAAAGCCTCAAAAGCCTTAACTGTTACTCTTTCAGATTTTCCTAAACAAGCTTCCTTCTCAGTCCAGGTTGTAGCAATATCTATAGCATCTAAACTGGAGATGTAAGTATCAGCCAGGGTTTCCCCACAATGAGCCACATAATCAATCTCTACAAAGCCTGGTATTTGTTCATCCCAGGGGGTAAATATCCTCACTGGTATTTGATGTTTTAAAAGTGGACCTGGTTTTGTACCAGACCTGCCTTTAATCTCAAGTTTCTTTCTTTCACTCTTGAGCAATCTGTCACAAGTTGATGCAGAGATTTTAAGCAGCAATTTCCTTTTCTCCCGGATAACTTTAATCTCACCAAATCTGACCATGCTTTCCAAAAGTCCTGGTATGGCTTCAACCAATATCTTTCCACAAGCAAAGTTTGATGTTGCCCACAATTTCCTGAGTACATCCCAAACTTTAAGATACTTAGAAAATCTAACCCTTTTAATCCTCAATCTTTTAGAAGATGGGGGTTTTGTTAAAAGCTCACAAGCATAGGTTTTGTAGTAGCCTGTTAGTTTGGAAACCTCAGCAAGGATCCTACCCCTCTCCAATTTGGCTGATCTTTTGTAATCTTTGGCAAATGCCCTGATGATTGCATATTTTTCTTCTTTCTTCATGAAAATCACCTCCTTCCTTAGAGGATGATTTTCATTCGGATTTTCTCATGATTCAATG